>JBAXSN010000001.1:0-47628 GCA_037130675.1 Verrucomicrobiota bacterium
TTCCTCCCTTGGCGGTCTTTGCGTCCTTGGCGCGGGTTCTTCTGCCGGATCTAGGTTCACTCAACTCATCGGATGCCACGGGCATCGCCCACCCCTCTGCTGCTCCCTTCCTCGCTGGCTTTGCCAGAAGTTGCCAAACCGGCAACGGATCAGGAGTAATCTCGCACCAGAGGCGCAGAGATTCATTCCTTCTCAATTCTCTTTGCGCCTCCGCGCCTCTGCGCGGGTTTATTTTCCGGGTTAGGCTCGAGCGGAAATGGCCAAATGCCTTTAAAAAAAAGCGGCACCCCCGGTGGTTTCCCACCGAGGGTGCCATTTTACCCCGCAAGTGCCGTTAAGTAGCTTTACCCGTTCCCTCAAGGAAACGGCGGAAACCGTGAACAGCGCTTTGACTTCCAGTGAAGGCATGTCATTGCCACCGCCCACCAAGCCTCCTCTGACGATCATATCGGTCCGGGAGCAGCTCCTGAATCTCGAACACCGCAGGGTAAATCTTTAAAAGATCATTCGCGGAAGTTGACGGCCAGTTCCGCCTTGAGTCGCTCTTTCAGCCGGTTATGGACTGCGGCAACTTCATCTGCCGTCAGTGTCCTCTCTTGAGAGCGATAAGTCAATGCGTACGCCACCGATTTTTTGTCCGCGGGGATTCGCTGACCGGTTTCATCAGTGAAAACATCGAACAACTCGACCCCAACTAAAAGAGGCTCGCTGGCGCTTCTCAGAACGGCCTCGATCCGGGCGTGCGGAACCTCCACAGGCGCCAGCATGGCGATGTCGCGCGTGACCGCCGGGAACTTGGGCAATTCCGTGAAACTGACCCGGGCCGAGGCCGCTTCGAACAGGTCGAGATTCAGCTCCGCCACCAGCACGGGGGCGGTTGCATCGAGTTCGCGGGCCCGTGCAGGCATGAGTTGCCCCGCCAGACCGACCACGACCTCCCCGCGCCGGATTTCCACCGCGAGCGCCAGGGCCGGATGCGAAACGGCTTCATAAGTGAGCCCATCCAGGTTCAGAGCCGCAAACGCGCCCTTGAGATCGAAGAAATCAGCCAGGCGCGGCTTGGCATCCCGCCAGGAGGAAGGATGCGTGGCGCCGGTCAAGACCAGAGCCAACGAAGTCCGCTCCTCGGCGGGCTGAGTGCTGCCGCCAAAGGCCCGGCCCACTTCAAAGAGCCGGAGATCGCGCACCCCGCTGCGGACATTGCGAGCGACCGCATTCAAAAGCCCCGGAATGAGGCTCGGACGCAGGACGACCTGGTCTTCGTTGAGCGGATTGCGGACGCGAAGCGCCCCTTCCACCGGGAAGGCCAGGAGGTCGCGTTCGGAGATGAGCGTGAGGCTTCGGGCTTCATGGAAGCCTTGCGCCGCAAGAACCCGCCTCAAGCGCATGGCCTGATCGTGGCGCTTGTCCGCCGGCGTGCTCTCGACGAAACAACTCCGCCCACGGGCTGGCACCGCATCGATGCCAATGACTCGCGCGATTTCCTCAATCAGATCGATCTCGCGGGTAAGGTCCTGCCGGAATGATGGAACGCTCCATCCCGCTTCGCTCTTCTTAAGCCCGAATCCGGTGAGGATTTGATCCACTTGTCCCGCCTCCACTTCCGCTCCGAGCACGGCCCGGCAGCGTTCGAGTCGGAACGACACAGTAGTTTGAAAGCCTGACGCCGATCCTGCCGCCGAGGCGATCGGCTCGGCCGTGCCTCCGGCCACTTCGAGGATCAGTTCGATGGCGCGAGCGGAAGCGGGCAGCACCCCTTCCGGGTCGATGCCGCGTTCATACCGGTAGCTCGCGTCGCTGGAGAGCCCGAGTTCCCGCGAGGTGCGGCGAATGCCTGCAGGCGTGAAGTAAGCGCTCTCAAGCAGCACGTCCACCGTGGCTTCGGTCACGCCGGAATCCTCGCCGCCCATCACCCCCGCGATGGCCAGGGCGCGCTGCTGATCGGCGATCAGCAAATGGCGCGGGGCCAAGGTGTAAGTCTTGCCGTCGAGCGCCAGGAACGCCTCGCCTTCCGCGGCCTTGCGAACCCGGATGCCGCCGCTAAGTTTGGCCAGGTCGAAGGCATGGAGCGGCTGCCCCATTTCCAGCATGACGTAGTTGGTGACATCGACAATGTTGTTGATCGAACGAATGCCGATCGCTTCAAGCTTCCCCCGAAGCCAGGCGGGACTCGGCCCGACTTTCACGCCGCGAACCCGGCGCGCACTGTACAACGGACAATCCGCCTCGGCTTCCAGCGTGATATCGCTGGCGGGCTGGGCTTTCGCCCCCTTGGCAACCAAAACGCCGGTCGGCAAACGGAGCGTTTTACCCAAGAGCGTGGCGATCTCGCGCGCCATTCCGACATGGCTGAGAAGGTCGGGGCGGTTCGGGGTCACTTCCACGTCCAGGATCGTGTCCGACGGGAACAGGGAGCTAATTGCCGTGCCGATCGGGGCGGCTTCGGGGAGGATCAGCAAGCCATCCGCATCCTCGGCCAGCCCGAGTTCTTTGGCGCTGCACATCATCCCTTCGCTCTCGATGCCACGGAGTTTGCCCACCTTGATTTTGAAATCGCCGGGCATAACGGCTCCGGGCAACGCCAGCGGGACTTTATCGCCGACCTTGTAGTTCTTGGCCCCGCAAACGATCTGGCGCGGCTGGGCCGAGCCGTCGTTGACTTTACAGACGCTCAGGCGATCCGCGTTCGGGTGCTGGTTGGACTCAAGAATCTGCGCGACCACCACCTTGTCGATGGAGACCCCGCGTTGTTCGATGCCTTCGACTTCGACGCCCGCTTTGGTCAGCAAATCCGAGAGCGCGGCGGCATCGGGCGGAAGTTCGACCAGTTCCTTGAGCCAGTTGAGTGAAACTTTCATAGATTAGATAAGAGAGTTCGCCTAAGCGCCCCGGTATTGCGCCAGGAAGCGCAGATCGTTGTCGGTGAAAAGGCGGATATCGGAGACGCCGCTGAGAATCATGGCCAACCGGTCCAGACCGAAGCCGAACGCAAAGCCCGTGTATTTCTCCGGGTCGTAAGCGAGATCGCCGCGTTTGCGGTTCATCTCCTGGAACACGGCGGGATCGACCATGCCGCATCCGGCCAGTTCCAGCCAGCGGTCCCCGCGTCCGAGCGCGGCGGCCTTGATGTCGATCTCGAAGCTGGGCTCCGTGAACGGGAAGAAATGAGGGCGCATCCGGACCTGGACATCGTCGCCGAGCAGCTCGCGGAAGAAGAATTCGATGGTCCCCTTGAGATCGCCCAAGGTAACCCCTTCATCCACATAGAGGCCTTCGATCTGGGTGAACTGCGCGAGATGCGTAGCATCGACTTCGTCCCGCCGGTAAACCCCACCCGGTGCGATGATGCGGACCGGCGGCGCGATCTGCTCCATGGTGCGGATCTGGACGGTGGACGTCTGCGTGCGCAGCAACCGGCCGTCGGGCATGTAAAACGTGTCCTGCTCGTTGCGGGCCGGGTGATCGGGCGGAGTGTTCAACGCGTCGAAGCAGTGCCACTCGGTTTCGATATCCGGGCCGTCGGCCAGGACGAATCCCATCTTGCGGAAAATCTGGATGGCGCGATCGAGCAACTGCGTGATCGGGTGGATGGCCCCGATGGGAAGCGGCGTGCCGGGCAGCGAGACATCGACCCCGGAGAGCGCCTTGGAATCGCGCTCGGCTTCGAGGGCCGACTTGCGGGCGTCGAGCGCCGAAGTGACGGCGGTGCGCACTTCGTTGAGCAGCTTGCCGATGCGCGGCTTGTCTTCTTTGGAAAGGGATTTCATCCCCTCGCTCACGACGGAAATGCCGCTGGAGCGCCCGAGAAATTTGACGCGCACGGCTTCGAGGTCCGCCTCGCCGGCGGCTGCGGCGATGGCCGCGAGCGCTTCGGTTCGAATTTGTTCAAGTTGCTGATCCATGGAAAGGAAGGGTAAAATTGAGAAGATTGGATTGAAACGAAAAACGGCCAGCGACTGCCTAAACAGCCGCTGGCCGGAAAATGATCTGAGCTATTTAGGCTGCTTTCTTCTTCGCAAGGGCCTCAACGGCCTTCTTGACGATCGCCAGAAATGCTGCCTCGTCGCTCACAGCCATCTCGGCCAGCACCTTGCGGTCCAGCGTGATACCGGCGGCAACGGTGCCTTCGATAAATCGGCTGTAGGTAAGGCCGTTGGCACGGCAGGCTGCATTGATGCGCTGAACCCAGAGGTTCCGGAAGGTGCGCTTGCGGTTTTTCCGGTCGCGGTACGACCAGTATTCCGCTTTCATTACCGCGTTTTTCGCGTAGCGGAACAGTTTGGAACGACGGCCGCGGAATCCCTTGGCTTTGTCGAGCATCCGCTTGCGGCGTTCGCGGCTAGCGGGAGCATTAGTTGCTCTTGGCATTGTTTGTCCTTTCTTTCAGCGTGCAGTTTTTAGTGTTGAAACGTCTTCCCGACCTCGCTCGCTGATGGAACCCCGTTAGGGATCAGGCAGGCAGACGCGCCCCTCGCGTTTTTACGCGAACGGCATGTTCTCTTTAATCCGAGCCATGTCGGTTTTGTCCACGAGGGCGGACTTGGCAAGCTGACGCTTGCGCTTCGCGCTCTTGCTTTGCAGCAAATGCCGCTTACAGGCTTGAGAGCGAAGGATCTTTCCGGTCCCCGTGATTTTAAACCGCTTGGCCACGGCCTTCTTCGTCTTTCGACGTGCGATTGACTTTGGCATGGGGTGCGCAAAATAGGCGGGCCCCCGGAAATGGCAAGAGTTTTTTCGCGTTTTGCACGCACTTTTGCGTCTGGGAAGGGAAAATAACACAGCGAGGGGGGCGTCGGCAGCTCGGTGCCGAATGGGAGGTATGGGAATTATGGGAGTTATGGGACTAATCCCATACTTCCCATGCTTCCCATGCTTCCCATACTTCCCATACTTCCGATCCGCTCCTGATAATAATCTTGCGGCGAGAGCGGAAAACGAAGAAAATCGAGTGTCCTGTTTTCCGCCCATGAATCTTCACTTGGCCTCGCTGTTTGTCTTTCTCACGACAGTCTGCCCACTGCTCGCAGGGCCCGCCGCACCCGTTCCGACTATTCTGACGGTGGACAATCAGGCGAACAAGGCGCTAATCACCGGCACTTATCAAGGCGCTTCAAACCAGGCCGTGACCATTAATTTATATCGCTCGAGTTCCGGCCCGACCGGAGCCACATTGTTCAAGAGCGTCCCCATTACCACGGATGGCGCGGGCGCCGGCTCATTCGACATGCCGCTTGGCGCCAATTTCGGTGGCTATACCCTTTATGCTTCAGCGACGGTTTCGGGGACCACCAGTGCGCTCTCGAATGGTCCGCTGGTGCCGATGCGCTTCCGATTTTCCAAGACAGCAACAACGGTTAGCGAAGCAGTCGGCCAACTGACGGTGGTCATTTATCGAGACGGAGTGCTCTCAAGCCCCGAGACGATTGAAATCGCCACCGAGAACGGCACCGCAAGGTCCGGAATCGACTTCCAGATCCCAGATTCGCCGATCATCTTCGCCCCATTGGCATCCTCGGGGACAGCGACGGTTCCAATTATCCAGAACTCGATTTTGGACACCGAGCGCTCCTTCGTCGTCGCGCTCGTCCCCTCTGCCAGCCAAACGGTCAGCCAGGGTCGCATGACCGTCACTATCGCCGATGACGAATCCATTCCCGCCCCGACGCTTCTGGCGGTTGATAATGTGGCCAACCAGGCCTGGATCACAGGCGCTTACCATGGAGAGCCAAACCAAACGCTCACCCTCAGCCTCTACCGGTCGGCTCCCGGGCTGAGCGGGACCACATCCTTCAAAACCATATCACTCGCCACCGACAATGAAGGCAACACCGAAATCAACACGCCCGCCGGGGCGAATCTCGGCGGCTATACGATTTATGCTTCGGTGAAAGCTGCCTCGGGAGCCAGCAGCGCACTCTCCAACGGCCTGCAGATCCCGACAAGGTACCGACTCATCTCTTCGACCGCCACCGTCAGCGAAGCGGCGGGCCGACTCGAGGTGATAGTTCATCGCGATGGCAATGTCTCAAACTCTGCGTCGATCGGAGTCACGACCGAAAACGGAACCGCAAGAGCCGGGACCGATTTCCAGGTTCCAAACCCACAGGTCGTCTTCTCCCCCCTTGCCACCACGGGAACCGCAACCATCCCGATCATCAACAACTCGATTTTGGACACGGTGCGCTCTTTTGCTGTCGCCCTCGTCCCCTCGCCCGGCGAGGTGGTCAGCCTGGGTCGCACGACCGTTACCATCACCGATGACGAATCGATTCCCGCGCCAACGCTTTTGACGGTGGACAATCTAACCAACCAAGCCTTGATCTCAGGCACGTACCACGGCCCGGCGAACCAAACATTGGCTCTTGGATTATACCGCTCGCTTTCGGGGCCGACCGGGGCCACTCCCTTCAAGCTTCTGTCTCTTACTACAAACAGTGCGGGCAACGCCGCTATCAACGCCCTCGCCGGGGCGAATCTCGGCGGCTATACGTTTTACGCTTCGGTAAAGGCCGCCTCGGGAGCCGCCAGCGTGCTCTCCAACGGTTTGGCGATTCCGACGAGATACCGGCTCGCCAAGCCGATCGCCATTGTCAGCGAAGCGGCGGGCCATCTCGCGTTGACGGTCCATCGCGATGGAAATGTTTCAACCTCGGGGACCATCGGGATCGTCACCGAAAACGGGACCGCTAAATCGGGGATCGATTACTTGCAACCGCTCGTCACCTCACTCGTGTTCGCGCCGGGAGTGACAACGGGAACCGCAACCATTCCGATCCTCAAAAACTCAACTATCGACGGAGAGCGTTCCTTTCTCGTTTCCCTGCGCCCAAAGGCGAACAGCGTGGCGAACCTATGCAGCACAATCGTCAACATCATAGACGACGTGATGGCCGGCGGATTGATCGGATTTGCGTCGGGGACGTTCCGCGCCAACGAAAGCGCCAGGAATGCCGTCTTTACAATCCAGCGCAGTGGCGGACTCGGAAACACCGCTTATGTGCGTTATATCCTGACGCCTGAAACAGCCAGGACGCCGACTGATTTTATAGTGCCAATATCAAACGTCATTAAGTTCGCAGCCTTCCAGACGTCCGCCACGGTCGTGGTGCCCACTGTTCCCCACACGAAATTCGACTCGCCAAAGACATTTACAATGACGCTGCTTTCCGGGACGAATGTTTCGGACGGGGCCGCGCTGGCCAATTCCCCTGCCCTCCCCAGGATCGCGAGGGCCACGATTTGTGATGATAGCAATCCAAAGGGGGCCGTGCAATTCACCGTCTCGAATCTCGGGGTCGTGAAGAACGCCGGCAGCGCCAAACTGACTCTCACCCGGCTCGGGGGAGCCAGCGGAACGGTATCTGTCCGGTATGCCACCAGCGATCTCACAGCTCGGGCCAACACCGATTATACCCCCATGAACGGCTTGGTGACTTTCGCCCCGGACCAGCGCACCGCGACGGTGTCCATCCCGCTTGTGAATGACGCACTCTTCGAGAAACCTGAAACTTTCCGGGTCACCCTCTCCTCCCCGGCCAATGGCGCGACCCTGGCCGCACAAGATCGTGTGGACGTGACGATCGTTGATGACGATAATCCCAATGGCGTGCTTCAGTTTGCGACGGCCGCCTTGTCCGTCAGCGAAAAGGCGGGTGCAGCAAAGATCGCGGTGAACCGGCTCGGGGGAGCGGCCAGCGTCGCCTCCGTGCACTACGCCACTTGGCGCGGAACGGCGACCTCAGGATTCGACTATATCTCCGAAGCCGGAACTCTCACCTTTTACGAGGGGCAACGCACCGCGATCATCACCGTCCCAATCATTATGGACACTTTGCTGGAACCGGCGGAAAACTTCACCGTGACGCTCTCAAACCCTACCAACGGAGCGGTTTTAGGTCCCCAGAAAACGGTCACTGTAACTTTACCCCAAAATTGATTTACCTCTTGCGATCGGAGGAAATCAGGGAACATTCAAGCTAATCCCCCTATGAATAGATTATTCGCCTCGATTCTTCTGATTTTCGCACTCGTCGCCCCGCTGCAAGCAGGCAACTTCATCGTTCGCACCACGTACGACGATGGCACGGCGCTGTTAACAGGAACCGAAGGTTCATTCAGGCAGGCGATCGCTTACGCCAATGCTCATCCTGGAACGACCATTATTTTTGGATTGTGGAATGGAGAGGGGCTGACCTTTTCGTTCGATTCGCCGCTGCCTGCGATTATTGCGCGATCGACAACTATTAACGGCAATAGCGTCACTTTTTACGATCCCGATGGCATTGTTGACCCCCAACAGATCCGTCCGGACCCCAGCGATCCCCCGGACACGTCTCCAGTGATCACCCTGGATTTTTCCAGCGCGGGCGGCGACGGGCTGGTCTTCACCGGCGGCACCAGCACCCTCACAAATTTGATCATCCAACCGAGCAACGCATCGAACAATTATTCGTGCGTTCGATTGGATTCGAACAACAATAAAGTCTTTGGGTGCTATATCGGCACCGATGGGATGACCAATTACGGAAATACAGCTATCGGCATCACCATTACCGGAAAATCCAATCAGATCGGAAGCGCCACCCTGACGGAACGCAACCTCATCGGGGGCAATTCCACGAACATTTTGATCAGCGGCAGTCTGGCTACCTTAAACAATATATGGGGCAACTACATTGGGATCGGAGTGGATGGCGCCACAGCCTTAAACGGCGACCCTTCAAGGGGAATCGTGGTCGATAGCGGATCATTAAACAATATCGGCACAACCGACGCAGGCAAAGGGAACGTGATCTCGGGCCACATGGATGCCGGGATAGAACTGACCAACGGAGCCACGAACAACACGGTGGCGAAAAACTTGATCGGCACGGATTCCGACCCTTCGGTTCCCATCTCGATCAGTTCGGCGAGCGCGTCCGTCGCGAATCAGGATGGAATCAGGCTCACCAACGGGGCGACCAACAATAAGATCAATTGGAACGTGATTTCCGGCAACTTTGGCAACGGCATTTATTCGGTGGGCAGCGGCATCGGCAATTCGATCACATACAACTCTATAGGGACAACGGGCACCGGCGCAGATGCGTTCAGCATTCCAAACTCGGGAAACGGTATCGATCTTCATACCACGAACAGCACGATCATCTGGAACAACACCATTTCAGGCAACGCCACAGGGATTGCCCTCGACTCTTGTTATGGGACGAGCGTCACCAAGAACAAGATCGGCACCGACCCGCTCGGTTCGACCGCCGACGGCTTCGGCAACTCGGGACCCGGCATCTACATTACCTCTGGAACGTCCAATGTAATCGGAGATACAAGCATCACTTCCACCGGCACGAATGCTTACGCCAACTCCAACATTATTTCGGGCAACAGTGTGGGGATTTTCATCGACAGCTCCTGGGGGGAGAAGATTGCGGGGAACGTCATCGGAACCGACATTACCGGAACCTTTTCGATTCCGAATTTCGGGACCGACAATGAACCTGGGTGCGGCATTTTCGCCCAGGATGCAAACAACCAGACCATTTCAGGAAATCTAATCAGTGGAAACGCACAAGACGGAATCTGGCTTAACGAATCCAGCGGAATCACAGTAACGAAGAACAAGATCGGACTGGATTTCTCGCTCTCCAGCGCGATCGGCAATGGCAGAGCCGGTATTTACATCAGCGACGGCGGCTCCCATTTCATCGGCGGGAGTGGATCGGGCAATTGGATATCGGGCAATGCAGGTTCCGGAATCGAACTTGAAAGCAGCGACAATCAAATTATAGGCAACAAAATCGGGACGGACACGAGCGGCAAGTTCGCAATCGCCAATGGAACCGACAGCTTTAGCGATGCAGGCATTCTGGTGCTTTCCACCACTTGCGAAGCAACCAACAACGTCATCGGGAGCGGAAATCTCGTTTCAGGGAATATCGGGGACGGCATCCGGCTCGACGGCTCGGGGGTTCACGACAACACGGTAGCCGGCAACACCATTGGCCTCGCGCTGGACGGCACCTCACCGCTGACCAATAGCGGCAATGGAGTGGGCATTTACAATGGCGCCCACGACAACTTCATCGGCCAGGCATCGCTCGGGATCAACAAGATCGCCTCTGATTACGATGGAATCCAGGTCAGCGGGAGTGACTCGGCCAACAACAGCCTTCATTCGTACTCGATTTTGCTGACCGCAGCCAGCACGGGGGTTCCTATCAATCTGATCGCCGATGTCAGCAATCCCAACGCATCGGCTCCGGCGCCCGTCCTGGTCACCGTGGACAATCTCCTGAATCTGGCGATGGTGACCGGAACCTATCATGGCACACCGCTCCAAAGCGGCACGATCGACCTCTACAAGGCCCTCCCCGGGAAAGCGGTCACCTGGTTTAAAAGCCTGCCATTCGACACCGACGCCGCAGGCAACTGCACGTTTTCCACTCAACTTGGGTCTGGCTTTGGGGGGCAGACCCTCTACGCCATAGCCATCGACAGCACGGGAGCCACGAGTGAATTTTCGAACGGCTTGCTCATTCCGATGCGTTACCGACTCGCCGCCACGACGGCCACCGTCTCCGAGAACGTGGCAACCGGCAATCTGGCAGTCGTGGTCTATCGCGACGGCTACATCTCCACCTCGGGAACCCTCACTCTGACAACACAGAAAGGCGGCACGGCAAAACCGGGGATCGATTTCGGCACCCTCAACAGCTTGCAAGACCTCGCCCTCCCCGTTGTGTTCAAAGCGGGCGCGACCTCGGGAACCGCCATCATCCCCATTATCAACAACTCCAAAGCCAACGGGGAACGCTCGTTTGTGGCAACGCTCGCGCGGAAACCCGGCGCGGTGATGAATCCCCGCAGCATAACCGTCAACATCACCGATGCCCAGGCGCCTGCCGGGTTGATCGGTTTTGCCTCCCCCACAGTTCACGCCAATGAAAGCGCCAAAGCCGTAGTCTTCACCGTCGTGCGCAGCGGTGGCCTCGGGAAGACCGCAACCGTCAAATACACCCTGACCCCCGGAAGCGCACAAACGCCAACTAATTTCACCGTTCCAAAAAGCAACGTGATTTCGTTTTCGGCATACCAGACTGCCGCAATCGTGGTGATCCCGGTGATCCCCCACGCTGGGTTCGACCAGCCAAAGGCGTTCACCATGACGCTTTCCAGCCCTTCTCTTTCTCCCCTAGCGACGCTGCCAAATTCCACAGCCCTCCCCAAGACCGCGACGGCGACCATCTACGATGACAGCAACTCCAAAGGCGCCCTGCAATTCTCTGCATCGAATCTTACGGTTCAGGAAAACGACGGCTACGCCAGGCTCACCATCACCCGGCTCGGCGGAAGTTCCGGATCGGCCTCTGTCCGCTACACCACCAGCAATCTCACGGCAATATCGGGAACCGATTACAAAGCGGCGAGCGGTACCGTCTCGTTCGCCGCCAAGCAGCTCACCGCATCCGTTTCGATTCCGATTCTCAACGACAACGTTTTTGAGCAACCCGAAACGTTCAGGGTCACTCTCTCCTCGCCCGTCAACGCGACCTTGGCCGCGCAAAACACAGTGGATGTGACGGTCGTCGATGACGATAATCCGGATGGCGTGCTTGAGTTTGCCTCCAGCGGGTATTCCGCTACTGAAGCTTCCGGCACTGCTACGCTCACCGTAAAGCGGCTCGGGGGCGCCGACAGCGTGGTCTCCGTCCAATATTCCACAGCTAAAGGAAGCGCCGTTTCGGGGAGTGATTTCGGCAATACGATCGGCACCCTCACCTTCTACGCGGGCCAACGCACCGCGACCATAAGGGTTCCGATCATAAGAGACGCCCTCATCGAACCTGCGGAAACCTTCACAGTAGCACTTTCAAATCCGACCAACGGAGCCATGCTTGGCCTGCGGAAGACGGCTACGGTTACTATTCTGGCGAATTGAGCGCCTGCGCACCAAGTTAAGAAATTCGCCACCCATCTTATCTTGACAGACCGCTGCGCGTGTCGCGTAGTGATCCCAATCACCAGCGCCATGACTAAGGAAGAGTTTGCAACCATCATGAAGCAGTTCCGGGAACGGCGGAAGCTTACCCAGGAAGAAGCTGCCGCCGATCTTGGAGTTTCGGTGCGCACCCTGCAAAACTGGGAAATCGCCCGGAACATGCCGAACGGCTATGGCCTCCAGGCCATTCTGAGAACGCTGGAAGCTCCCGCCGAAAGCCGGAGGCCAAGGCTGCGCCCGGAAAAGAAAACCGAGGCCGCCGAGCCGGTTCATGTCACCGGCAGCCTCGAAACGCATTTGCTTTGATAGGCCCAGCGGAAATGGACTGACACGGACGAACACGGACTGGCACGGACCCCAGAAGAAGATGGGCCGCTCCTGGCGCCGCTTCGGATGTCCGTCCGTGTCCGTCCGTGTCCGTCCGTGTTCTGTCCATATCCTCTCGAAAAATTTCTGTTCAAGCGGCGCTTTCTGCCAAAGACTAGCCCCATATTATGCAGAACCGGATCGATCAGACTTTTGAGCGGCTGCGCTCGCGCGGACAATCGGGATTTATCGCTTACATTGGAGCGGGAGACCCCAACTTGGCGGCAACCGAAGCGCTGGCGCTCGCGCTGGAATCCGCCGGGGTGGACATTCTGGAACTCGGGGTGCCCTTTTCCGATCCCCTGGCGGACGGCATCGTCAACCAGCAGGCGGCCTTGCGGGGACTCGCTTCGGGAACCACGCTCCATGGGGTGCTCGACTGCGTCAAGCGCATCCGGGAGAAATCGCAAATGGCGATCGTTCTCTACACTTACATGAACCCAGTGTATCGGTTTGGGTTTGCGGAGTTCCTGCGCGAAGCCGAAGCGGCGGGCGTGGACGGCGTTCTTTTGCTCGATTTGCCGCCCGACGAAGATTGCGGCGAGTTCGAAGTGGCCAGCAACATCCGGCGCATCCGGTTGATCGCCCCCACCACGCCCCCGGCGCGCGTCGCGGAACTGACCAAGCGCGCAGAGGGCTTTGTTTATTACGTCTCGCGTGAAGGCGTCACCGGAGAGCAAACCACGATTTCCGACACGCTCGCCGCAGGCGTGGCAAGCATCCGGGAAACCACCGATCTGCCGATCGCTGTCGGCTTCGGAATTTCCAATCCCGAGCAAGCCCGCGAAGTGGCTCGCCAGGCGGATGCCGTGGTGGTCGGCAGCGCCATCGTCAAGCGGATCGCGGAATTCGGCCACTCCCCGGATCTGGTCCAGCGGGTGGCGGATTTCGTGCGCCCGCTGGCTGCCGCGACGAAGTAAGCCGCCGATTAAGAGATTTCCGGACTTCGCGCCTTCGCGTCTTCGCGTGACACAAAAAGAACTCACGCGAAGGCGGTAGAGTAGAGAGTGGCAGAGGCACTGTTTGGCAGCGCGGTTCTGCCACTCCCCCTCATCGAACCGGACGTGCAGGTTTCCCGCATCCGGCTCTCCTGTGAACATTTCGTCATGGGCGAAGAAGCCCCGGTTGCTGGAGATACCGATAGTAAGTCATTTCCTTGGGCCGGTGGCATTTGCGCTGGCTGCGCCGGTTCAGGTGCGTGATCATCCGCGACCGGGCATAATGCCCACGGACTGTCAAAAAATGTCGCCTGCCCCCCTTCAGGAGATCGAGTTCGCATCTGCGTCGTGCTTGATTCCCAAGCCGGCGCTCTTTAGTTTGAGCCCATGACTATCTTCGAGAAAATCGCCCGTCGCGAGATCCCCGCCAGCATTGTCTATGAAGAGGAGGATTTTTTCGCGTTCCAGGATGTCGCGCCAGTGGCACCCGTCCATGTGTTAATCGTTCCCAAACGGGTGATCCCCCGGATCGGAGATGCGGAGCCCGAAGACGCGGCGCTGCTTGGCCGGATGCTGGTGGCCTCGAAGGAAATCGCTCGGAAACTGGGGGTTGGCGAATCCGGCTACCGCTTGGTGATCAATCACGGCCCGGATGCCGGGGAAAGCGTTCCGCATCTGCATATCCATCTGCTGGGGAAGCGCAAGCTCGCCTGGCCTCCGGGATAGGGGATAGGACGGGAGAGTTCCACGGGGACATCGCCGCGGCTACAGGGTGGCCCGGAGCGCCGTATCCAGCCGCTGCCACAGCTCCTCGGGATCTTCCAACCCCACGGAGATGCGGATAAGATAACGCGACACGCCACATGCCTCAGCCCATTCAAGCTCGGAGTAGTGCGCCAGCAGCGTAAAGGGACAGGCGAGTGTGAAGACAGTCCCCAAGCTCGGGCCTTTGCACAAGGCCAGCGCGTCGTAAATGCGCGGCGCGGTCCTTTCGGCATTCTTTGGCAAAAAGGTGATCAGCGAACCCCACCCGCCCTCGGGCCGGCGCAGCGCCTCATAGACCTCGCTAAATTCCCACTTCGGATACCAAACCCGCTCCACCGCCGGGTGCTCGCGCAACCTTTCGGCCAGCAACAACCCGCTTTCGTTGTGCCGCTTCATCCGCTCGGGAAACCCGTGCGCCTGCGCGTCCAGGACCGCCGCATCGCCCCCCCATAGGAGTTCCTCGTGCCGGGCGGAAACGAGCGCCTTCAATTCGCGATAATACGGCGATTTGGGATTGCAGATGACCGCGCCCCCCATGACATCGCCGGTCCCTGCAATGTATTTGGTGAGACTGGTGGCAATCAGATCGGCGTGGTCGCCCAAGTCCACGTTGAAAGGCGTTCCGACAACGTCGTCAGCGATCAGCGGAACTCCGTGCGCGCGCAAAATCGGCGTAATTCCCCGGAGATCGGCTGACCCGAGCGTCGGATTCCCTGGGATCTCGCAAAAGCAGGCGGCCAACGACTGCTTGAGGAGCAAAATTTTCAAGTCTTTCGGGATCGTCTCAAGGTTGTGTAGCAACGTGGCGCCAACCCCGAGCTTCTGTTGGACTTTGAGGGTATCGACGTAGCAAAATCCGAGTTGGGCGGTCGGCTTGGAGGGGCTGCGGTCCATGGCCGCACGCAAGGCCGCGAATTGCGCCGCCATCCCGGTCGGCAGCAGAAAAACATCTTCCGACGAGCATTGATAGAAGCCGGCGATCTGCCTCCGCAGAGAGCGGCGCACCTCGGCGGCTCCGGTGTCGATCTGCCCGGTTAAGAAAGCCTCGGCTTGCCGACTGGAAACGATCAGGCCGGTGTGCTGCCAGAATTGCCGCAAGATGGAGTACCCCGCCTCGTTGGTCACCACGCCGTAAATCCAGCCCTCGCCCGGAACCACCGTCGCCGGCGATGCGCCGTTTTTTCTCACAAAATCCGCAGCCAGCTTCGCCACGTAAGCCGACGGAAACGGCAGGCACGGTTTCCCGCCGCCGATTCGCAAAGCCAGTTTTTGGACCAGCGGGTGAATGACGAACCGCGGATACCCGCACTCAAGGCGCGAGACGACTTCCGGCGATTTCTCCTCATACCCAACCACATCTTCCCAGCGCGGCAAGGCAACCGAGATGGCATGGACGGATTCCGGAATGGCGCGGCCGAGCTCGTCGCCTTTCCAAATCGGGTTCGAAAGCAGATCGCGTGTCATTTTGGTTAAAGCGCCTCGTCGATGTCTCGGCGCAGATCCGCCACGTCTTCAATGCCGACCGAGAAACGGATCAGCCCGTCCCCGATTCCCACCTTCCGCCGGACCTCGGCCGGAACCGAAGCATGGGTCATCGTCGGCGGATGGCAAACCAGACTTTCCACCCCGCCCAAACTTTCGGCGAGGGTGAAGAGCCGCAATCGCCGGCAGAAAGCCAGCGCCTCTTCCGCCGAGCGGTCGAGTTCGGCAATAATAATCCCGGAGCCGCCGGTCATTTGGCGTTTGGCCAGTTCGTATTGGGGATGGCTCGGCAGAAAGGGATAGCGCACCAGGCGAACTCCCTTGCGGGTTTCCAGCCAGCGGGCCAGTTCCAGCGCGTTGGCGCAGTGCCGCTCCATGCGGAGCGCCAGCGTGCGCTGGCCGCGCGTGGTCAGCCAGGCATCGAACGGCGACGGCTGCAATCCCAGGGCTTTTTGGGCGAAGATCATCCGCTCCTGCCACTCCGGGTCGTTGGTGGCGACCACGCCGCCGAGGCAGTCGCTGTGGCCGTTCACATACTTGGTGGTGGAGGAAAGCGAGAGGGTCGCGCCGAGTTCGAGCGGTCGCTGCAGGTAAGGCGAGGCAAACGTGTTATCCACCAGCGTCACGGCTCCGACTTCCGCCGCGATCCGGCTGATTCCCGCGATGTCCACGATTTTTAGCAGGGGATTGGTGGGGCTCTCCAGCCAGACCAGCGTCGGGCGGGAGCGGCGGATTTCTTCCCAGTTCGCCTCGCAACTCAGATCGACATAACGGACCTGCAATCCGAACTTGGCAAACACCCGATCAAAAAGCCGGTACGTGCAGCCATAGACATTCTCTTCAGCCAGCACCAGATCGCCGCTCTTCAAGCTCGAAACCACCGCCGTGATTGCCGAGACGCCGCTTGCAAAACAGGTGGCATATTGCGCGCCTTCGAGCGAGGCCATGCTCTCGGCCAGCAGGCGGAAATTCGGATTTCCCGAGCGGGTGTAGTCGAAGCCATCCGCGTTGCCGCTTTCAAAGGTGGAGGTCATATAGACCGGCGGCATCACCGCCCCGGTGTTCCCGGAATAGCCGCGCCCTTCGTGAACCGACCTCGTGCCAAACCCAAGTTCCTGCTCTGGTTTCATGGTCGTTAAATCACGTAATCCAACCCAGCCGCTTCGTCCTTCAGTCGGCTCGCGCGCTCGCAGAGGTCGGCCAAGGTCACGTTTTCCAGCACCTTCAGCATGGCTTCCTGCACTTCTTTCATGACGCTTCGAATCGCCAGTTGAATCTCGTCCGGGCGAACCCCCTTGCGGCCCGATTTATCCCCTTCGGTCGTCACCGGCGCCAAGGCCCCCTCCACATACCGGATCAATTCAGCCAGGCTGATTTCTTCCGGTGGACGCGCAAGCTGGTAACCCCCTGCGATTCCTCGACGGCTTTCGACAAATCCGCCGGACTTCACGTCGTTGAGGATCTGTTCCAGGAAGCGTTTGGGAATGTTTTGCTGCTCGGAGATCGCCTGAATACGGACAATTCCTTTGCCATAATGCTCCGCGAGCACGATCAGCGCGCAAAGAGCGTATTCCCCACGAAGCGAGAGTTTCATGGATGCATCATCGTAATCTACATCGAGTAAGTCAAGAAAGAGATTTCGGAATGGGAGATATGGGAAGCATGGGAGGAATGGGATTCATATTTCCCATAATTCCCATAATTCCCATTTCCCCTCTGAAAACATCTCCCTCAAAAAAATTCTACAGAAACTCGATTGACAAGCTGTGGTATCAGCGTATTCTCGCCCCATCGACCGACTGAAACCGCCAAAAATTCAAAAAACCAAAAACCATGCCACACATTTACAACGACATCAGTGAGACCATCGGGAACACGCCGCTGGTTCGCCTCAACCGCACCGCGAAGAAGCACGGAGCCGTCGCCGACGTGCTGCTCAAGCTCGAGTTTTTCAACCCGCTTTCGAGCGTGAAGGATCGGATCGGCGTGGCGATGATCGACGACGCCGTGCGCAACGGGAAGATCAACGCCGACACGGTGCTGATCGAGCCGACCAGCGGCAACACCGGGATTGCGCTCGCCTTCATCGCTGCAGCTCGCGGGTTGAAGCTCATCCTCACGATGCCCGACACGATGTCCACCGAACGGCGCAAGCTGTTGAAGATCCTCGGCGCCAAGCTGGTGCTGACTGAAGGTTCCAAGGGCATGAAAGGGGCGATCGCGAAAGCCGAGGAACTCAACGCCAGGATTCCCAACAGCGTCATTCTCCAGCAGTTCTCTAACCCCGCGAACCCTGAAATCCACCGCCGCACCACCGCCGAGGAGATCTGGCGGGACACCGAGGGGAAGGTTGATTTCGTCGTATCGGGCGTCGGCACAGGCGGCACCATCACGGGCGTTGCCGAAGTGATCAAAGCTCGCAAGCCGGGTTTCAAGGCGATTGCGGTGGAACCGACCCGCTCGCCGGTTCTCTCCGGTGGCCAGCCCGCCCCGCACAAGATCCAGGGTATCGGCGCGGGATTCGTCCCTGCCGTTCTCAACACGCAAATCATCGACGAAGTGATCCAGGTTAAAGAGGAAGACTCCGGCCCGATTTCCAAGGAAGTCAATCAGCTCGACGGCATCCCTGTGGGTATTTCCAGCGGGGCGGCAATCTGGGCGGGCTTGGAACTGGCCAAACGCCCCGAGAATGCCGGCAAACAAATTGTTGTGATTGTGCCGTCATCGGCTGAGCGATATCTCTCGTCCTGGCTCTTCGCAGACATCGACCCGGAGAGCGACAACATCGACACTCTCATTCCCGCCTAATCCGCGGGGATTCACCTAAACGAACTTATGACGCAACCGATCACTCCAGCCAAGCCGACCCACAACGAGGATCTCAAGACGGGCAGTCCGACGCTCGCCGGGACCATCGCTCAAACGTTGGCTGACCCCCAGTTGGACCGATTCTCCGAGGATGACAACCAATTCCTGAAGTTTCACGGAATTTACCAGCAGGACGATCGCGACCTGCGCAAAACGGGGAAGAAGTTCATGCTCATGATCCGGGTGCGGATACCAGGGGGCGTGCTGACCCCAGCGCAGTATCTCGATCTCGATCGGCTCTCGACCGAGTATGGGAATAACACCCTGCGCGTCACTTCCCGGCAGGCAATCCAGTTCCACGGCGTCATCAAGTCCGATCTGGCCCGGACGATCAAGGGGATCAATGAAAGTCTGCTGACCACCATTGCCGCTTGCGGCGATGTGGTTCGCAACGTGATGTCTCCGCCGTCGCCGGCCACCAACGGCATTGGCGAGCAACTCCTTGCCGATGCCGCCAAACTCTCCGATGCGCTCGCGCCGGTCACGCCCGCTTATCACGGGATCTGGATCGACGGCCAGGAGCTCAATCTGGAGGATGAAAAGGTCAAAAACTTCGTGGACCCGCTCTACGGGAAGACCTATCTGCCCCGGAAGTTCAAGATCGCCTTCGCCATCCCGCCGCTCAACGATGTGGATGTGTTGGCGAACGATGCCGGGCTGATCGCGATTGTCGAGGATGGCAAGCTCGTCGGCTACAATCTCGCCGTCGGCGGCGGCATGGGCCGCAGCCACGGAAACAGCGAAACCTTCCCGAGAGTGGCCGATGTCGTCGGCTTCATTACCCCGGACCAGGTGGAAGCAGCCGTGATGGCTATTGTGACGATTCATCGCGATTTCGGCAGCCGCGAAAACCGCAAGCACGCCCGCCTGAAATACATTCTGGCCGATCGTGGCGTGGAATGGTTCCAAGCGGAATTGGAATCGCGGCTCGGATTCCAACTGCAACCGGTCCGCCCGTTCGAGTTCACCAAGCAGGGGGACGACTTCGGCTGGCATCAGCAGAGCGACGGGAGATGGTTCCTCGGGTTATTCGTGGAAACCGGTCGAATCAAAGACACCGAGGAGCGCCGGCTCAAGACGGCCTTGGTGAAAGTGGTGCGGCAATTCCAAACGGAAGTGCGCCTGACCCCAAGCAACAGCATCATTTTGGCGAACGTTAAAGCCGAAGATCGCGAAGCCATCACTGCGATCCTGGCCGAGCACGGCATTCCGGTCGTCAAGCAAGGGTCCGCGGTTCGTTGCGCCTCGATGGCCTGCGTCTCGCTGCCCACTTGCGGCCTGGGTCTGGCGGAAAGCGAACGTTACCTGCCAAGCTTGATCAGCCGGATCGAATCGCTCCTGGAAGAAGTCGGACTCGGCGACCAGGAAATCACGATCCGCATGACCGGATGTCCGAACGGGTGTGCGCGACCTTATCTGGCGGAAATCGGATTTGTCGGCAAAGCGCCCGGCAAATACCAGGTCTATTTCGGCGGCAATAAAGCCAGCACGCGGTTGAATCGCATCTGGAAAGAGACCGTAAAGGACGAGGAGATCATCAACGAACTCCGCCCCGTATTCGTCCGCTACGCACAAGAACGGACCGAGGACGAGCGGTTCGGCGACTGGGTGGAACGCGCAATCTGGACTGAAGAAACGACCGCCGTTTAATCTCCCCATGACCTCCGATCAAATCGCTCACTGGAACGCCGAATTGCGTTCGAAATCGCCGCTCGAAATCACCCGCTGGGCCATCGAAATGGCCAATGGCCGCGCAATTGTCTCCACCAACTTCCGGCCCTACGAAGCCGTCGTGCTGCACCTCTGCACTCAGGTGCAGCGGGACATCCCGGTGCTCTGGGTGGATCACGGATACAATCGGCCGGCCACCTACAAGCACGCCGAGCAACTCCGCGGGCAGCTCGACCTGAATATCAAGGCTTACTTGCCGATCGTCACCGCGGCGCATCGGGACGCCATCTTCGGGCCGATCCCGGCCACCGACGACGAGCCCGCATTGAAGCAATTCAGCGCCATGATGAAACTGGAGCCGTTCCAGCGGGGAATGCGCGAATTGGCGCCGACCGTCTGGATTACCGCGTTGAGGAAGGTGCAGAACCCGAATCGTGCGGAACTCGACGTTGTTTCCGCCGATCCGAACTTCGGCTCGATTAAAGTCAGCCCGGTTTTCCATCTCAGCGACGAGGAGATGGAAGCCTATCTCCAGGCAAATGGCCTCCCGAATGAATGGGACTATTTCGATCCCGCCAAGGCCGACGAAAAAAGGGAATGCGGCCTCCACGCCTCCTGGGGCGGGAAATCGCTGACCAAATAACCGGCCTCAAATCGATGAGAGAACCAGACTCCCGCAGAGACGCAGAGGCGCAGAGAGTCATTCTTTTGCCCTCGTTCCAGAGCTCCAGCTTGGGAACGAGCGAGGCAAACCAGCACGGCATCGACGCCCCATCCCAAGGCGGCAGGGGACTGCCGCACTCCAAGGCGCTGGCGCGCTCCGTCCCATGCGCGAAGCGCCTTGGAGTGCGGTGGCCCTCCACCGCCTTCAGGGGAGACACCGCACCGCCTTCAGCCCATCCATTCCCACACCTCTGCGCCTCCGCGCCTCTGCGGTGAAACGCAAAACAGACCAAATTTCAATGAGCAGTTATCACATTGACCACCTCCAATATCTTGAAACCGAAGCCATCCACATCATGCGGGAGGTGGCGGCGGAATTCGAACGCCCGGCCCTCCTGTTTTCCGGAGGCAAAGACTCCATCTGCCTGTTGCGCCTGGCCGAGAAAGCTTTCAGGCCCTCGGATATCCCGATGCCGTTCCTCAACATCGACACCGGCCACCATTTCCCTGAACTCAACGAATTCCGCGACCGGCGCGCAAAGGAACTCGGCGCCAAGTTGATCATCCGCAAGGTCGAGGACGCCATCGCCCAAGGGATCGCCATTCCCTCTCCGGGCGAGGTCAGCCGGAACCGGTTGCAGATCCCGACGTTGCTCGCGGCCATCGAGGAGTTCCGATTCGACTGCTGCATCGGCGGCGCCCGGCGCGACGAGGAAAAGGCGCGGGCAAAGGAGCGGTTCTTCAGCTTCCGCGACGGATTCGGCCAGTGGGACCCAAAGAATCAGCGCCCGGAAATCTGGAACCTCTACAACACCAAAGTAAATCCGGGTGAGAACATGCGTGCGTTCCCGCTCAGCAACTGGACCGAGATGGACGTTTGGGAATACATCCGCAAAGAAAATCTGGAAGTCCCGACAATCTATTTCAGTCATGATCGCGAATGTGTTCGCCGCCATGGCCAATGGCTCCCGGTGAACGATCTCGTTCCGCCAAAGGCCAACGAGCAGACGAAGAAGCTCGTCGTCCGCGTCCGCACCATTGGCGACATCATCAGCACCGGTTGTGTCGAATCCCCGGCAACGACCGTGGCGGATATCCTCGCCGAAATCGCCGCCGCCCGGGTCACCGAACGCGGCTCGCGAGCCGACGACAAATCCTCCGAAGCGGCGATGGAGGACCGCAAAAAGGCTGGGTACTTCTAACGAGCGCGCCCCTGTTTTAGACAGGATTAACAGGATTGACATGATTTACAGGATTAGAAGCGATGACTACTAACCCGCCATCTCAGACCTTGGGCGAAATCCTGAGAATCCAATAAATCCTGTTAATCCTGTCAAAAAATTCAAACCGAATATTTCTCAGAAACATTTTTCCAATGACCGTTTCAGCACACCATCCCATCGATCTCCTTCGTTTCAACACCTGCGGCAGTGTCGATGACGGGAAATCCACCCTTATCGGCCGCCTGCTCTATGACTCGAAGTCATTGATGGAGGACCAGATCGAAGCCCTCGAGCGCTCCGCCGACATCACCGGCGGCGGGCAGATCAACCTGGCCAATCTCACCGACGGACTGCGGGCCGAGCGGGAGCAGGGGATCACCATCGACGTCGCTTACCGCTACTTCGCCACGCCACGCCGCAAGTTCATCATCGCGGACACCCCTGGCCACGTTCAATACACCCGCAACATGGTCACCGGCGCTTCCAACGCCAACCTGTCGGTCGTGCTCGTCGATGCGCGCCTGGGCGTCATCGAACAAAGCCGCCGCCACACCTGCATCGCCTCGCTGCTGCGCATCCCGCATCTCGTGGTGGCGGTCAATAAGATGGATCTGGTGGGTTGGAGCGAAGAGCGGTTCATGGAGATCCGCGACGAATTCGAGGAATTCCTGCCGCGGCTCGACATGAAGGATGTGCAGTTCATCCCGATCAGCGCGATTCACGGCGACAACGTGGTCGATCTGTCGAAGAATATGCCGTGGTACCCGGGGCCCACGCTGCTTGGTCACCTCGAATCGATCCACATCGGCAGCGATTGGAATCTCAACGGCTTCCGGTTGCCCGTCCAGTGGGTCAATCGCCCGAGCAATCCGACCAATCCCGAGCTGCACGACTTCCGCGGCTTCAGCGGCCAGATCGCCGGCGGCATTGTCCGGACCGGACAAAAGGTCATGGTCCTGCCGAGCGGGCTGGTGACCACGGTGAAAGAGATCCTGACGTATGACGGTCCGGTGGAAGAGGCGTTCTGCCCGCAATCGGTTACGCTGGTGCTGGCGCACGATATCGACATCAGCCGCGGCGACATCATCGTCGGCCTCGATAATCTCCCGGGAGCCGACACCGAACTGCGTGCCAAGATTTGCTGGATGCATTCGCGCCCGCTTCAGCCAGGCCGGAAATATCTCCTCAAGCACACCACGCAGACGGTCCAGGCGGTGGTCACGAGCATCGAGGACCGGCTGAACATCACCAACCTCGAACCCGTGCCCGCGCCCGGCGAGTTGACGCTCAACGACATCGGCGAAATCCGTTTGCGGACTTCCAAGCCGCTGCACTTCGATGGCTACAGCACCAACCGCCTCACCGGTTCCTTCATCCTGATCGAACAAGGCACCA
Source organism: Verrucomicrobiota bacterium (assembly GCA_037130675.1). GTDB lineage: Bacteria > Verrucomicrobiota > Verrucomicrobiia > Chthoniobacterales > Chthoniobacteraceae > JBAXSN01. The sequence goes on from JBAXSN010000001.1 coordinate 23,367, forward strand.
ACGCCACGGTTGCCGCCGGCATGCTCTTCCCGCCGACCAACGTCGTGAAACCCGAATACAATGATTTCGCGATCTAAAGCCCAACAGGAGGTCCCCCGGGCTCTGCCGGAGTGGCTCCCAAAGTTTGAATTATCCTAGATCCGGCAGAAGAGCCTCGCGAAATCCAATTGCTTTCTAGGATTATAGTTCGGTCAATTTTCGAAGGCAGAGTGCCGGATTTTGACCGCCCGTGTCCGGACAAAATGGAATTTGCCGATGGCAACAAACCCGCCGTTTTGCTAGCGTCCTCGTCAAGTGAACCGAGATCTTCTACCCATCATCGCCATTACTGAGCCCTCGGCCGATTACGAACTGTTGGACAGCGGCGATGGTGAAAAACTGGAGCGCTACGGCAAGGTGCTGTTGCGCAGGCCGGACCCGCAAGCCTTGTGGCGCAAATCCGATGCTGCGCTCTGGAAGGAGGCTCACGGCTGCTTTGTGCGCGAGGGGCGCGATGGCCGCTGGAATTTCACCAAAGCGGTTCCCGAAAAATGGACGATCCGCCTGGCTAATCTGACCTTCAATATTCGTCCGACCGCCTTCAAGCATACCGGCATTTTTCCGGAACAGGCCCCGAATTGGGACTGGATGCGGGAAGCAATCCGCACGGCGGGCCGGGAAATCTCGGTGTTGAACCTTTTTGGCTACACCGGGGGAGCGTCGCTGGTCTGTGCCCAAGCCGGCGCCAAAGTCTGCCACGTCGATGCCTCCAAAGCCTCCGTCGGTTGGGCGAGGGACAATGCCGAACTCTCCGGGCTGGCCGCAAAACCGATCCGATGGATTGTCGATGACGCGAAGGCGTTCGTGAAAAGGGAATTGCGGCGAGGAAATCGCTACGACGCAGTCATTATGGACCCGCCAGCGTTTGGCCGGGGGCCGGAAGGCGATGTGTGGCAGATCGAAGACGATTTCGTTCCCCTAATGGATTCCTGCCGGGAACTGCTGAGCGATACGCCACTCTTCTTTGCCGTCAACGGCTATGCCTCCGGTTATTCCCAGTTGGCCTACCGTTATAACCTGGCGGCTCTTGGCAAAAGATTCGGCGGAGAACTCGAATCCGGCGAGCTTACGATCCGGGAATCCAAAGGCGGCAGACTGCTGCCTTGCGGGATTTTTGCGAGGTGGTTTGCCGGAAAGAAATGACTCCGAAAGCAGGAAGCCGCTGACGCGGTGGGATGCTCCATAGTAGAAGCGGCTTCCAGCCGTTTTCCGCCGGGAGCAGCCCTTCTTCGTCATGCGTGGGGATGGGCCGCATCACAAACTCCTTACCACCCTCGTCCGTAAGGTCCGTAAGGCCAGGGGCGTTCCCAGTTCTTGTTCATGATGTCGTAGGAGCGATCCACCGGCCTGGTGAACACGATCGGGCTGAGGACATAGGTGCGTTCACCCACGGGAGCGACCCGGCTTGTGTGATAGACGTTGTATTCGCGAACAGGCGGCGCGGTTTCGCAGCCCGCGAGTAGCATAATGGCCAAGCTGGCCAGCGAAGCGATGGATGCGGTCCGAAGCTGGTGGTTCGAATTTGCGATAATGGTTCTCATGGTTTCCTCAACATGGTTTCGGTCAAAGGTTGCCACCCGATTGCATGGGGTGTGCGACCGGGCAACGCGGAAGCCGAACTTCGCGTCTCCGTGAGTCGTTCCCGTTAAATTGGCGGGAAATTTCCCACCGCCGGGCCGGGCACCGTCGATTTCCTCACGAATCAAATGCACCCCGACCTTGTGATGACCGCCCAAGCCTTCGCCCGGGTATTCGCCCGTTCTGGAGACTTGCGCCGGGCTGCCGCTCCTGAATTTCGACACGGCGGGCCGGTCTTGTGGGCCGGCTTCGCGGTTCTCTTGCTTGGGGCCCTCGCCCTGGAGATTTTGTGGGTGGTGCCTGCGCGCTACTATTTATTGATCCAGACCGCGACCCGGCAGGAGGCGAGGCGTGCCGCCCAGCGGGGAGTGGATCGGGCGGTGGCAGAGCTTAATTTGGCCGGGGGCGATTTTTCCGCTTACGCATGGGATGCCGCCGGGTGGACCCAGCGAGAGAGTCCATCGAATGCCCCGGCTTCGGGCGCATCTTTGCGCCGGGTGCCAGACCCTGAGAATGCAACGGGCGATGCACCCGCAAGTGGCGTGAAGCCGCTATTGCTCGCGGGTTGCGAAATCACGCCCATTATCGGCCTGTCCGCTCAAGCGAACATTGAGCTTTCCGCCGTTTATCCCGATCCCGAACCCGACCACAACGGCAATGTTATTTTTCGAATCCGATCCGAGGGGGTGTCCGAAATTGCCGAGCCGCGCTGGGCTCGGGCGAATCGCCTGGAGTTAGCGCTTCGCCGGGTCATTGCTTTGAACTTGCGCCAAACCTTGGCGACGAATTTCCATGGTTTTGAAAACTGGACCATGCCACTGGCGCAGGTTGCCGAAGCGTTGGTGAAACCTTCCAAGCTCAGCGCTTTAGCCTTGGTGGCTCAGGAGGAGGTGGTGCTAGGGAGCAGCCCAGGATGGAACATGGACAGTTACGATTCCCGGGACTCGGGGAAATCGGCTCCGAATCCCGCCATGCCCGGCGTCATCGGCTGCGGCACCTATCCCGGCGAAGGAAGCCCTGGAGTTCAGAGCCACTGCGCCATTGCAACGAATGGGCAGCAGGTGAAGGCAAATGGCGCGATCATCAAGGGAACCATCAGCACGCATGAAGGCGCGGTCACTGATTCTCAAAACGTCACCGGCTCGATCCGCAGCGATTTTAGCCGCGAACTGCCGCCGCCACTCCGGCCTTCGGTGAAGCAGTTTCAGATAAATCCGGACTATCGGAATGGCGCGCCCTTTCCCTCCGGTGGGAGCGCCCTCGATCCGTTTTATTATCGGATCGCGGGCGAGCTTGGGAGCTTCAGCGTTGCCCCGCCTTCTTCAGGTGCAAAACGGGGTTATGTGACCATTTTTGTGGATGGCGCGCTGAAACTGGGCGGAAGCGGCAAGGCATATTTGATCGTACCGCCGGGAGTGATCTGCAAGCTTTACGTTCGGGACGACATCGACTTCGGCGAGGGATTGGTCAACACCACGGAACCCAGCTCGCGGATGCCGGCTCAACTCATCGTGAACGGAGAAAGAACGCTGGATCGGAATGGCTCAGTAATCCCGAAGAAATTGGTGGCGACGGGTTCGGCTGCCATCGCGGCGGTTCTTAACGCTCCCGATTACGAAGTTTGCGTCCCGGGTTTGGCGGAATGGTATGGGTCCATCATTGCCCGAAAATACACCGTCATCGGACGTGGCAACGGCGGGTTTCATTACGACGAAGCGTTGGATGCTTTTGGGAAAATCGAAGAGTTCCGGATCACCCAATATAAAGAAATCGAGCCGAAGTAGCGTTCGATCATTCTCCCGCAGAGGCGCTGAGGGTTTCAGGCTCTATAAATCTCTGTGCCTCAGCGCCTGCGGGAGGCTCTTCTGCTCGATCAATTCCACAATCTCTGCAAGTCGGGGTCGCGCTTGGCGTTCTTCTTGAACGAGGCGTTGATCTCGATCGCCCTTCGAATGCACTGCCGGGCGGTGCCGATGTCGCCCATCTGCGCCTCGTAGCAGGCGAGATTGTAATGGAGGATGCCCGTGGCCCGGATCCACTCCGGGGCATCCCGGATTACCTGCACGGCTTCCGTCGGCCTTTCCTGCTGCTTTAAGGCGAAGGCCCGCTGCACCATAAATTCATTTTCTTCGGGATAAAGGCCGTTCCCCTCGGTCGATAACTCCTCAGCCTGTTTCCAGCGCTTCAGATGAAGCAGGATTCGGATCCGTGCCCGCAGCACATCGGCGCTCCATTGATCATCCGGCGGAATGGCCTGCAACTCGCTCCAAGCCTCGTCGGGCAACCCCAGGAAAAGATAGCCGTCAGCGGCAACCAAGGCGCGCTCCACATCCGGCGATCCTTTTCCGGGTTTAGTGGTGAGGTACAACATTAACCTTCTCCAAGAGCGGTCCGTCCCGGCAATTGCGGGGCTTAAACTCGGTGAGCAGGTGATCCCAGTGCCATCGGGCGTTCCGCCCTTTGCTGAGTTTCACCGCAATGCATGCCAGGTGAAGGAAACATCGGTGGGCTTTTGTCATGGTTCATCCCTCCATTTGAGAGGGCCTCTTACAATGATTACGTGCCGGACGAACCCATGGACGGCATTCTTCAGCAATCTGAGAGTTCGCCTGATGGCCGTTGGGAGGCTTCAGGAAATGAAAAGCATAACTCCCATTCCTCCCATCAGTCCCATTCCGGGACTCCTCTCACTACACCTGCCGGGACCGCGGCTCGCGATCGCGGGATGTGGCGGTGCTCGGGACCGTCACAAAAGGTCCGCCTTCAAGCGGTGCTGCCTTCGTGAAGGCCACCTCGGGCACTTCACTCGGCTTGCCGGCAAGCGGAAAGTCTTTGCGCAAAGGGTGATACGGATAGCCGTCCCACATCAGGATGCGGCGCATATCCGGGTGGCCGGCAAACCGGATGCCCATCATGTCGAAGGCCTCGCGTTCGTGCCAGTCGGCTCCGGCCCAAACGCCGGAAACGGTGGGAACCTGCAGGTCGTCTTCGGAAGCGGCCACCTTTAGCCGGAGATAATGGTTGTCCGTGAATGAATAAAGTTCATAGACCACCTCGAACCGGGGTTCCTCGCCAAAATTGTCCACCGCGGAAAGGTCGATCAGACAATCGAAGCCGGTCTGCTTGGCATGCGAGCAAATCTCCGCGATTTTTTCGCGATCCACGACGAGCGTGGTTTCTCCCCGGAATTCGGTTTTTTTGAGGACCAAAAACTTTTCTTCAATGGCGGCTACGGCTTGAGCGAGTGTCATGGCAGGTGGCTTGCGGAGAGCTTACGATTTGAAAGAGTTGATGAACTCGCGCTTTTGTTCAGCAACGGAGTTAAAGAACTCGCGCTTTTGTTCGCCGAGCGACTTCTCGGTATCGATCTTTTTCTGGAGCGTCAGCAACCCCTCGATCAGCGCTTCGGGCCGGGGCGGGCAGCCTGAAATATAGACGTCCACCGGAATGATCTGATCCACTCCCTGGAGCGTGGCATAGCTCCGATACATGCCGCCGCTCGAAGCGCACGCCCCCATGGCGATGACCCATTTCGGCTCGGGCATCTGCTCGTAAATCCGTTTTACCGCCATCGCCATTTTGTAAGTGACCGTTCCCGCCACGATCATCAAATCGCTCTGGCGGGGTGAAAAGCGCATCACCTCCGCGCCGAAACGCGAGATGTCGAAGCGCGAAGAGGCAGTCGCCATCAACTCAATGGCGCAGCACGCCAGGCCCATGGGCATGGGCCAGAGCGAGTTCTTGCGCATCCAGTTAATCGCGGCGTCCGCCTGGGTGAAAATCACGTTGCCTTCGATTTTGGAATCGTATGCAACCGGTGTCAAAGTGGCCATTTGGTAACTTTAGGGACAGCCATTCCCCGGGCAAGCCGAATTTTCGAGAAATGGTGGGCGGCGAATCTCCGGAATGTGCGCTGCCGTTGCTCTGTAGCGTCGTGAATGGTTAACGCCAGCCAGCCAAACGCCCTGGGGCGGCTGCACGATACGGAAAAAAGATGGGGTCAAATGACCGCGATTGCGTTACTCTGCGCGTTTTCCATTCCATGGCTATCCGGCTACTCAATACCTACTCCCGCGAACTTGAAGAATTCCGACCGCTCGATCCGGCAGGAAAATTGGTGAAGTTGTACACCTGCGGCCCGACGGTTTATAACTTCGCTCACATCGGGAATTTCCGGGCTTATATTTTCGAAGATCTCCTCCAACGGCATCTGGAACTCCGGGGGTTTCAGGTCAATCGCGTCATGAATTTGACGGATGTGGACGACAAGACGATCCGCGGTTGCCGGGCGGCGGGGTTGCCGCTTCAGGAGTTCACGCAACAATTCAAGTCGGCGTTTTTCGAAGATCTGCACACGCTCCGCATCAAGCCGGCGAACGCCTTCCCGGCAGCCACCGATCCGCTCTACATTGCGCGGATGATCGAAATGATCGGCTGCCTCCTTGAGCAGGGTTACGCGTACCAGGCGGAGGATCGCTCGGTCTATTTCCGGCTCAGCAAGTTCCCGGATTACGGCAAACTCGCGCATCTGAACCTGGAGGAACTGCGCCCCAGCGGCCGGATTCGCAATGACGAGTATGAAAAAGAGAGCGTGGGCGATTTCGCTCTCTGGAAGGCGTGGGACGAAGCCGATGGAGATGTCGCGTGGGAAAGCCCCTGGGGATGCGGGCGACCGGGCTGGCATATCGAGTGCAGCGCGATGGCCACGGCGCTCCTCGGGCCTGAACTGGATATCCATTGCGGCGGCGTGGACAACATTTTCCCGCATCACGAGGCCGAGATCGCCCAATCGCAATGCTGCACCGGCCACCAGTTCGTGCGCTATTGGCTGCACTGCGCCCACCTGATGGTGGAAGGCCAGAAGATGTCCAAGTCGCTGGGAAACTTCTACAGCCTGCGCGATCTGATTTCCAAAGGCTGGAGCGGTCGCGAGATTCGTTACGCGCTGATCGGCGTCCACTACCGGCTGCCTTTGAATTTCACGTTTGAAGGGCTCGCTGGCGCCCGAAGCGCCCTTTCGCGCATCGACGAATGGGTGGCCCGGCTCACGGAAAAAGCGGGCAGCGAACAATCCGCCTCGGATTTCTCGCTGGCAAAACAGACGCGATTTGAGGAGGCGCTCGACGAGGACCTAAACATCTCCGGTGCGCTCGGCGTGCTGTTTGATGTAATCCGCGAATCCAACCGTGCGCTCGACCAGGAGGCGCTGAGCCCGGCGGATGCCCGCGCCCTGCTGCAATGGTGGGAGCGGATCGATGCCGTTTTGGCCTTTCATCGCGACGAAGAAGCCGTGCCGGAGGCTGTTCTCAGTCTCGCGGAGGAACGCGCCGCGGCCCGCAAGGCAAAGAACTGGGGTCTCAGCGATGAAATCCGCGCCCGGATTGAAGCGTCCGGATGGAATGTCAAAGACACCAAGGACGGCCAAAAACTTACCTGTAAATGAACATGCCGTTTTCGCCCGCCAATTACCTCGACCTGGAGCACACCGATCATCGGGCCCTCTTTGAGAACGTCCCCCACGCCTGGGCCCCCCTGAAACAGATCGCCAGCTATTTGCAGTTCCGGCTTAAACCGGCGATTCATGGGCGGCTGATCGGAAAGCCGTTTATCAGTGGCGCGGTATTCATCGGGCGCGGCACCGTCATCGAACAGGGGGCCATGATCAAAGGCCCCGCGTGGATCGGCGAAGACTGCGAGATTCGCAACGGGTGTTACATCCGCGAAAACGTGATCATCGGCAACGGGGCCGTCCTGGGAAACTCGTGCGAGTTCAAGAATTCCATCATTTTCGACGAGGCGCAGATCCCGCACTTCAACTATGTCGGGGACTCGATTCTGGGCTACAAGGCCCACCTCGGAGCTGGCGTCATTCTTTCCAATGTGAAGCTCGATCATAGCGAGATCACGGTAGAAGGTCCCAATGGCCTGGTGGCGACCGGCCTCAAAAAATTCGGGGCCATCGTGGGCGATCGCGCGGAGATCGGCTGCAATAGCGTGCTCAGCCCCGGCTCATTGATCGGGCGCGATACTGTGCTCTATCCCGGCAGCCAATGGCGCGGAGTCGCGCCCGAGCTGAGCGTTGTGAAGCTCAAGCAGGCGTTTGAGATCGTGACTCGCAAATGATCGCCTCGTTATGGAGCTTGGCTCCGCAGCCTTCCCCCGACACCAACCAATCAACTAACATACCAACCAACCCAAGGACCGGCTTGCCGTCGAAGGGCAAAACGGCTACGTTCTCCACATGAGCATCACCGAAATCGAAGCCGCCTTGAGCGAGTTGCGCCCGGAGGAGCTTGAACACGTGGAGAAAATCCTTCTGAAACTGCGGCAGCAAGAGCTTGCCGACGACGAGGAACGGGCTTTGCCGCGATTCCCCGCCGTGCCGGTCCACTGGTGACGACGAACGATGTGCTGCGCATCTGCGACGAGGAAGGCATTTAAACTCATGCGTGCCCTTCTGGATGTCAGTGTCCTTGTTGCCCTGCTCGACCGCCAGCATGTTTCGCACCGGAAGGCCCTCGGCTGGATCGCGCAAAATCTATCGGACGGCTGGGCGTCGTGCCCTTTGACCGAGAACGGGTGTGTTCGCGTGCTCACGAATCCAAAATACCCGACGCCTGTGGGATTCGAAACAGCCTTGGAAAAGCTCGCCGCCGCCAAGGCCGGGGAACGGCACGAATTTTGGCCGATGACTTATCAATCACCGACGACAGCCATTTCGAGAGAACAGCATTTCAAGGGCATCAGCAGATTACGGACGTTTATCTCCTCGCCCTTGCCGTTCGTCGAGGAGGGCGCTTCGTGACGTTCGATCAAAGAGTGAGCCTGGCTCCCGTGTGCGGAGCAGAGCCTCGCAATATTGTGGTGCTCCAGTAGGAAGCTTCCCCCATCTTCCCTCGATTGGGTCTTTTCGAGTGACCCGGGAGGCGTTACGGTCTGGCATCCATGATCGTTTTAGCCATCGAAACCTCCTGCGACGAAACCGCGGCGGCGGTCCTCTGCTCGGAGCGAGGCCTGCTGGCCAGCGAAGTCGCTTCGCAAATCGCGATTCACCAAGCCTTCGGAGGGGTGGTGCCAGAAGTGGCGTCGCGCAATCACCTCACACAACTCCGGCCGGTGATCGAAACGGCGTTGCGACAGGCGAAGATCGGCGTGGAAGAGCTCGACGCAGTAGCCGCAACCGCCGGTCCCGGGCTTGCCACCTCACTGATGATCGGGACCTCCTCGGCGAAGGGACTTGCGCTGGGATTGAACAAGCCGTTCCTGGCGATCAACCACATGGAGGGTCACCTCGTTTCGCCATTTTTCCCGCAAACTTCAGAAAGAGGAGAGCCGTCCGCGCAGGATGTGCCCATCGGCCCCGCCGTCGGACTCATCGTCAGCGGCGGGCACACGATGCTGGTCGATATCGAAGCCTTCGGCCGGTACAAACTTCTGGGACGCACGCATGACGATGCGGCAGGCGAAGCGTTCGACAAAGTGGGTAAACTGCTTGGACTACCCTATCCGGCCGGGCCGGTTATCGACCGGTTGGCCCGAAGCGGGAATCCGAAACAATTCGATTTTCCGCGCTCGATGATCGGTTCGGGCGACTTCCATTTCAGCTTTAGCGGCTTGAAAACTTCCGTGCGCTACCTGCTGCCAAAGCTGGCAGGCACCGCCGAGTACCGACTGGAAGACCTCTGCGCCTCTTTTCAAGAAGCCGTCGTGGATGTGCTGGTGTCGAAAACGATCGCGGCGACGAAATCCGCAGGGCGAACGATGGTGGCCCTGAGCGGCGGAGTGAGTTGCAACAGCCGGCTCCGGGAAAGAATGGCGCAGGCCTGTGTACGGAACGGGTTGAAACTGCTGGTTGCAGACCCGGCGCTTTGCACCGACAATGCGGCGATGATCGCATTTGTGGCATTGCAAAAGATGAAAAATAAATCGTATTCATTGCTATCCGCGGACATTGATCCCAATCTCCAGTTAGTGTAAGAGTTAGCCGTCCTCATGGATTTCATCTTCAATCGTTTGCCTGCCGCAGTGAGCGACTTCACCTCAATGCTGAATGGTTCCCTCGTGGGAGTGGAAGCGGCAATCGCCATTTTGGGAGCATTCGCCCTGACCTGGGTTTACTGCCGGAGAGCGGCGCAAGCGCAGCGCTTCGCCCGTGAAGCGGAGGCGGATGCGGCCCAAATGCATGCGCAAGCCGAATCGATTCAGTCGGACGCGGAATTTGCGCAGGCCAATGCGGAGCAAGCCATGCATAGCGCGGAGCAAGCCCAGCAGTTTGCGGCCGCGTTGATCGAATCGGCAACGGTGATCATTATTGGGGTTGACGTAAGAGAGCGCCTCCGGCTCTTCAATCAGAGTGCTCAAAAGATCACCGGGTACACCCAGGAACAGTTGGCGAAGGAGGACTGGCTTCAAACGCTCTTCCCGGGTGAGGATTTCGCCCCGGCGCGTGAAGGCCTCATGGAGTTGATGAGGCAAGAGACCGGTCCATATATCGAAACGCTTCTGGTGGCTCAGTCCGGGGAAGAAAAACGCATCTCCTGGCAGTGTCGGCATGTGACCTATCACGACGAACCGATGGTTTTGCTCTTCGGTGTCGATCTTACCGAACGCGAATTGGCGGAGCAGGAGCGGCACGGGCTGGAACGCAAACTCCTGGACATGCAAAAGCTTGAGAGCCTGGGCGTGCTGGCCGGGGGAATCGCGCATGATTTCAATAATCTCCTGACCGCAATCCTCGGCAACGCCCAGATGGCGAAAATACAGTTGATGCGGACCGGGGGAGCCAAACAACTCCAGCAATATATGGTGGAGATCGAGCGCACCTCGATGCAGGCGGCCGATCTCTGCAAGCAAATGCTCGCCTACTCAGGCCAGGGGAAGATCGAGGTTCGGATGCTCAACCTGAATCAGGTCATCCGGGACATGAGCCAGCTCCTGCGGATTTCCGTCTCAAAAAAAGTGCAGCTTTCGTTCAACCTCGCCCATGTGCTGCCGATGGTTCACGGAGACATCAGCCAAATGCGGCAGGTGTTCATGAACCTGATCATCAATGCCTCGGAAGCCATCTCCGACCGGGAAGGGTTCATTTGGGTGTCCACCGGCGTGGTGCATGGCGCGAAAAGGCTCTTCCGCGGCACGACCGTCACGGGGCAACCCGAGGAACGCGATTACGTTTTCGTCGAGATAGCCGACACGGGCTGCGGCATGAGCGACGAGACGAAAGCCCGGATGTTCGATCCGTTTTTCACCACCAAGTTCACCGGCCGGGGATTGGGCCTGGCGGCCGTGCTCGGGATCATCAGGAGCCACGGCGGGACCCTTGAGCTTGAAACGCGTGAAACGGAGGGGACGACATTCACTCTGCTCTTTCCGTGTGCCGACGCCGCTGCGGAACCCCACCGGGAAGACGAACCGCAAGTGATGTCCCACTGGAGCGGCGAAGGGCTCATCCTGGTGGTCGATGACGAGGAGAGTGTCCGAACCCTGACCACCCGAATGCTGGAGTCCTTCCAGTTTCATGTGATCACCGCGTGCGATGGCCGGGATGGCGTGGACAAGTTTCATACCCACGCCGATGCGATCACCGCCGTGCTTTTGGACGTCACAATGCCCTCCATGAGCGGGCTGGAAGTTTTGGAACGCATCCGGACCATTCGCCCCCATGTCCCTGTGATCTTCATGAGCGGCTACATGCGCGAAGGCGAACTGCGCACTCTGGATACAGCGACCGATTTCCTTCAGAAGCCGTTCAAGCTCGAGGATCTTCAAGGGAAGCTCCGGAAAATGATCGATACGCAGGTCGGATCGTAAGCCCCCTTCCGGCTTCGGAGCGCTCTCAAAGGCGGCGAAGGGCTTTACCACTCAATTGGAGTTTTCAAGTTGAACCCTCATTCACCTCCTCCGGCCTCCGATTTCGCCGCACGCCTGGCGCGCCTTGGCATCGGGTTGGATGAAATCGAGGAGAGCTTTGCGCGTTCGTCCGGGCCAGGCGGCCAGCACGTCAACAAGGTTTCGACTGCGGTGACGCTTCGTCATACCCCCAGCGGAGTCTCGGTGACCGCTCAGGACTCGCGTTCGCAAGCAATGAACCGTCAACTCGCCCGGGAGCGCCTGGCGGAGGCGCTGGAACAGAAGCGCGCGACGGCAAGGGCGGAAATCCAGTCCCAGCGGGAGAAAAGCCGGCGACAGAATCGCCCCAAGCCGCGCGGACTGAAGCGCCGGATATTGGATTCCAAGAAGAAGCGCGGCTCGGTGAAGAAGCTGAGGGGCCGGGTGGAGGGTTAGATTAAATTACCCTACCCCAAGCTCTCCATCAGCGCGGAGGCCTCAATCAGCCCCTTTGGATTCCCAATATCCTGCCGTCGCCCCCCCAATTGGGTTTTTTACCGTTTCTTAACAATTTAGCCGTTTCGAGCCTACCAATCCTTAACAATGCCGGGGTCTAATCCAGTGCAGAACACAATATCCACCTGTAACCGACACTAAAACTGACTATGAAAAGAACCGTAATCACCCTGGGCTTGGTCCTCTCCGTCTCAGCCCTCACCGCATTTGCCGCACCCGAATCGAGCACGGCGCCAACCCCGGCGGGAACTCCCGGCCAGGAAGGCCGCGGAGGAAAAGGACAACACCGGAAATTCCCCCTTGTGGAGGCGCTTGACGCGAATGGCGATCGAGTGATCGATGCCCAGGAGATCGCCAACGCTCCCGAAGCGCTCAAGAAGCTCGACAAGAACGGAGACGGCAAGCTGACCATCGATGAACTCCGTCCCCAGCGCCCCGGCCAGGCAGAACGCGCGATCAAGGACCCGGCCCGCGCGGAAAAGCGGGAAGAAAAACAAGGAAAACATGTTCACCCCCTCATCTCAGCTCTCGACACCAACGGGGACGGGGTGATCGACTCGACCGAGATCGCTGGCGCAGCAGAATCTCTCAAGAAACTGGACAAAAACGGCGATGGGAAACTCACCCGTGAGGAAATCTTTCCAGGCTTTGCCGCGAAAGAAGGGCATGGAAAGGGAGAGCGCAAGCACGGAGGTGCTCCGTCGCAGTTGACTGCTCCGGCCCAACCGACCGCTGCTACAGAAAAAAAGTAGCGGGTCGTTTTCAGAGCGCCAAGGCGCTTCGCTTAACCCAGGCTCCCGAAGGGTGGCCTGGGTTTTTCATTTTTGGAAGATGGACGAAATGAACACGGAACCCGATGCCACGCCCTCTCCGCGTCTCCCCTCTCCGCATCTTCCTATAAGGGTTTTCCCGATATTGACGATGTTTTCATTTTTCCCTTCATCCCGACCCGTTCCTTAGTCATGGTAAGGGAGCATGGCCACTGGTTACCTCGCTTTAGTTCTCCACGCACACCTTCCCTTTGTGCGGCACCCGGAATATCCGGAATTTCTGGAAGAAGACTGGCTGTACGAAGCAATCACGGAAACCTACGTGCCGTTGCTCCAGATCCTGAACGGACTGGTGCGGGATCGCGTGCCGTTCCAACTCACGATGTCCCTGACCCCGCCGCTCTGCTCGATGCTGCGGGACCCCCTTCTCCAAGAGCGCTACGTGGCCTATCTGGACCGCGCCATCGCGCTGGCCAAACAGGAACTGGAGCGGACCCGGCACGATTCACGCCTCCAGGAGCTCGCGAAGTTCTATTTCGACCGGTTTACGAACTGCCGCTGCGCGTTTGTCGATGAGTGGAAGTGCGATCTCGTTTCCGTTTTCGCACGACTCCAGGACGAGGGCGTTCTCGAAATCATCACTTGCGCGGCCACGCACGGGTTCCTCCCTCTGATGGAGAACTTCCCCGAAGCGGTGCGTGCGCAAATCCTGCTCGCCCGCGACAGCTACCGCGAATGCTTTGGGCGGGACCCCCAGGGAATCTGGCTGCCGGAATGCGGGTACGTCGCAGGGATCGAAAAGATGCTGGCCGAGGCGAACATCCGCTGGTTTATCATCGACTCGCACGGGCTCATGTTTGGGCAACCGCGTCCGCGGTACGCCATTTACGCCCCGTGCTTCACCCCGGCGGGGCCGGCGGCGTTTGCGCGGGATCGCGATTCTGCCCGCCAGGTATGGAGCCAGGAAGATGGGTATCCCGGCGACCCGGCTTACCGCGATTTCTACCGGGATATCGGGTTCGACCTGGAACCAAACGAGCTTGGGGAATTTGCACTGCGCGAAGGAGTCCGGAAGTTTTCCGGGATCAAATACCACCGCATCACCGGAGCCACTCCGGAGAAGGATATTTACAATCGGGCCTGGGCCCTGGGCGCCGCCGACGCGCACGCCGGCCATTTCCTGGCGTCGCGCACCAGGCAAATCGAGGAACTGGTTCAGAATACCAACATTGAGCCGATCGTTGTCAGCCCTTATGACGCCGAGCTTTTCGGCCATTGGTGGTTTGAAGGGCCGGAGTTCCTGAATTTATTCATTCGCAAGGCGGCCTACGACCAGCAGGTATTCAAGATGGTGACACCGAGCCGGTTTTTGTCCGAGCACCCGACCCAGCAACTTGTGGTGCCGTCGTCCTCAAGCTGGGGACACAAAGGTTACTGGGAGGTTTGGCTCGACGAGACGAATTCGTGGATTTATCCGCACCTCCACATGGCCGCCCGGCGAATGACCGAACTGGCCACGGAATTTGCAGAGAAGGCCACACCGGACATTAACAGCACCGCCCCGGCTGAGCGGGGCGGCTACAGGGCCGAGAAACTCACGCCTATCATTGAAAGGGCGCTGCGCCAACTCGCGCGCGAACTGCTGCTGGCCCAGTCGAGCGATTGGGCGTTCCTGATGAAAACCGGCACCGCGCGGAATTACGCGACCAAACGAACCAAAGATCACATTCTCCGGTTCACCCGGCTCTACGACCAGATTCGCGGACGCAATATTGACGAAAAGTTTCTCGCAAACTGCGAATGGCGCGACAATCTATTCCCCAATCTCGAGTGGCGTTACTTCGTTCGAAAACAATCGTGAGAAATCCGGCGACACCCCGCCCGCGTTCACCGCGCGCCCGAACGGCGTTGCTGGTCGCGTTTGCCCTTTTGCTGTCGGCAGCGGAAGGGATTGCGGCGGATATCCGCATCATGTTCCTGCCACCGCCAATGGAAGGAACGATTTCGCTCGGGATCTATAATGCCGAAGGAAGACTTGTCCGCGTGCTGCACCGTGAGGCGGAAGTGAGCGCGTTCACCGCCGAACTTAACGGACTGGTCACCTATTGGGATGGCGCGGACGATCGGGGCGTTGCCTGTCCCACCGGCAAGTACCATGCCCACGGTTTTATGGTCGGGGAACTGGAGATCGAGGGCGTCGATTTCATCGGCAACGACTGGGTGAATGAGGAAGAAGATACGCTGAGGATAAGCCGGATCACCAACCTCGAGATGTCTCCTTCGGGAAACCTGGTTCTCAAAGCGATGGTTCCCGGCCAAGCGCAAGCGGAGGTCTTTGAAGTGTTATTCAAAGGACCCAATGCGGAAGGCGAAACCGAGCCCTGGTTGATCCGCAACCCAAGTCTTGAGTTCCCCAGACCAAGCCCGGCCGGTTGGTGGGGATTCGTTGAAGGCCCCTTCAAACCGAGAGCACATCGGTCGGTCGATACCGCTCCCGGAACCAACGGAACGGTTTGGGTGATCGAAGAAAACACGATAAAACAATATTCCGCCAAAGGGGAAACCCTGCGGACGATTGCGACGAAACCCGAAGATCCGTCCCCGATTAAGCTCACGGCATCGCCCACCGAGGAAAAAGTGTTCGTTCTTGAGCAAAACTCCAAACAGCAGCGACTGTGCTGCCTGGATTTCACCGGAGTCGCCCCCAAAGAGGAGCCGAAAGTTGTCTTCGAACAAAGTATCCGATTCAGCGATCGGTTTGAACAGATTGCCGGAGAACTGACCTTCCCCGATGAGAAGCCGTTTACACCTTCACCAACCCTGAAGCTAACCCTCGTCCCGAATCCGCTTCTCCAGGACAAGCCCGGATCGGTCGAAGTCGCTGTAAAAACCGACAAAACGGGAAGCTTTTTTGCCGCGGTGGACGGATTGCCACTCGATCATATCAGCGAAACCCCAAATCTACGCTGGGCAATGATGGGAAGGGAGCCCGACAGCAATACCGCCACTGTATTTCAGAGCGATGGCGCAGTGGTCGAGCAGTTCACGGCGTCGCGCCTTGCCAACATGATGGCGTTTGATACGGGGGATTTCGAATGGTCGCCGGACGCAGCCACACCGACGGTTCCACCCCTCCCCTCACCCGCGCCGACCGGCACTCCGCTCGCGAACCAAACCGCCAGGTGACGTTCTTTTTACTTATTCTTGATCTGGCGGCGCGTAGCTGCCTTCCTCGTAGTGCGCTTCGCCTTTTTGCGCGAGGCGTCGGCTTTCGCCGCCACTTTCTTCCTTTCCGCCGGGGCTGCAGATGACTGCGTCTCCCCGGTTGCCCCCGTCGCGGGTTGCGCCCAAGGCGGAAAGAGTCCCCGCATCCAGGTCGCAGGACTCGCCAGGGCGCTGGTGAGTTGATGTGCTTCCCTCATCATCTCCTCAAACTTCTTCTGGGAAGCACAAAATGCCTCAAACGCCTGGCGGAAATAGAGATCCACAAAATCCTTCAGCAACCGATCGTTGACGCGAATCGCGCGGCTGAGCAATTCGGTTGAGAAAAGGGCCAGTTTGATTGGTTCATAATCGAGCAAAATCTGGGTGAGAATTCTCGCCGTGATGTCCTCTTCGGTCTGGGAGTCGATCACCCTGATGTCGTAGCCCTCAATAATGAGTTTGTGAATCTGGGCAAGACCGACGTGCTGGCTGCGCGTCGTGTCGTAATAGCGACGGTTTTGGTATTTCCGGATCTCAAGGATTTCGGGGCGATCGCTATTTTTACGAGTCATGGGCTGTTGATTCATCACAAACACGGCCAGCGGCGGTTGATTCCGCGACCGCGTTTCAAGACAAGGCTGAAAGAGTTTGTTCGATTTGTCAAAAATAATATTCGCCACGAGGGAGAACCCTACAACGCAAACGCACAAAAGTTCCAGTTGACAGTGCTTTTCATGAGCAATAGATTCCAACTATGAACGATTACCTTGGAGCGCCGGCGGAGCTAAAGACGATTGAAGGACAGGTGGCGGTAATCACGGGAGCTGCCGGAGGAATCGGATATTCGCTGGCCATGGAGATGGCACGGCGCAATGCGGCAGGGCTTGCGCTGGTTGATTTCAGCGACCGCGTCAAAGAGGTTGTCCAAGAAGTTAACTCCCATGCGGGAAGGGAGTTAGCCCTTGCATTCAAAGGAGATACGACCGATGCGGCCTTTCGCCAGTGCGTCTATGCCGAGACTCAGGAAAAACTGGGCGTGCCTCGGATTTGCGTCCCCGCCGCAGCCATCACGAAAGATTCACTCGCGGTGCGCATCGACAGAGATACTGGAAAAGTGATCATTTATCCGGTCGAAGATTTTCGAAGTGTCGTGGAAGTCAATATGATAGCCCCGGTCTATTGGGCTATTGAGATGGTGGCTTCGCTGGCCAAGGAGCGCAAATTGCGCGGGATGAAGCGCTGGCAACCCGAGGAGGGACTCCAAGGCGCCGTGGTTTTCCTCGGGTCCATCGCCTCCATTGGCAATGTCGGCCAGATCTCCTACTCCTCGACCAAGGCCGGCTTGGAAGGAGCCGCTTCGACCCTCATGGCGGAAGCCATCTACTACGGCGTCCGATGCAGTATCATTCATCCAGGATTTACCGACACCCCCATGGTCCGGGCTCTTGGGGAGGAATACATCCGCACCAAGGTGCTTCCACAAACCCAGCTAAAGCGGCTGATCAAACCCGAGGAGATCGCCGATGCCATCTGCTTCATGATCACCAATGCCGCCGTGAGTGGAGAACTGTGGGCCGATGCCGGATGGCGGCCCGCTCCGTAGCGTAAACAACGCTCCAACAAGAGCGGAAAGTTTTGCATCCGCTGCAGAAAATACACTCGGGGAATCCACGGATTCCCCGTCCAATATTAGCAACGCTAAATTGGTTTAAATTTCACCACCCAAAAAGGCGGTTTTGCTATTCGCGCAATGCTCCCGCCACGGTTGCCTCTGTCATTGCGAGTTGAGCCCGGACTGTGCGGTTCCTGAGCCGCGCACCAGAAGCAGGAGCGGAAACACTAGCGTTAGCTTCAGGCGGGTTTCAGGAGTTCCCCGATAAACGCCATGGGAACTACGCTTTGCGCGCCCTTCGGATTTGGCGCACGAGCAATTGTGAATATTCCGGGGGCGTGCTCGGGACTCAATGCGTTCCGCAGTCGTGCTAACCCCGATTGTGGGATCTAGCGTGAGGAAATATAAAAGTTCCCATGCGGGGCGTCCGCATCAAACAACCAACATCTGCACGCCAAAAAAACACCAATTAAGAATTATCTGCGAAATATGAAAATCGATCTCAGCGGTAAAATTGCACTCGTAACGGGGGGAAGTCGGGGAATCGGGCGCGCCATCGCGCTCGCCTTGGGTGGCGCGGGATGTGACACACTGATCAACTATCAAAGCTCCGACGAGGCGGCGCAGGAAGTGGTCTGCGAGCTTAAGCGATTGGGGGTGCGCTCGCGAGCCTACAAAGCGGACATCTCCGACGCCGCTCAGGCCGACGCGATGCTCAAGGCGATCAATGAGGAGTTTGGAACCGTTGATGTTCTGGTGAACAACGCCGCGATCAATCGCGATCGCTCCTTCCTCAAGATGACCAAACAAATGTGGGACGAAGTGCTCGGAGTCAATCTGAACGGCCCCTTCAATATCACTCATGCTTTGCTGCCGGGGATGGTGGAGAAGAATTGGGGGCGCATCGTCAATATCGCGTCCATGAACGGACAGACCGGCAACTTCGGGCAAGCCAACTACGCTGTCACCAAAGGCGGCCTGATCGCGTTCACCTACACCCTGGCCCGCGAGTTTGCCCGCAAAGGGATCACGGTGAATGCCGTCTCTCCAGGCTATACCCTGACCGACATGACCAAAGGAATGCCGGCCTCGGCTCTCGAGCAACTCCAGGGAACAATGATCCCGATGGGGCGCATGGGATCGCCCGAGGAAATCGCCGCAGCGGTCGTGTTCGCCGCAAGCCCGCAGGCTAGCTACATCACCGGCCAGGTGATCGGCGTGAACGGCGGAATGTACATGTAGTATAGAGCCGAAACTCAAACCAGCATTTCACGGAACCGGCTAAACCAAAAGAGAAGCACGAGCATGAAGGATACAACGCCAAAGATCGGAACCTTTCCGGAAAGCACCCCGATAGTTGTCTCTCAGACTGGAAACGGTGACTTCAAATCGATCGCCAAAGCCGTGGAGCATGCAAAACCCGGTGCCACCATCAGGATCAAATCGGGTTTCTACGAGGAGGCGGTGGTGATTTCAAAGCCACTCGCCCTCCTCGGAGATCCCGAAGGCCTGGTGGTGCTCGCGCACTCGGATTTCGCCTCTTTCACGGTGAAATCCACCGAGTTGAAGATCGCCCACCTTGCCCTTGTATCCGGGCTGCAGTCGCCCTCGCTGGATATCCGCGCATCCAAAGTCGAGTTGAAGGACTCGGTCCTGTGGGCGCTCGACACGTCGTTGAAGAAATTCAATCCCTCCCTGCTTCCGGCTCGCGGCATTGTCGAGAGTTCGTTTCTTGGGGCTTCCATGAAATATTCCATTCCAATCCGGCTAATCATCGCCAATCTTCTGGGCTCAAACAAATATGGGCTGGGCGGTTCGCGGTCATCCGGAACGGAGGAAGGTTCGACTCTGGAACCGTTCGGCTCGCCCGACGTCATTCTAACCAAGGAGTCGAGCTTTAGCGCGGCGAACTCGTTCATCGGGCTCGCGAGCCTGGTAGCCAGGGATCAATCGGTGATGTCTTTCGCCGACTGCCGTTTCGACTCCGTCTCACTCATGTCCTGGGCAGCAGAGGCCTTGAATTTCTTCGGGTGCGAGTTCTTCGGCAAAGCAGCCCAGCCGCACGTCCACATCACGCGGGAAGAAATCATTGAGTCGGCCCGTGAGAATCGCCATCAACCTGACCGGTTCAAGCTGGAACGAGATGCCAGCCTGCGGCTTCGAGTTCAAGAGTGGGCTTCCCGCCCCAAGGCGGAATCGGCCTCCGCCGAGAACGAATACAAGTGTTCCGTCACATCGGAACAAACGGCCGCCCCCGAAAAATGTTGTGCACCCGCACAAAATTTTTGTAGCGCGGCAAGCTGATTTGTGCGATATTGAAACGACAAACCCGGAAACGAATCCGGGCCTGTCGGAAAACCGTTAAGGAGAAACCATCGTGAGCACTACTCAGGCAGCCACTAAAGAGGCCATCGCCTTCGAAGCGATCAACGACCTGCTTTACGAAGCCATGTTGAACTGTGAGAACGCCCTCAAGTCGGGAATTCGGATCCAAGAAGATTCCGTCAAGCTCTGGAGGGACCTGCTCGCCAAAGTCGATTCTTATAATCTTCTCAAATCCAAGCTGGATGCCCTTTCCACCGAACTTTTTCCCACGTTGCGAAAGCGTCTGGAGGAAATGGTGGAGAGTTCGTCCTTGAGCCTAATGCTCATCAACCGCACGGGGAGCCAGACGCTTGCTCTTTTAGAAAAATCCCTTGAGTTTTGCGAGTCCACGTCGATCCCCCAAGCCAGGGAAAAGCTTGACGATTTTTTTGAGAGCTACGTGGCGGCCATGCGCGAGAATACCCCGATTGTGTTGAGCACAAATCACAAGCTCATTCATGCCTGGGGGAACCTGGCAAATTGGAACCCACTTCAACTACTTTGTGCGACGGCACAATGCCATGCGACGCGCGTCGCCTGATCGTCCGCGGGCCCATGGAGACATTTCCTGGGTCTTGAAAAAATAAAACCAAACAGAAAACAGAAAAACCATGAGCGCAACGTCAACTGCTAGCAAAGAAAAGGAAAAGGTCACCAGCATGCCTATGCCTTCGCAATCCATCAACGAAGTCTTTCATGAGTCCATGCTCAGTTATGAGAAGGCCCTCAAGTCAGGCATCCAGCTTCAGGAAGAGTCGATCAATCTTTGGAAAGATCTGCTCACCAAGCTCGGTTCGCCCGAAGAATTCCAAGCCAAACTCGAGTCCCTGAATTCCGATGTCTTCCCCGCCGCGCGCAAGCGCCTGGAGGAATTTGTCGAGACCTTCAACCGCACGAGCAACCAGACTCTCGATCTGTTCCAGAAATCACTGAGCCTTTACCAGGCCACCTCGCTCACCGACGCGCAGCGCCGTGTTCAGGAACTGCTGGAGTGCTCGCTGACCACCCTGCGGGTCAATGTTCATACCGCGCTCAATACGAACGCCAAAATCATGACGTCGTGGAAAGAGCTCGTGGACCGCTTCGGCCCGGCCACTCGCTAACCGTCCGATCATCCAATCATTAAATCATACTAACGTATCTACCAACCACCATGCTCAAGGATATCTACCTAGCCGGCAGCGCCCGGACAGCCCTCGGCGCTTTTTGCGGAGCTTTTTCCGAGGTTTCGGCAGTTGAACTCGGCAAGACCGCAGTACGAGCGGCTATTACCCGATCTGGCGTGAAGCCCGAGGACGTCGATGAACTCTTCGTTGGGAACATTCTCAGCGGTTCACTCCGTCCAAATGCGGCACGCCAGGTCGGGATCGGGGCCGGACTGCCCCTGAATGTTCCGGCCACAACCATCAACGTCCTTTGCGCCTCCGGCATGAAGGCGATCGCCACTGCGGCCCAGGTCATTCAGGCCGGCGATGCGGAGGTCGTGATCGCGGGCGGCATTGAAAACATGACGCGCTCCCCTTACCTGCTCGACAAGGCCCGCACAGGCTTCCGGCTCGGCCACGGGGAGATCTACGATTCCATGCTGCGCGACGCGCTGCTGGACGCGTTTGACGGACAACACATGGGCGTCTGCGCCGACAAGGCGGCCGCCCGATACAGCATCACTCGCGAAGAGTTGGACGATTTCGCAATCGAGAGCTACAAGCGCGCCATCCTGGCGGATAAAGACGGCACTTTCGCGCGGGAGATCGCTCCGGTCGAAGTCGCCGGACGCAAAGGCAAAGTCACCGTTATTGACCATGACGAGGAACCGGGCCGGTTCAACGAAGAAAAATTCCGCAGCCTTTCGCCGGCATTCGGAAAGAACGGCACGGCGACGGCAGGCAATTCCTCCAGTATCAACGACGGCGCGGCAGCGCTGGTCGTCGCCTCCGGGGATAAGGCCAGCAAGCTGGGCCTCAATGTCGAGGCGAGGATCGTCGGATACGCGATGCACGCCCAGGAGCCCGAATGGTTCACCCTGGCGCCGATCGGCGCCATGGGCAAGCTGCTCAAGAATGTCGGGTGGAGCGTCAAGGACGTCGATCTCTTTGAGATCAACGAGGCCTTCTCCGTGGTTCCGATGGCGGCGATGAAAGACCTCTGCATTCCGCACGAAAAACTCAACGTCCACGGCGGCGCAGTCTGCTTGGGCCACCCGATCGGGGCCAGCGGCGCGCGCGTCATTGTCACTTTGATCAACGCCCTCAAGACACGCGGCAAAAAGACCGGCGTCGCTTCCCTGTGTGTCGGCGGCGGCATGGGCATCGCGATGGCTATCGAGCTGGTGTAGTTAAGCTCGCCCTGGACTTTCCGGGCGGTGGGTTCCCCCGCCGCCGCCCGGAAGCCCGGGCAAAGAATGTTGGCAACCTTAGCAACCGATTCGTTATGCAAGATCCCATTAGCAAATCTTTGGAACAAGCGGCCCTCTTTCAGCGGCTCTGGATGGATTCAGCCACCAAAATGACCGGGGTGTTTTCCCAATTCTCTCCCATTTCCCCCCCGGTCGAGGAGGCCCGGAAGCTACGCGATGGCATGCTCAAAGTGCTCGGCGAATCGTGTGAAGAGTTCATGCGAACCCCTCAATTTATGGAAGTCGTGAAGACCTCGATCAATGCCGCGCTCGATCTCCAGCGCTTTTCACGCGAGGGAATGGATCGCATTCACGACCATTTACAAACTCCGGACAAGGAGGACATCGACGGCGTGCTGCTGGCCATCCGGCATGTCGAGCGGCGCGTTCTCGACCGACTGGAGGCGATGGACGAGCGGGTCGGAGATATTGACGAGCAGGTGGGGCGCGTCAATGACCGCATCAAAAAATTCGAATCGGCTTCGAAACCGCATAACAGCGGCGGGGAAGAGGCCGCGCCACGGAAACGGGCGACAGGTTCCAAGGCCAAAAGGACAACGGCCCCCAAAGACAAGCGCACAATCGCGGGAGCCTACCAACGCTCGGCTGTTCGGAAACCTAATACTTATCGATGAGCACTATTGCGGAAAAAAATGACAAGGGCCTCGGGATGTTCCCAAACTGGGGCGCGTGGCAGAAATCGTTGATCGACGAAACGATGGCGAATTACCAGCGACTCGCGGCGATTCCGTCCATACCGAAACGAATCGAGCAGGTTCAAAAGGGGGTCACTCCCCGAGAACTCGTTTACGAGGAAGACCGGCTTAAACTCTATCGCTATATCGGCTCGAAGCCGCCGAAATACAAGACGCCCATCTGCTTCGTGTTCGCCTTGGTGAACCGCCCCTACATTGTCGATCTTAAGGAAGACCGCAGCGTGATCGCTCATTTCGTGGAGGCCGGGTTTGACACCTACCTCATCGATTGGGGGAGCCCCACAAGAGCGGAGCGGTTCCTAACGCTCGATGACTATATCAATGGTTATCTCCGCAATGTCGTCGATTATCTCCGGGAGCGTGCGGAGGTTGATAAGGTCAACCTGCTCGGCTACTGCATGGGCGGAACGCTGGCCACGATGTTTACGGCGATCCACCAGGAATTGATCGAAAACTTGATCCTGCTCACCACTGGAATCGATTTCACCAAACAAGAAAAAGCCGGGTTGATCAGCCTCTGGAGCGATCCCCGCTATTTCGATGTGGATAAGTTCGTGGACACAATCGGGAATGTGCCGGCTGCGTTCATGCAAGGCTCGTTCCTGTTGCTGAAGCCGATCCAGAACCTGATCCAAAAGCAGATTCATCTGATGGAGAACGTCCATAAAGAAGCCTTCCTGGATGATTTCCTCTACATGGAAACCTGGCTCAACGACAACATCCCGGTGCCAGGGGAGGTCTATCGCGAGTTTGCCAAAAATCTGTTCCAGAAAAATCTGCTTATCCAAAACAAGATGACCGTCGGAAGGCATACGGTGGATCTGCGGAAGATCACCTGTCCGTTGCTCAACCTGATGGGCCGCAACGACGACCTCGTCCCGTGCTGCCAGAGCGAATCGCTCAACGACGTGGTAAGCTCCAAAGACAAGGAGAAGATCGTCTGGCCGGCTGGGCACATCGGCTTGGCTGTCGGCGGCAAAGCTCAAAAAGAGCTCTGGCCACGAGTGGTGGACTGGCTCGGCAAGCGGACTGAGTAGTCCCGCCCCCGGCTGCGTGCCTTGCCAGATCATTCGTTGAGGAAACTCGGGTGCGGAAATTGCCTTCGTGCGGTTTGCGAATCGGAGATTCGCGGGGGCAAGTGCGTTCCCAATCGGGAGATTGGGAACGAGCGCGCGTTGGGGGAGGAAGTTTCAAGTCAGTCCCGCCCCCGGTAGCGTGCCTTGCCGGATCATTCGTCGGG
>JBAXSN010000010.1:0-39119 GCA_037130675.1 Verrucomicrobiota bacterium
CTCCGCTACGCAAAATCCGGCAAAAATGGAATTACAGAAAGACTGTTACACCGGCGTTAGTTAGCGTCCGGCATTTCTTAATCCTGTAAATCATGCCAATCTTGTTAACCCTGTCTGAGAGGAAAACCTGCGATACTCCACGTGATCAGCGCCGGTGGGTTTATTTCAAAGAATCGTGCAACGCGTGAATGCGCTCAGTCCGTTCGGCTTTCCCGAGATAGCTTGTCCGGATCGACCACCAGACGCGCTCGGCATTTTTCGGGGGAGCAAAGCGCCTCTTGAGCACGGAAAGGACCTCGTCGCTTCCAATCTCATTGTAATTACGAAGAAATCGGGTGGCCGCCGGCACCCACCGCTCGCTTGTCACCCGCCCCATCAAATCCTGGAGGAACACCAGCAAGTCGTCCGCGTGCCGTTCCACGATCGGCAATTCGGGCCGGTGGATTACTTCGAAGTCAATCAGGCGGGCGTGTCCGGTCTTGGCATCGTACATGAAATTTCCGAGATGTGGGTCGCCATGGGACCATTTCGTTCCGCCACATTCCAGGTCGTGGGCTCGCTTTAACTCACGTCCCGCCGCCTCCAGCATTCCATCGACCAGCCGGCCCTCCATTGCCGAATCTTCCAAACTCACTCCGGGGAGCTGCTCCAGCCATACCGTTTCGCTCTCTTCGGAAAAGGCCCGATACCCTTCGCTGCCGTGAAGAAGCAGAAATGAGCCGATTTCCCAGCGCCTCCACTCATCGGGGTCCGCCAGGACGACCACCGGGTTTTGGGCAACGCGAAAGAAGACATTGGCGCAACGGGCAAGCTCTCTGCCCCAGATTCGCCGGCGTTTGACCCAGAACGCCCGCCCATCCCGGACTGCGAGCGAGTTCGAATTCAGTTTCAACTGGTCGATGACCCGCCCGGCTGATTCGATGAACCTCGAGTTTCTGGTAGTCCCTGATAAAATCGACATCGACTGGAATAACGGAAGAACGCACGCTCTTGGATGGCTGTAGCCACCTGGCGTAAGGTGCCGCAGTGAGCCAGTCATTATCATTGACCGCTCCATTGAGCCTCAAGGCGCGTCCTTTACGCAGGTGGACGGTTCTTCGGATTCACTTTTGGGCAGGGAGTACCCGGCTGAACGATTTCGCCTGTGGCGTGCAGCATCCGATAACAAATGGTTCACTCGCGTGATCGTTGCGGCGGCAGTCATCGACGCTCTGGCCTTGTTGAATTTACGCTATCCAAAAGTCACCCCGGCGAAGCGCGATGAACTTGCCGCCGCGAAGGACGCACTGCTCGGGAGCTAATCAAAACGAACAGGCCTGCTCTTGCCGACGGAAATAGCTCAGGGCTGCGCGTTCAATAGTAATTGTTATAATAGTAATTGCGACGCGCCACACGACGCGAAGTCCGCCGGGCCACTCCTGCGGCTCCTCCATAATAGCGAGCGCCGCTATAGCTCGCTCCGTAAACTCCCCTTCGCGCGACCGTTGTGCCGTAGGCCCCCCGCCGCACGGTTGTGGCTCCGTAGGGTCCCCGCCGCACGGCTGTGGTCCGGTAAGCTCCCCGTCGGACCGCCACTGCGGCATCAGCGCTCTGCGGAGTTAAAATGAAGGCTTCGGCCGGCAACAGAATGGCGGAAATGAGCAGTGCCCTAACTGGAGTTCCAATGCGTTTGATGAATTGTTTCATTCAATTAGGGCTTCGCTTCGTGGTCCGGTTTCGGACTTCTGGAGGGCTCCATGGCAGGGTATGGAATGCGGCCCGGACGCTGGGCTTGTCTTGAATACATACAAGCGGATGCTCGTGGAACAGACCAAGGAAGGCCAAATCACTGAATTGGCTCATGTCACTGAACAAGAGGCGCAGAAGGCGGCGGCAAGCGGGAACAAAGTCTGGATTGCAAAGACAAGGGAAGCCATTGGAAAGATCGTCGATTTTTTAAAGGGACTGAAAGGCGATGCCGCCAAAGAGAGCGAGCGCCAACTTGAAGCGATTTTGAAGCGGCTTGACGAGATCGACAACTCGGTGACTCGCAGTCCGGGAGAAATCGCCGAAATGGAGATGGAGGGCCGCGAAGAAGCGGAGCATCAGGCAAGCGAGGAGTTGGGCAAGCGCACCGAACTTATGGACGCGCTGATGGCCTCGGGCGGGTTGCCGGTGGTTACCAATGAGCCGACTTTGACGGGAGAACTTCGCAATGTGGCGCAGGCGGCAAAAGGTGCCGGGCGGAACTATTTCCGCAAAAATCAGACGCTCTCCCTGGATAAGGTGCGCGAGGCGGTAAATCAGCACGGGTTTAATTTTGAGACACCGCATGAGATGCTGGACGCGATTGGCGAGCGGCTGGCGAGCGGCAAGCCGCTTTACAACCCGGAAACGCCACGGGTGGCCGGGTATGAGTTGGGGGCACGGCAAGTTTCTGTTTCCGACGAGATTTTGCGAAAAAACGATAATTGGGCTAAAGCGGCTTGGTTAAGGGGTCAAATTAAGACGCCATTGGGAGAGGTTCCCCATGAAAAATTGGTTGAAAATATGGCGGAATGGAGGCACAATTACCCCGATGCAAAAGCCGCCGCAACAGCCTACCCGATCCCAGAAGCTTACCTTGGTGGGCAACCGCTTCGCGAATCCGAAGTCAATAGCGAGAACAGCGGCAGAAGCCTTGCGGCATACGATGAGCGCACCGGCATCGGAAAGAGCCCCGCTTCGTCAATCGACGGATTCAAAGCTGCGGCAGAGCCGTTAGTCAGGGAGGCCGAGAGAACTGGCAGGGAGTTTTCTCCAAAGCTGCTTGACCTGGTAGGAGCGAGAGGCGGCGAGCACAGTGTGGTGTTCTTTCCGGGACGTGTGTTGAAGTTTACGGAACCGGACACCGCCGGTGGTGTGGTGAAGTTCTCCAGCGATGGCGAGCCGAGCGTTTCGCATGGAACGTTGCCGGAGTATCTCAAACAGATTGAAAACAATCGAGATTTGGGCGGTGACGGTTCCCGAGTCGAGGGAGTGATGCACGGCGAAGATGGTTCAATCAGGATCGTCACTTCGCAGGAGACTCAAAATGGCGTAAAGCCGACTTATGCCGAAGCGTCAAATGCGTTTATGGACGCCGGTTTCATGCCGGTGGACCAAGAGTGGGTCAGGGGGCAAGAAGGTCCGGAGCTTTGGTGGAACAAGCAAGAGAACATCGGCATCGCGGACGCCAAGCCGGATAACCTGGTAAAGACGGACCAAGGCGAAATCGTTTTGATCGACGTGAAGGCGTTTCGTCCAACGGGAAAAGCGCTGGAATGGATGAAGGAAAACGGGGATTCGCTGGCGCTGGCAAAATACCGGTCAACCAAAGAAAACCGGGCACCGAATGAGGGCGTGCAAGAAAGTCCGGTGGACTATGCCGCGCACGACGCGGCAACCAGCCCGGTCAACGAACTTCCCGAGCCGACGCAAGCGCAGAAAGAGGCCGGGAACTACCAGATGGGGCACGTCCGGATCGGCGGGCTCGACATTTCGGTTGAGAACCCTGCGGGGAGCACCCGCAGCGGGACCGACAAGAGCGGCAAGCCGTGGGAAACGGAGATGCAGAACCGCCATGGCAAACTTGGCGAGGACGTAGCCTTTGGACTCGGCGCTGTCTCGCGTGTATTCCTTTCTGGCAATCTTGTAAGCGATAAAGCGGTGGACTTC
The DNA here is from genome assembly GCA_037130675.1 of Verrucomicrobiota bacterium. GTDB lineage: Bacteria > Verrucomicrobiota > Verrucomicrobiia > Chthoniobacterales > Chthoniobacteraceae > JBAXSN01. The sequence goes on from JBAXSN010000010.1 coordinate 3,676, forward strand.
TCCGGCCAAGCCCTCGCTGGGTTGCAGAGCCGGGGCAATTCTCAATTTTTCCGCCCGCTGAACAGCTTCGGCGAAATCTGTGGTTTCAAGGGAACAACGAGTGCGTATCCCCTTAACCTGGTAGGTCAGCCAATAAATTCCACCCTCCCTTTGATAAATGCCTCGTGCCGGATTCGTGTGTTTCATCGGGACTTTTCTCCCAGTGACTTTTCCCTCGTGACTTTTCGCTCAATTATGCAGACCTTAATAATCGAAATAAAGACCGCGTTCTATCGTGCGTCAAAGAAAACATGGTGCGCGATGGGGGGTTCGAACCCCCGACCCCTACCGTGTCAAGGTAGTGCTCTACCACTGAGCTAACCGCGCGTTCATTCCTGGCAATGCCGGCGAGGCCGGGCGTTGCAGAGGAGGGAAACTCTTTGAAACCGGCCGAGTTGGCAAGCCGAATTTCTCTCTTTTTTCAAAACAGCCGCGCGCGCCTCAGTAGTCCCGCTCGCCGGGTTGGGGAACGGTATCCAGCAGCTTTTGCACGATTTTGTCGGTATCGACCCCCTCGGAGTCCGCTGTGAAGTTGGTAAACATGCGGTGGCGCAGCACGGGTCGAGCTGCGGCCCGGACGTCGTCCGCCGTGACCAGCAGCCGCCCGTCGATGACCGCACGGGCTTTTGCCGCGACCACTAAGCATTGCGAGGCGCGGGGGCCGGCGCCGCAATGGATCCATTTCTTGATGAACTCCGGCGCACGGGGATCTCCCGGGCGCGTGGAGCGGACGAGCCGGGTCGCGTATTTCACGACGTGATCGGAAACCGGCAGATTGCGCACGACGCTCTGTAACTCGATGATTTCCGGGCCGCTCAGCACTTTCTTCAGGTCGAGCGCGCGATCCCGCGTGGTGACCTTCGCGATGGTCTCCTCTTCGGCCTCCGTCGGATAATCGATGTAGATGCTGAACATGAACCGGTCGAGCTGGGCTTCGGGAAGGGGATAAGTCCCTTCCTGCTCTAGCGGATTTTGGGTCGCGAGCACGAAAAACGGGGGATCGAGCGGATACGTCTCGCCCGCGGCTGTCACGCGGTGCTCCTGCATGGCTTCAAGCAACGCGGCTTGCGTTTTTGGCGGCGTCCGGTTGATTTCATCGGCCAGGAGAATGTTCGTGAAGATCGGCCCGCGGATGAACCGGTATTCCTTGCGTCCGGTGCTCTCGTCGCTCTCCAGAATGTCGGTGCCAGTGATGTCCGAAGGCATCAGGTCTGGCGTGAACTGAATTCTGCGGAAGCGCAAATCGAGCACTTGGGAGAGCGTGTGGATCATCAAGGTTTTCGCCAGCCCGGGCAGGCCGATCATTAGCACATGGCCGTTTGAAATGATCGCGGTGAGCAGTTCCCGGATGATCTCCTTTTGCCCGATGATCGCTTTCCCAATCTCCACCTCGATCAGTTTCGTTTTAACGCTCATCCGCTCGACCACGTCGCGGATGGCTTCCTGTTCCGGCGCGAGTTCTTCGGCTGGCATCGCTTCGTCCCCATTCCCGCTGGCCGCGGGCTCAGCGGCCGACGTGGCGTCGGAATCTTCGTAGAGGAAAATCGAATCGCCGATCAGAAAGCGGTCCCCTGGTTTTAGCTCGGCATCCTTGACGTGCTCTTTGTTGACCAGAGTGCCGTTGAGGCTCCCCAGATCTTTGATCCGCCATTTCCCCCCGTCTTTATAGACTTCCGCGTGGTAGCGCGAAGCGGGGCAGTCGATATCGACCAGGATGTCGCAGTCGGGTGCGCGCCCAACGACCATTTTCTTTTCGAGGAGGGGATGAACTGTCCCTTTTTGGTAACCGGCATTAATTCGGATTTGTGGCATAGGAGAAGAGGGTTGGTTGAAGTGGAAATGGTGGTTATTTTTCAGGGCCGGCTACGAGGCCGAGGTCTTTAGTGGTGTCGATTACGCGAATGCCGCTTAATGCGGGCAGATGGTTGTCTTTGTAAAAGGAAAGCGCTTTCGGGATTGGTTCGCCTTCGCGGTATAAATGGCGCGAGCCGGTCATTTGCCAGTCGTCGGTTGCCTGGTGAAGTTCGATAATCTCCAGGCGGCGCACCATTTCGTTGAGGCGTTCGCCGGATTGCTTGAGGACATCGTTGGCTCGTTGTCTTTCCACCAGGGCCAGGAGCACTCCGTCGCCGCTTTCATCCATGCCGGTGACGCCCATGCGGAGAATCGCGTGCTGGTTGAAGAAGCCGTCCGCCAGGCGAATCCGCTTTTTAAGATTGGCCATCGAAGTTTCCGTCAGCTTGGAAACATCGTCCCCCAGGTCCAGCCCTTCGGTCACCGTGCCGTCTTTCGCGACGAGCACCAGATCATATTTGCCAACCGGCAGATGCTCGAAACGAAACACCTTTCCGGCATCCGAAAGGTCTGCAAGGAAAACCCGGACTCGGTCCCGTTCCACGGCGATCGCGTGGATTAGCTCAACCGGAGCCTTGCCTGTGATGCCGCCCGTAGCGCCCGCTTCGGGCTTTGTATAAATACGCCCCGCCTGCCCAAAAGCCGAAGCAAAGCCGAAAAGCAGCAGCAGGAAAACCATGGTTCGTAGAGAACTCCGGCATACATCAGTCCCATCCGTCCGATAGGTCCCATCAGTCCCATTCTTCTCAAGCCTATGCGTGGCTTTCTTCATTGTTTTCCTCCCCATTCCTTGGCCGCTCCCGCCAGCGGATGCTTCGGGTAGCTCTTGGCGATCTCCGCCCAAATCTTCCGGGCCTCATCTTTGCGGCCTTTCTCAAACAAAATTCGCGCCCTGAAAAACTCGCTGTCGATCTGATAAGCGCTTTCGGGTTGCACCTTCTCAAACGACTCGATCTCGCTCAGCGCCTGGTTCCACCGGCCATAGAGCATCAGCATCCGCGCGCGCAGTAGGAGAAAGTCGCTGTCGAACTTTGCCATCGGATGTCGGATCTCCCATTCGCCAAGCTTCGCCTGCGCCTCGTCGCGCCGATTGGCTTCCAGCAATTCACGAACAGTGATTGAATAGGCCCGATCCTGCGCCGGAAGGCTGCGATCATCTCCTTTGATTCCAATGCCTTGGTATTGCGCGATCGCCTCCTTGTAGCGACCGAGCAATCGGTAGAGATCGCCAATGCGCACCTTGGCCGTTTTGGAGACATTGGATTTGGAATCCAGAAACCCGATCTCAGACATGCGGCCAATAGCATCCGGATCATTTTTGTAAAAGGCGAGCAAATCGATTTCCAGGGTATTGGTCAGGTCTGGCATGAACTGGCGGACCTTGAAGCTCAGAGCTTGCAACTCCGCCACAGCTTTTTTGGGGTCGCTCTCCGCGTGGGCGAGCATCGACGCAACTCGTGCGCGCAGCCAGAGCGCATCGGTCGAGTCCCGCTCCCCCTGAGGATAGCCATCCATGAACTTGGCGATCTCCTGGTCGGTCCCGAATTCAAGCAGGAAGGCCAGTCGCGGCTGGATGGAGGCGTTGTTAATCTGGCCCGGAGGGTCCGACTCGATTAACTCAAGATACCGGCGCACATCGACCGGGTTCTTGAACGACGCCTGTTTGGCCAGCGCGGTGTAGTCGATCCGCAGCGTGCCCGATGGAGAATCGGCGAGCAGCGTCTCCCTTCCCCGGGTGAGCTTTACCTTTACTAGTTCCGGCACGGGGCCAAGCAGCACGCGCATCCCGCTGGTCCCGGTAAGCTTGACGCCGTCCGCGAACTCCCAGTTGACCGTCCAATCGGTGAGCGGTTGCGTTTGATCCAAGCTGTATTTGGTTTCGTACAGCCATTGGTCGTTATAACCGATAAATGTCACCAACTCGATTTTCGGCATGGGCACTGGTCCGCCGTGGATATCCTCGATGGCCTCGACTTTCGTGGTGCCCGGGTGCAGCCACGCTTCCGCAGGCACGGTTTGGTAAGTGCCGTTGTCGAGTTTCCATCCGAGCACCATGGCTGGGGGATGTCCGCGCCCGCCTTTCGCGGCATAGTAGTCGATTCGGGTCAGGTCAGAGTCGGGCATGAACGCCTTGCCTTTGACATTCTTGGGCTGAACCCACGGCCCATGCTCGCCGGGCCAGCCAACCAGCAATTTGTTGTTGACCAGCACAAATGAGGCATCTGCGGAGAGCGTGTAGAGAAAGATATCCTTCCGCTCCGGAGTGAGCAGGTACCCCGTGTAATGCGTGAGAAACTTGGTGCTCTGCCCGAACAAGTTCTCCCCATGATAAATGATCGGGAAAAAGCCCGCGCCATCGATTTCGGGAACTTTTTTCCAAGCGCTCTCAAGGTCTGTCCACGCGTCCAGCTTGAGGTCGCCAGGAGCGGGCTTCGTTTCCACGAGCAGACTCACTTTGGGCGCCCACGATGGCGCATTTCGATTAATGTTCCCGCCGAAATAGACGAAGTAAGTTGTCCCTTGCTCAAGTTGCGGCGTCAGCAGCAGGGTGCGTCCTCCTGTGCGACTGGAAACGACCGCGAGCGGGAGTGGTTGTCCGAGGCTGCCTGTAAGCAGGACGTCCGCGCAATCCGGTCGGCTTTGACCGAACTCCGGGATGTTGATAAGGATCCCCGCTTCGGGATGCGCGGGCGGCGTTGTCAGTTTGACCGCGACACGGTAAGGAGCATCTGGGATCCCCCAGTTTTCAACGGCGGCATGGGTGGTGGCGGCGAGGAAAAGAAGAAAAAAGAGGAGCGATGGGACGGATGGGACGGATGGGACGGATGGGACGGATGGGACGGATGGGACGGATGGGATTAAGCGTAAACTCGTTTGTGCTTCAGGGCCAAAGGCCCGACCGCATACCAGCCTAGGCCAACGGCCTAGGTTTTTGCGTAAAATACATCTCAGGGCTGAAGGCCCGACGCATGCTCTTTCCCGGCTAGTGCTTCGGGCCTTCAGCCCTGAAGTTTCTTTGTATCGAATTCCTGGGGCGTTGCCCCAGGCTGGTATGCGGACGCGCCATTGGCGCTCAGAACCAGAATCAGAGCCGAGCTCGAAGTTGAAACCTATTATTAGGTATGGTTGAAACATCCCTACCATCATTGGTCCTCCAGCAGGGAACGATAATAATCCGCCACGGCGCGTTTGTAGGCTGGCGGGGCCTGCCCTTCGTCGCCGCCCAGCAACTGTTTGCCTTTGGCTCTCGCCGCGTCGCCATTCGAAAGACTGATGACGTTGCCTGGCACCACCGCGCCGCGGACCTCGTTCAGACGCGCCACGATTTTCTGGTGCAGGCTGCGAAAATCGGCCACCCGGCCTTCTTTCAACGCGAGTTGCGACTGATCCATCAGGTGCGCGACTTCCGGCAGTCCGGTTGCCTTCAAATACAGCAACGAAGCCTGTCCGTAAGTCTTGGCAGTCTTCTCCGAGAGCAACGCTTGCTGGACCGCCAGCGCATCGGAGGCTCCCATGCGGGGGGCGTTCACTGCGCGCAACGGCGCATTTCCATCCATCCCGTTGCGGTCGCTGAATCCGCCCGCTTTGCCGCCGCCGGTTGCGCGTGCTTTCTGAATTCCACCGTCATCTTTGACGTGGCCCTGCTGCATCGGATCGTTGGTGCGGCGCACGTCGGGCGTGGTGCCTTCGAGCGTGCTTGCGGTGTCGCCAACCATCTCGCCGTTGCTCATCCCCTCGCGTCCGCCGCTGGAACGTCCAGTCTGCTCATTCTTGTTGGGGCGCGTGTTGCCCGATTTCCCTTGCGCGCTGAATCCCGGCATCGGGCCATCGGCAACGCCCCAGCCTTGCGTAGCCTGCGCCAGCGCCTGATTCGATGCCGCGTCCTTTGCCTCCTCCGCCAGGCCTGCCTGCTCCTGCAATAGGTCGCCTACCAAATCCTCAAACGCATCCGGCAGCGGCAGATTCGGGATGTCGGGCATCTCCGTCTTATCGAAGTTCTCGCAGAGCCATTTGGTGGTGTCGTTCTTGTTGGGCAGCCACATCTCCAAATCCTCAGAAACCTTCTTCGCCTGCTCGATGGCCTGCAACAGACTGTCCTCCTTCTGTACCGCAACCTCGTTTGCCTTCAGCTTGCCGGCCGCCGCATCCTCGGCGTCGGCCTGGATGACATCCTCGTAGATTTGCGTCAGTTCTCCCCGTAATTCGTTGGACGGTTTCAGGTCCGGAAATACATGGGCGTCGGTGAGCATCTGCTCGACCACTTGGGCCATGAGATCCTTGGTCTGCTTCATTTCTTTGGCCGTGGCGATGTCTTCCGGGCGCATGTCCGCCTTGCGCGCGAGTTCTTTGCTCTTTTCCAAAATCTCCTTCTGGATTTCCGCAAGCTTGGCCAGCTTGTCCGCCATATCCTTGGCGGCTTTCCGCAAGGCTTCCGCTTCGCTTTCAGCCTTGGCCAGTTGCCACTGGTTTAGCATTTCGACGAGCTTGGCCAAATTGGCCACCACGCTTTTTTCGATGGTTCCCGCAGCCTGGAAATCCGGCGTCTGCAATTTCTCAGCCGCCGCCAGCATCTCTTCGTAAATCTTCATCTCGCCAAACATCGTGACGGCCTTGCCGATTCTTGTGCGGAAATCCTGATCGCCAACTGCGGCGTCCTGCGCACTTTTTTCCAATTGTTTCTTCACGCGTCGCGCGTCGCCCGAGAGCAAATCCTGCCGATCGGAAAGCGACTTGCCGCTTTGCGGAGCCGCGGCGTTGGTTTCGCGGAGTAGGTCGCGTTGTTTGCGCAGCAAATCTTCGACTCCCGCGATGAGGTCCTGAACCTGCCCGCGCGAGGTTTCGTTCGAGAGCGACTTCGCCGCGCCTTGAAGCCGCACGAGGATTGTCGTCTCAAGATTTACCGCCTTCGCCAGCGCCGCCATTCGCACATCGCCACTGGCGCTTACCGCCGTCCTCAAGGCGAGCACAGCGTTGGGCATTTCATTTTCAGAGAGCGCCGCCAGATCCGCGCGCGCACTCGGCGCAAGGGCCTCGGTGGAAGTCGCCAAGCTGCGGCCCCGATCGGCGATGTTGCCCTGCCGATTGAGAAGCGGGTTCAGCGTTTCCGGGGTGGCGTCACGGTTGGCAGCCACGGTCTCTTCGAGATTTGTCTGCTGCAGTTTAATCAACGCCTCCAGCCCATTCTGAACTTTGTTTGCCGCTTCATCCGTCTTCTCCTGCACTTGTTCCGCGGAGCGCAGCGTGACCACAATGGGCCGCGAATAGGTGATGCCGGGGCCGCTGACGTTATTCTGATCTTTGGCCACCACGCAAAAGGTGACCCGATCCTCTTTTCCATATTTCGCAAGCGGAAGCGTCAGGTTGCCCGTGAACGCCTTCTGCCCCGCCGCCTTTTTCCATTCTTGAATAAGCTGCCCGTCCTGAGCCTCGTCGGTGCTCCGATACAGCGCCACCGTGGCCAGTCCGAGATTGTCGGTCGCGGAAAACTGAATCGGCAGCGAGGTGTTTGGCGCAGCAAAGATCTCTTTCCCCTCGGCTGGAGTGCTCACGGTGATCTTCGGCGGTTCATCCGGCGTGACGGCGATCTGAATCGATTCGCTGTCGTCAACCTCATCGGTGTCCGTGTAGGCGAGCTTCAAAGTCGCATTGGTCGTCACGGTTCCAGCGATTTGCCATTTCGTGGGAGTAAGCTTTTGAACCGCCAGTTTCTGGGCTTTGTCGTCATACGCGCTGAGCTGGGCGAGGGGATTATTGAACTCCAGCGCGATGGAAATATTCGAGCCCGGCAGCACATTTTGAAGCACGGCGAAATCCTTCAATGTGGCCTTACCCAAATTTGCATAGGCGGGGGGCATGATCTCGGCCGCGCGACCGCCAATGGCTGTCCGCGGGCGAACGGTGATCTGAAAAGTGGACGACCAGGCGTCACCCGCAGCCACATAGTATTCCAGCGGCTGGCGAACCTCTTTCCATTCGAACGAAAATGCCGGTCCGCCGACTTCGTGTTCCATCAGCACCTTCTGCCAACTGCCCCCGGCTTCCCGGAAATAGAGCCACGCAGCTCGCGGGATCTCGCCATTCAACCGGACGTTCAGCGAAAGGTCGCGCCCATGAATTACCCGGGCGTCCCCCGGGGTGATCTGGACAAATTGGGTGCGCGTCAGCGGAGCGATTTTGCTGGCTGGCATCAGAATGCGCTTGGCGGAATTTACGAAATACTCGGGCCGCACCACCGCGCACAGGACCAGGACAAAAACGGTCGAGGCCAGACCAATGGCTAGTCTTTTCAGCAGCTTCAAATCCAACACTAGCGACCAATCGACCTGCGGGAACGGATCGCGCATTTCGGCAAAGAGCGCCGCGCGCAAACTGGAGTGTTTGGGGAGTTCGCGGTCAAACTGCACCGCGCTGATCAGGACATTCTGCGCGCCGCCCGCCGCCACCTCCAAACGCCGGGCCATGCTCGACTCGGAGATGGTTGGGAGCGCCGCGCGGATCGATAGGAACGTTCCGATGAGCAACGGCGCAATGACCAGCACGAAAGCCGTCCAGCGTCCCACGGCTCCGAAGTGGAACTGTGCGTCCGCCAGCAAAAACACGACCAGAAGCGCCAGCGCCGCCGCCAGGCCCGAAATGGCAAAACGCCCCGACCGGGAGCGGCGATACCGTTTCGTCGCCTCGCGGAGGCGTTCATGAACAAATTGGGAGGTTAAAGCCATTTAGCAAATGCCATCACTCGGCATCTTTGATTTTATAGAGCCTGAAATTTCCGAAGTAGCATTTCCCGGCGTTTGGCGTCGCTTGGTAGGTATATGCCTTCAGAGAAAGGTATTCCGGTGCCTGATCCTGTCCGGCAACCCTCACGGTCTTCGGGACTTTGAATTGGCGCGAAACGGTCTGCCAAGTTTTCGAGTGGCCATGCGGCTCCGGGATTTGCGCCCGGTAACACATAACCAACGCCGGGTGATCGGCTGCCGGTGGAACCCGGAACTTATCCGGTTGCGGGATCGGTTTCGGATCGGTTGTCCAAGCCTCCGCGTGCAGCATCGCCGAGAAATCCCAGGTCATGCAGTCGATCTCTACGCGATACGTTGCTCCCGGTTCGGCTTTGATAAACGCGCTTTCGATCTTGCCGCCTTCGTTGCCTGCGACCCCGGGCGGAAGTTGGATCAATACACATTTCCCGCCGTTTTGGGCGTTCTCGGTCGTTGCCGAAACGTAGCCTTTGTTCTTTACATACCATCCCTCGTAGGGGAAATCGACCCGCCAGCCTTGGAGTGGGTCGGCCGCTGTGAAGTTGCCGTTGGGGATGAGGTTGGTTGTGGAAGTATTGGCTGGCGCTTGGGCGTGGGCACTTGTGGTCAGGAGTAAGGAAGCAAGAAGCCCCCCGAATACGCAACGAGCGCCCCGAAAAGCCCATCTGTTTTCAGTTCTCATTACGAAGTTGACGAGTATGAGTTTGTTGTGACCGAGGCGGCGATCCGCGCCTCGCTGAACCGCTCCCGAATAGCTTGCCCTCAACAATGCTTGGGTAATGCGGTGGGTCCAACGTGCTGTCGAACGGTTGTGAAGCACAGCTTCAAAGATGGGTGCGTTCCCAAGTATAACTTGGGAACGAGGGGAAATCTCCCCGTCTCCGCGCCTCCGCGTCTCCCTGTCTTCTGTCGTCATCTTGTTCATGGTAGATTCCAAAATTTCCGGGCGGTCCAATCAGCGGCGAGCATCAAGAGTATCAACCCCAGCAGCAGGGGATGGTTCCATAAATCAATCAACTCAACCTTTGTGAAATGTTGCTCCTTGAAATGCAAATCCTGCGGCCAGTTGTTCCATTGATCCATGGCGTAGAATCGACCGCCATGTGACTCGGCAATGTTCTTGAGCAAATCGCGATTGATCGGCTTCCCGGTGATCTCGGTCACGGGCGGCGCGACGATGAAGCGCGTCTCGCCTTCCACCGCGGTGCCCTCGACCGATACCGTCGCCTTTGCGCGAAATGCACCCGGAACATTCGGTTCCACATCCGCGCGGTAACCGGCCACCTGCTTGCCGTCTCGCGTCTGCAGGGTTGCCGCGCGCAAGGTGTATTCGAACACCTTCTCGTCGGGCGTGCGGACTTGTAGCGGCAGCGTCGCGGGCTGTTTGGTATTTGGCGAGAGCGTCCGCAGGATGGCGCGCACCTGCGGGTGTTCGCCGTATAGATAATTCGAGCGATCGGTGAAGAGTTCGAGGCGATTGTTGTTCTGCTTCTGTTGTTCCTTGGGAATGAGCCAATCCATCAATTGCGCCCAGAACGTGTCGTACGGGGACCGCTCGGCCGACCAACCTTTTGCGGCCAATCGCCAGCGCCAGATGGTGTCCGAGAGCACGACAATCACACGCCCCTGGCCGAAGCGCATCGCCACGATGACCGGATAGCGCTGGCCGTTGACCACCGTTTCCATGAGCACCTCGGCAGTCGGCGCAACGCGGGCGGCAAGGTTGCATGTGAGGAGCGCCGGGAAATCTTTGACCTGCGCAAAGAGCGATCCGAACACCGGATGATGCAGGCCGGTGTCGTTGATCTGCATCAGGAAATTCCCCTCGCGGTAATCGGCCGGAGTCCGGACGGGCAGCATCTCCGCAAGCGGAGTATTGCGCAGGGCAGGGGAAGCGAGGGAATTCGGACCACCCAAAAGCACGAGGCCACCGCCGCGGTCCACATAGTCGCGCAGCGCCTTGGCATTGTTCGCGGTGAGTGCGTCCGGCGGCAAATCCCCCAGAATCACCACCGCCGTGCGGGCGAGGCCTTGAGGAGTAAGATCGAGCGCCGATTGCGGGTTTTGGCTTCCCGCGTCGGCGATGTTCACCAGTCGCCCATCCGCCCATCGAACAAACGCACTGAGTTGCAAATTGCGGTCGGTGACGATCGCTTTGCGGAGGAACTTGAAATCGAATCCGAGCGTGTTTTGCAGATAAACCACGCGGTTGCCCGGCTCCATCGCCTCGACGACAAACGGATACGATTTGGCTTCCTTGTCGGCCGCGTTATCGGCAACCCGGAGTTCATAGCGCACCGTGCCCGGGACGGAATGTGAGACGGGAAAAGCCACCTGCCGCGTCTGGTCGTCTTCATTGAAGGAAACCGCACTTTCCGCACTCTTTCGGCCCTCGCGCCAAAGTTCGACGGTGACTGTCTGCCCGCTCATTCCCTTGGCCGTGATGCTGGGGCGAATCTCCGTATCCCAGCCGGTCACAACCCGGGGCGGATAATCGACGCCTGCCAGCGAAACCCGCTTGCCCGGCCGCTTGGGCTTGAACTGCTTTTCCAGTTCAAACGCGAAAACCGGAACGGCGGATTGCCCATCGCGCGTTGCCGATTGCGGAACGGGAGTGCTGCCTGGTTTCGATGGATCCAGCGTCGTCCCATCGAACGTGCTCAGTCCGTCGCTCAGCAACAAGACCCCGGCGAGCGGTTGTCCACGAAAATGCTCCTCAAGCCGGGCGACCGATCCGAGCAAGTTCGACGTGGTCCCGTCATACTTGAAGGAGTCGGACTCCTGAACTTCGGTAATCCCTTGATCGAATGAGAAAAAGCGAAGGTCGAAATCCTTTCGCGCTTTTTCCAGCGCAGGCGTTTTCAGCCAGTCGCTGACGCGGGCGTTCCGGCAGGGCTGTTGAGGGTCCACGGGGTCGGTCATGCTCTCGGATTTATCGATGAGCACGGCGAGTTGCGGGCGCATGACGATCACATCCTCCCGGCGTTTCTGGGGCTGAGCCAGCATGGTCGCAACCGCTGCGAGCGCCACCAGTCTTAGTAAGGCCAGAAGCACCACGCGTTTGCGCGAGCGTACCCCGCGCCACAAACTCCAAATGCAGGCTGCTGCGACGGCGGCCACTGCCAGCGCAAACCAGGTGGCAGGCATTACGGGATGAAAGATCAGGTCGTTCACGAAACCACCTCCTCTTCGGCAACCCCCGGCGTCCGGAATTGAACGCCTGCCCGGCGGCGGTTCAGGCGGCCGGTCTTGATGTGCTGCTCATCGCCCTGAGCCCGGCGGCGTGCCATCACGTTTGAGAGAAGCGCCTCGGCGCAGAACACGAGCAGCGCCAATCCAAGCAACAACGGCCAGAGCGGCACCAGTCCCCGGCTGCGCGCCAGCCATTGCTTGAGGGCTTCCACGCCGGCAACTTGGTCAAGCGGCACCAGCTTTTCCAGCGCGGTAGCCGCGATCGGGCGCAGATTCGATTCGCTCGGATCAACGTTCACGGCAAACATCACGCTTTGGGTTCCGACGGTGACTTCATAGATGCCCGGCTGTTCGGTGCGCTCCAGGAGCCGCTCACGCGGGCCCGCCGGCAGGTTGCGGATCGATCCGTCAGGCGAGGTGACTTTGATGGCTTGATCCCTCGGCAGATTGGGCGGCATGGGAAGCGGATCGCCGACGGTGAAATTAAGCTGGCGGCCCAATTGCGAAGCGGAGAGCCTTGCGATTTGCTGGACGAGCGGGAGGAAGGCCGGGGTCAGAGGCAGGTCGCCCCAGGTGCGGTCCGCCGTTGCGTTGACGATCAACACATGGCCCGGTCCTTTTTCGCCAGCGATCAAGAACGGAAGCGTGGAGCCGGTTCCGCTGAGCGTCACGAGGATTTTCGCGTCCTGCCCGAGTTTCCAATTCAGCATCTTTTGCTGCGGCAGGGCGGGAAAGGGCGTTTCGGCATCCCATGCATTGGCAAAAAGCGGATGAGATGGATCGACAATTTTAACCGGCTGCCGGCCTGCGTCGAGAGCGCGAAGGGCGGTCGGTTTCGCGGGGAGAAAATCGAGGTTATCGTACCCGTCGATCCCACCCAGGTCGCCCGGAAACAGCACCACTGTTCCGCCGCCCTCAAGGAAACGGTCCAGCCTCACCACACTCCGCTCACTTAGCTTGCCCGAGTCCGCCAGGATCACGGCTGAGAAACTATCGGCCGGCGTGTCGTCGAGTTGTTTTGAGGAAATGGAGCGCGTTGCCGTGAGCGCGTTGATCCCGGCGACTTCCGGCCGGGCAGCCAACGCTTTGCGTAGATAAAATCCGGACCGCAGTCGCTCCGGCCCGAGCGCCTGGCCTTCGACGATCAACACTTGCGGTTGCTGGTAAACCGGGACCGTAAATGAGAATTGGTCGTCGGCGGCGAGGTTGTCCCCGGAAATACGCGCGCTCCCTTTGGCCCAATGCCCGGCAGCGGCAGGCGCTGGAAATTCGAACGCGAGGTCGCCCGAAGCGCCTGGCGGCAGATCGATCGGCCGTTGCGCCACGCGCTCTCCGCCGATGTCGATCGCCAGCAGATCGTGCAGCGGGGCCGTGGAAATGTTCTCCACTGTGGCCACGCCTCTGACTGTTGAACCGGCAGCTAGAAACGGGGTCTTGATGGAAACCTGCTTTACGCTGGCATTGATCGCGGCGAGTTCATCCGGACGCACCACGACCAGTTTCAGTTCCGCCTGTTTCCAGACCTCGTCGAAGACTGAGCCGGGATTGTTCATGACCGGGCGCCAGCCCGCTTCCTGATTGTCGGTGAACAGAAAAACCTGCCGGATGCCGCGTTCCGCATGGGCGGCGATCTTGCGCGCCTCTCTCAACGCGATGGAGAGATCGCCCCGGGTCTGTGTTGGCTGAATCCCCTCGACTGCTTTTCTGGCCACGGCCCGATCGATGGTCGGTTCTGCCACCAGCAACTCCGCCCGGTTGCTTGCCGCGATCACTGCCACCCGGTCACCCTGTTTGAGATCTTCGAAGAGCGCCATTGCATCGGCTTTGGCTGCGTCCAGTCGGGTGCGGTCGCCGGTCCGGTAGCCCATGCTCATGGAATTATCGAGCACCAGCACAACAGTCCGCGGCACTTCTCCGCCGAAAATTTTGGCTGTCTTTGCGAGCATCACCGGCCGCGCGGTGGCGAGGATCAAGAGCAGGAACAGCGCGCAACGCAGAAGCAGGAGCAGCAGATTTTCCACCTTGGAAGTGCGGCTCGTGCGCGCCGCTACGATCTTGAGGAACCGCAGGGTGCTGAAGGGAATCTGAACCACCCGCCGCCGCTGCCACAAATGGATGATCACCGGCACGCTCAGCGCTGCAAGTCCGTAAAGCATCCAGGGGGCAAGGAACGGGATCACAGCGACATCCTCCTGCGTTCAGCCAAGTATTGGTGCACGAAATCCTCGAAATTCTCCCCGGTCGAGACCAGCCTGTAATCGACATTGAGCACCGAGCAACGCTCCCGGCATTGATCGATGGCCTTCTGCAATTCCTGCTTGTAGGCGAGCCGGGCCAGGGTCGGATCGAGTTCAAGCCGTTCGCCCGTTTCCATGTCGATGAATTCCGCCACCCGGTCGATCGACAGGTCCAGTTCGGTCGGATCGAGAATCTGGAGCAAGATCACGTCGTGCATCTTCTTTCGGAAGTGCGCCACCGCGTGGAAAACGGCATCGGGATCGTCAAAAAGATCCGACATCATCACGATCAGCCCCCGGCGCGAAGTGCGTTCGGCCAGCGTATGGAGCGCGCGTCCGGTGTCGGTCTTACCATCGGGCTCATGAGCCGCGAGTCTTTCCAGGAAAAGCCGCAAATGGCGCATGCCGCCCCGGGCCGGAATCTCTTCCCGCAGCTCGCTGTCGAAGATGGTCAATCCCAGCGAGTCTTGCTGTTTGCTGACGATATAGCCAATCGCCGCACCGATCCGGCACGCGTATTGATACTTCGAGAGCCGCCCGTCCGAGTGGTAGCCCATCGAGCCTGAGCCATCGATAATCACATGCACCCGGAGGTTGGTTTCCTCCTCGAACTGTTTGATGTAATAGCGCTCCGTCCGCCCAAAAACCTTCCAATCCAGGTTGCGCAGATTGTCGCCTTTAACGTATTGGCGGTGATCGGCAAACTCGATGCTTGCGCCTTTGAGCGGGCTGGCATGCATCCCCGCGCGGAAGCCCTCGACGACGTAGCGCGAACGGACCACGAGCGACTCGAGCTTGCGCATCGCTTCAGGAGTTAAAAAGTCGCTAATACCAGCCATTTGGAGGGAGCGGAGAAAGTATTGTTAAAAAGTGACGGCGAAGAGTTGGTCGGGTCCGGCCATAAGCGCCCAGCCGTCGTCGATATAAAGCAGCGTGAAAGCGTCCACCTTTCCTCCCGGCTGAATGGTGACCACCGAAGGGCCGGATCGGAATTCAAGCGTCTTGCTGGAGCCGAGAGTTTGCGGCGTGATCTTCCATTCTGGCAGCACGGGGTTTCGGTCACCGATCGTTTGCTTCAACGTCCCGAGATTCGGGAGGCGGGCCGGTCCGAGTTCATACCGTTGCATCGCCAGTTTCGAGAACCCCTCGGGCGCACGCGACCGATAGGTCCATGGATCGCCCCACGGATCACGCCGGAATGCCTCGGGAATCGCGGACTCGACTTGGGCAAACTTCTCGGGAAAACGCACCTGCTGGCGATAGTGATTCCGAAGCGCCTTATCGATCTCAATCATCTCCAACCGGGCGATCCACGCCTTCGAAACACCGGCGATCGCGTGAGTCACAAACTTCGTGGGATCGCCGGCGCTCGCCTTGTCCACGGCCACAAAGCCGTTCAGTTCCCCACGCCAGGCCGATTCCTTCGCCCCGGAGACGATTCGAAGAAAGGTCTTCTGGAACTGCGCGGCCGGCTTGAGTTCCGCAGGCAAGGCTCCCAGCCCGGAATCGATTCTGGCAATCCATTGCTGCGTTAAAGCAGGGTCCGATCCCTTGATCTGCGAAGGCCAGAACTCAGGCGAGGCCGCGACGGCCAAAACGGGAGCCAGAATTAGGGCGATTAGTATCCCCGCCGCCATATTAATGCGTGACGGCGTAGTATAAGACATTCACTCCCAATCCGGTGGCATCCTTCGACTCGTAGCCGAGCGCATACGGCGCGAGCGCCCGCTCCCAGCCTGCGCTCCAGTCGTTTGGCGTGTAAAGGACCGAAAGCGTTCCGTTGAGCTCGATCCCATACAGCTCGGGCGACATCTCGATCTGGTTGCCGCGCTTGACTGCCAGCGCCTGCCGCGCTTTCACCACCTCTTCATTGAGAGGCCGCTTGAAAATTTCGTGGCCGGGCGGCAACGCCGTGAGTTCGCGTCCGGGAAGCACCTTCGTAATCTCCTGACGGAACGCGGTGTCAAACGTCTTGCGGCCCTCGCCGGCTTCGACCAGCAATACCCCGCCGTTATTGAGGAAGCGCCGCAAATTTGCGCGTTCTTCTTCCGTAAAGGCAAAGTCGATGGTGCCGGTCAGATAGAGGAACGGCATTTCGAAAACCGAGGCGTCCGTCAGGCTGACATCCCGCAGTTGGAATGAAACCGGGGTGCCGGTTGCCGTCTGGAATTGGTTGAGAAGCATCGGGAACGCCGCCGTGCGTGTCTTCCAAGGCCCGTCGTGGATGATCTGCCCGACCCGGAACTTTCCAGCCGTTTTCTTATCCGCGTTGACCAACTCCACACTCTTGCCCACGCTCCGGCCCGCATCCCGCATCGCGGTGACGTAGCTGATAATGTTCGCACCCAGCTTGCGGGCGTCGGTATCCGAGTAGCCCCAGCTCTCGTGGCTATTGGCTTCCCACCCGAGCGAGAAATCCCACCGCGAGATAAAGATCGCCGTCCGGTTGTCGAGATCGATCCCTTCCAGCCACGGATATAAGTCGGGCGCCACTTTGTCGCGCACCAACCGGTCCCGGAAAGTTACCTTATCGATCTCGTAAAACGAATGGAACACCGGGTGATCCATGCGGATC
This sequence comes from Verrucomicrobiota bacterium, assembly GCA_037130675.1. Lineage (GTDB taxonomy): Bacteria > Verrucomicrobiota > Verrucomicrobiia > Chthoniobacterales > Chthoniobacteraceae > JBAXSN01. The sequence continues at coordinate 20,328 of JBAXSN010000010.1, forward strand.
CGGTAAAGCGGGCTTTCCGGCAGGATCTCGTGGGCGGCTTGCAGCGCCGACTGATAGAAATCCGGGTTGCCCACCAACGCGTTGAAGACAATCGTCCCGCCATTGAGCAGGTATTCGCGCAGGTTTTGCACTTCGGCGTGTTTAAGCGCGAACGGCTTGTACCCCGACCGGTAGAGGATCGGGTTTTTCTGCGGATCGGTGGAGACTTCGACGAATTTTTTGACGTTCGCGCTGAAGTTCACCTTCATTTCCTGGCTCATCCACTGGAGCAGATTCTTCAGGTCATCCGGCGTCCGGGTCCAATCCTCCGCATCGTTGGTGGCGATTTTGGTCAGCAGAACAGGAGGCTGGGGCGGATTCTTGCGTTCCTGCCGTTTCTGGAACACAGCCGGGTAGGGCAGGGGAGCCATCCCTTCCGACGATGAAACTTGCGCGGGCGGCGGCTTGGGAACGGCCAGTGGCGGCGGATCGGGGGGGCGCAAGCCCCCGGCGGCTGGGGCAAACGCAACCAGAGCCAAATTAAACGAACCGGCCACGATGGTTTTTGCGATCGAATTCATGGGTGGAAAGATTTTAACCAAATTGATGATGCACCGAACACGAGGATAAACCACGCCCAAATCGATTTGTTGCGGCTAAATCGCATTTCGACCGAACTAAACAATCGCTCTTTTTCTGGAAACTCAACCCAGAGCGATGGCTTCGAACCCCAATACTGTTCGGATTGGTTCTGCTGAGGACCTTTGGCGCTGAAAGATCGCTTTCGCGAGAGCGTATCTTGCAATCCGAACAGGATCGGGCTTCCAGTCCGTGCGACGGGCGGCCTACTGCCCCCCCAACGTCCTGCGAGCCGACGAGGCCACGATCTTCTTGCCTCCGTTTGAGGTGGCGCGAGCGGGGCGCGCTTTTGGCACATGGATCAGTTTGGACGGCGAGGGCACTGGATTTTTAAGCTGCCTGGAAGTGGCGATTTGCTTGAACTGGGTGAGCGCCTGGGCCACGACCTGGTCCATGTTATAGTAACGATACGTCGCGAGCCGACCGACGAAGTGGACGCCCGGCAGCGCCTTGGCTAGTTCGTGATAATGGCGATAGAGTTCGGCGTTCTGAGGCTGCGGCACGGGGTAATACGGATCACCTTCCGATTTCGGAAACTCATAAACGATGCTTGTTTTCGGATGTTGCTGGCCGGTCAGATACTTGAACTCGGTCACCCGCGTGAAGAGGTAATCGTTCGGGTAATTGATGACTGGAGCGCTTTGGAAGAACTCCACGTCGTGTGTTTCATGTTTAAACTCGAGGCTTCGATACGGAAGCTTCCCGAACTGGCAATCGAAGAATTCGTCCACCGGCCCGGTATAAATCATCTCTCCGTAGGGAATGGCGTCGCGGATTTCCCGATAGTCGGTGTTTAGCATCACTTTGATGTTCCGATGATCAAGGATGTTTTCAAACATCCGGGTAAATCCGCGCTTCGGCATTGCTTGATATGAATCCGTAAAATAGCGGCCGTCCCGATTGGCCCGGGTGGGGACGCGCGCGGTCACTTGGGCGTCGAGTTCCGAAGGGTCCAGCCCCCACTGTTTGCGAGTATAGCCACGGAAAAACTTGTTATAGAGTTCGCGCCCGACCTTGCTTACCACCACGTCTTCGGAAGTGCGGATCTTTTCCCTGGGCTCGGCAATCGACGCAAGGAACTCCCCCATTCTGGAGTTGTCCAGGTTCAGGCCATATAGAGTATTAATTGTGTCGATGTTGATCGGGATCGGCACCAACTGGCCATCCACACTGGCCAAAACGCGATGCTGGTAATTCCTCCATTCCGTAAATTGCGAAAGGTATTCAAAAACCTCCTGTGAGTTGGTGTGGAAAATGTGGGGTCCATACCGGTGGACCAGCAGGCCGGAATCGTCGTAATGATCAAAGGCGTTCCCCGCGATGTGCGCGCGGCGGTCCACGACCAGCACACGCCGGTTCATAGCCCGCGCAAGCCGTTCGGCCAGGACGCTCCCCGCAAAGCCGGCCCCCACGATCAGATAATCAAAAATTGGAATCTTCATGCGGCGGTATCCGCGGAGCTTGCCGCGGCCTCCTTGGTCTCAAGCACGTCCACTATGTGAGCCTCAAGTTTTCGAACGATCACATCCCAGGAGTTCGTCCGCGCAGCTTGCAGGCCGCGGTTGATTTTGGTTGACGATGGCTCCCGAACGGCCTGCCGGCAGAGTTCGATGAACTCGTCGTGCGTCTCGGCAATGCTCACGATCTGGCTGAATTGCAGAACCACATCTTCGATCGCGGTGGAAACAACCGGCTTGCCTGTTGCCATATACTCTAGCGCCTTGGTCGGGTTGATATATTCCGTGGCTTCATTGATCGCAAAGGGCATAAGGCATACGTCAAAGTGCCTTGCATACGCTGGCAACTGGTTGTAGTCGCGTCCCCCGAGCCAGTGAATGTTTGCCCTCTTTGGCAGGACCGATTCCTCAACTTTTGTGCGCGGCCCCACCATCACGAGATGCCATTCGGGGTTGGCATCCGCCAGCTTTTCAATCAGGTCATAATCCATCCGCTCGTCCACCACGCCGAAGAAGCCGAGCACCGGCCCGTTGAGGTCCGCGATGTCCTCCAGCACGCTGGTTTCCGGATCGCGAGCCGCGCCGAAGTGTTCGAGATCCACACCGCAACCGTAGGAATGGCAATTCTCATTATGGAGCGCTTTGGCCCGGTGGATTTTCGGGCCGCCCGCGAAAACCACATCGGCCATCTTCAGCAATTCACGTTCTCGTTTGATCAGTTCCGGCGGGGCTCCCCGGAATTGCGAGAGTTGGTCCATGCAATCATAGACAATTGCGATCTCGCCCATTTCTCCTGCGAAGGCGGTGACGGCCATCGGATCATAGAACCATTGCACGGGATGTTCGAAGTTGCTGGCCAGCGGTCCTGCAATCGTTTGCTGAACCATTCGGCGCCGCTCCCGATCCACCCAGGCGCTGTCCTGCCATCGGCGTTCGGGAATCTGGACCTGAAGAACCATGATATTTGGGTAGTCTGGAACATCCCGCAGGGCCGCCTTTGGTTCCTCTACCGAATGGGTAGGGTATGGGGCTTCTACAAAAAGAATCCGATGCTGCTGCGACAAACGTGAGAGAAACTGTTGAGGTCGCTGCCAGACCCAGTCCCATCCAAGGTGGGAGTGCACGATGATCGGGAAATCGAACACGGGATGCACTGAGGGACTGAGCCGCGGTTGGGTGCCGCGCATAGTGGTGCCTTTTTGGTTGGGATAGCTGTCCATACACCACCGAATCGGGGAGTCCGCCGTATGCGGATTTACGGCATTCCCCAGTCAGCCGGGTAAGGGGATGATGCTGGATGAGCTAATGGGATGAATAAGTTTGGTAAGAGGTCGGAAATCTTCCTGTAACTACTCCGAAAATAGGACCGAAGCGGCAGGGATGCCGCTTCTACTGTAGAAGCGGCTTCCAGCCGCTTTCTGTGGGAGCGCGCCCGAATGTCATCCCGCGTGGTGGGGCGAAGCCCATGGAGACTCGTTCCCAAGCTCCAGCTTGGGAATGCCGGTCTCCTCGAAGCTCCAGCTTCGAGGACCGCGGGTCGCAATTTGTTTATCTGTAGTCCGATAGATATATACGGGCTGTGAATGCCTGAGCCTAATCCAATTGGATGGGTTTTTCTCCGCTCTGATGCCGGGGCCGGGGAAACCCGGACGGCGAGAAATTCTCTTTCTTCGCAAGGCTTCCTTGTTGCATACTGAAATCAATTCCCCCCCGTGCGCGGTCGAACCCCGTGTGGAGTGGGTGACGTTTTTATGCACGAAATTCTCGCCAAATATCAACTCAGTCCCAATGTGACGCGTCTCGACGTGGTTGCTCCGCGCATCTCGGAAATCAAGCAGCCCGGCCAATTTGTAATTGTTCGCCGGGGGGAAGGGGATGAGCGCATTCCTTTGACGATTGCGGATGCCGATCCCGCGAAGGGGACCATCGCTTTGGTCATTCAGGCAGTGGGCAAAGCCACCCGGGAACTCGTGGCGCTGGAAGTGGGTGAGTTTATTCGCGACGTTTCGGGTCCGCTGGGCAAGCCGACGGAAGTGATCACTTCCGGGCGCGCCCTGTGCGTAGGGGGCGGCGTGGGGACCGCGGTGGTTCATCCGATCGCCCAAGGGCTTCATGCCGAAGGCGTGCATGTCACCAGCGTCATCGGGGGCCGCTCGAAGGAGTGGGTGATCTTCGAGGAAGAGTTGAAGCGTCTGGGCGATGTCATTGTTTGCACCGATGACGGGAGTTATGGCCGGATGGGCTTTGTCACCGATGCCGCCAAGGAAGTGCTGGAGGCTGGTGGAATCGATATCGTTTATGCAGTCGGCCCCGTGCCGATGATGCGCGCCATCGCCAATCTGACCCGCCCGTATAACGTTCACACCATCGTTTCGCTCAATCCGGTGATGGTCGATGGCACCGGGATGTGCGGCGGATGCCGCGTCGATGTGGGTGGCGAAACCAAATTCGCCTGCGTTGACGGTCCGGAGTTCGACGGGCACCAGGTTGATTTCGATCTCCTCTCAGACCGCTTGCAGACCTATCGCGAGTTTGAGCAGCACGCCAACGCCTGTGCCGACGGAGAGTGCAACATTCGCAAGTAATTGAGTTTCAAACCGAGGACCCTTTGTAATGGAGACCAAAATCACGATGAAAGAGCGGATGCAAATCAACCGGCAGGTTATGCCGGAACAGGAGAGCATCCAGCGCAGCGCCAATTTCAAGGAAGTCAACCTGGGCTTCTCCGAACAACTCGCCATTCTCGAGGCGCAACGTTGCATCCAGTGTAAGGAAGCCAAGTGCGTCCGGGGTTGTCCGGTGATGGTGAATATTCCGCGGTTCATTAATTGCATCGTCGAGGGGAACCTCCAAGCTGCCGCGGAGAGTCTGTTCGGCGACAACGCCCTCCCGGCTGTCACCGGTCGCGTGTGCCCCCAGGAAGAGCAATGCGAGGCCTCGTGCGTTCGCGGGCTGAAGGGTCTGCCCGTGGCCATCGGCTATCTTGAGCGCTTTGTGGCCGACTGGGCCCGCAATCAGGGTTCCTCGGCCAATGCCGCCGCGCCCGTGAAAAGCGGGAAAAAGGTGGCCGTGGTCGGCGCGGGGCCTGCGGGTTTGAGCGCGGCCGGCGAGTTGGCCAGGAACGGTCATGACGTGACCATTTACGAAGCCCTTCACAAGCCGGGCGGCGTCTTGGTCTATGGCATCCCGGAATTCCGCCTCCCGAAAAAGATCGTCGCCGCCGAAGTGCAGCGCCTCAATGACGCGGGCGTAAAAATCGAATGCAACGTAGTCATCGGGCGCACCTACACGCTGCCCGAACTCCGCGAGCGCTTCGATGCGGTTTTCATCGCCAACGGCGCGGGACTCCCTGTTTTCATGAATGTTCCCGGGGAGAATTTCAAAGGCGTTTATGCCGCCAATGAATACCTCACGCGGGTGAATCTCATGGAAGCCTACGACACCGATCATGCCAAGACCCCCGTGCTCATGGGCAAGCGGGTGGCGGTGGTAGGCGGCGGCAACGTCGCCATGGACGCCGTTCGCACCGCCAAACGGTTGGGCGCGGAAAAGGCAATGATCGTCTATCGGCGCACCAAGGCGGAAATGCCCGCGCGGCTCGAAGAGGTTCATCACGCCGGCCATGAAGGCGTCGATTTCGAACTACTCGTTGCGCCTCTGGAAGTCATCGGGAATGAAAAACGCTGGGTCACCGGGTTGAAGTGCAACCGGATGGAATTGGGCGAGCCGGACGCTTCCGGGCGCCGCAAGCCGCAGGTGATTCCCAACTCCGAGTTCATCCTCGAATGCGACACCGTGGTCGTGGCCATCGGCACGAAAGCCAACCCGCTTTTGACCGCGACTTGCCCCGATCTGAAACTGAATAAGTGGGGCAACATCGAAGTGGATGAAGCCGGCATGACCAGCATCCCCGGCGTCTTTGCCGGCGGCGACATCGTCCGTGGCGCTGCCACGGTCATTCTGGCCATGGGTGACGGAAAGCGCGCCGCCAAGGCGATCAATCAGCACCTTCAGAACTGCTGATCAGCAACGTCTTGTAGCCGCCCCGCTCCGTCGCAAGCGCGTCAACTTAAGAACCCTGCTCGGCACCGAGCGCGGAGGGATGAAAGAAAGTAGCCGGGGTTGAGTCCGCGACACCCCCGGAGCACCATAAAAATTTTCATCCCGAAGGGTGGCAAAGGCGTGTGGTTGAAATCTGCGTCTTCTGCGACCCCTCCGGGGTCAACGGGTTTCCAGCCTGTTCCGGTGCAGGGCGCGCCACGGTTCACGGAACAGGCTGGAAGCCTGCGTCACATTGGGAACGGCCGAACCGAAAGCCGCTCACCCACTTTAAATCGCGCCCTCCCCTGGCTCTTCCCCCGCAATCCCGTTGACCCTCTCTTTCCCGGCTGTTAGGTTCCACGTTCCTCTGAATTGTCGGCGCTTCCTCGAAGCGAGCGCTGCCGGAGCACCTGTAACATGAGCACGAATTACAAAGAGACGCTGAACCTGCCCAAGACGGACTTCCCCATGAAGGCCGATCTCATCACCCGCGAACCGGCCCGCCTGGCCAAATGGGAATCGGAGTTGCTGTATAGGCAGATTCAGGAGAGCCGCAAGGACGCCCCGCTTTTTGTGATGCACGACGGCCCGCCGTTTGCCAATGGCGACGTCCACATGGGCACCGCGCTCAACAAGATTTTGAAGGATATCATCGTCAAATCCAAGACGATGCTCGGGAACCGCGTCCCGTTTATTCCCGGCTGGGATTGCCATGGCCTGCCCATCGAATTCAAGGTGGTCAAGGAATCGCGCGGCCTTTCGCCGTTGGAAATCCGGCAGAAGTCGGAGGCTTACGCCCGCAAATACATCGACATCCAGCGCCGACAATTCCGGCGGCTCGGGGTGTTCGGCGATTGGGAAAACCCGTATCTGACGCTTGCGCCGGAGTACGAATGCGAGATCATCCGGGCCTTCGCCACGTTCGTGGAGAACGGGCTCGTCTATCAGAGCATGAAGCCGGTCTATTGGAGCACCGGGGCGCAGACCGCGCTTGCGGAAGCGGAGGTCGAGTATGCGGATCGCACCGATCCTGCCATTTTCGTGAAATTCGCCATCGCCACCGGCCCGCTCGCGGGCAAGGCGAGCATGGTCATCTGGACCACCACCCCGTGGACGCTCCCGGCCAATGTGGCCATCGCGGTGCATCCGCGCCATCGGTATGTCGCCAAGACCTTTAAGCAGGTTGAAAGCGGTCGCGAGGAAGTGTTGCTCCTAGCCGAGGCGCTTATCCCGCAGTTCCGGGAAGCGACCGGTTGGGAGGCTGTCGCCGGTGAGGTCAGCGAGTTCACCGGGGAACAACTCGACGGCACCCAGACGCAGCATCCGTTCCTGGACCGCACTTCGCCCATCATCCTGGCGGATTTCGTCACGTTGGAAACAGGCACGGGCGGCGTTCACATCGCTCCCGGCCACGGCGCGGACGATTACCTGGCCGGCGTCAAATACGGCTTGCCGATTCTCTCGCCGGTGGACGAACACGGGCGCTTCACCGAAGAGGTGGGCATCCCGGTCTGGGCGGGTAAATACGTTTTCGATGCCAACGTCGAGGTCGTGGAACATCTTCGGGCGAGCGGCGCGTTGCTGGGTGAACAGAAATACACCCACTCGTATCCGCACTGCTGGCGTTCCAAAACGCCGGTGGTGTTCCGCGCGGTCGAACAGTTCTTTATCCGCATCGACAAGCTCCGCCAGCAGGCGCTTTCGGAGATCGATTCCGTCAACTGGATTCCGCATTGGGGCCGGAACCGCATTTATGGGACGGTGGAATCCCGGCCCGACTGGTGCATCTCGCGGCAACGCTCCTGGGGGGTGCCGCTCCCGGTGTTTTACAGCCCCGAAGGCAAGCCGGTGCTCGATCCCGTGGCCGTTCGCAAAGTGGCCGACTTGGTCGAGGCCCATGGCACCAATCTCTGGTTTGAAAAGGACGACGCATGGTGGGCTGCCGAACTGGGACTTCCCGAAGGCACCACCCGCCGCAACGACACGCTCGACGTCTGGATCGACTCCGGCGTCTCCCATTGCGCCGTTCTCAAAAAACGCCCGGAACTACGGTTCCCGGCCGACATCTACTTGGAGGCCACCGACCAGCATCGCGGCTGGTTCCAGTCCTCGCTGATGACCAGCGTGGCGGTCAATGGCCAGGCGCCTTACAAGACCGTGATAACTCACGGATTTGTCGTCGATAAGGACGGGAAGAAGATTTCCAAGTCGAGCAGCTACCAGAAGCCGATGGACGCCGAGCATTTCGTCGGCAAGTACGGCGCCGACATCGTGCGGCTCTGGGTTTCCAGCGTGCAGTTCACCGATGAAGTGCCGTTTTCCGAAGAAGCGTTCACCCGCTTGGGCGAGGCGTATCGGCTTTTCCGCAATACGCTGCGCATCCTGCTGGCGAACCTCTCGGACTTCGATCCGGCGCAGCACACCGCGCCGCGCCAAGCGCTGACGCTCGTTGACCGCTGGGTGATGTCCCGGTTGCAAAACGTCATTGCCACCTGCCGCGAGGCTTACGACACCTACGAATTCCGCCGTGCGTTCCAGGCGCTCAACCAGTTCTGCGCGGTCGATCTGAGCGCACTTTACGTCGATATCACCAAGGACCGGATGTATTGCGATGCCGTCGATTCGCCACGCCGCCGTGCCACCCAGACGGTGATGCAGAGCGTGTTCAACTCGCTGACTCGGTTGCTCGCGCCGATTTTGGCGTTTACCGCCGACGAGGCCTGGGATTTCGCCGGGCACACCGCGTCCGTTCATTTGGAAGAACTGCCGGTTAAAGACGACAGCTTTGCCGATGCCGAGCTGGAGGCGCACTTTGAAAACGTGCTGGCCTTGCGCGGCGTGGTCGCGCAAGCCATCGAGCCCGCGAGAAAAGAGAAGCTGATCGGCAACGCGCTCGAAGCCGCAGTGACGCTGGAAGTTGCGGATTCCGGTTTGCTGACCGCCCTGCAAGGCCGGGAATCGGAACTCGAAGAGTTGCTCATCCTGAGCAAGCTGATACTCGTCGCCGGGGCGGAAACCAAGGCTTCGCTTGTGCGGACGCCTGACGCCAAGTGCGCCCGTTGTTGGCGGCACAAGGCGACCGTCGGCATTGACCCGAAACACCCGGAGTTGTGCGATCGCTGCGCGAGCGTGTGCAAGTAGGTCTTGGTTTTTTTGACAGGATTAACAAGATTGACAGGATTTACAGGATTGAGATTTGCACATGCTCATGGGCTCTCGCATAGCTTGGGTGAAATCCTCTGAATCTTGGAAATCCTGTTAATCCTGTCTAAATTCCCATGAACCCGAGCTTCCTAGACAAACTCATTGAGCGTATTGGTCGAGTTGGGCCGGAGGACGTCCAGAACTACCTCGTTCGGCTTGCCCGCGAAAAAGGGTTTCTTGAAACCATTTTCAACGCCATTCAGGAGGGCGTCATTGTCACGGATTCGACCGGGAGCATCAATTACGTCAACCAGGCGGCTTGCGCACTCTTTGGGCTATCTCGCGAGGACTGCATCGGGCGGCTGATCTCCGAGCGGCTTCGTGGGTTGGACTGGAGCGAGGTGGCCGGCGGTGCGGAAAAGGTGATCACCCGCGATATGGAGGTTTTCTATCCCGAAAACCGCATCCTGAATTTCTACATCGTTCCGCTGCGGGGGGAATCGGCCAAGCGAGGCAAGGAGCAATCGGCGGAGCCCGATTCTGAAGTGATCGGCTACGCCGTGATCCTGCGGGACATCACCGAGACCCAGCGTAGCGCCCAGGAAACTTTGGAATCCGAACGGCTCTCCGCGCTCACGCTGCTGGCCGCGGGAGTGGCCCACGAGATTGGCAATCCGCTCAACTCGCTGCACATCCACATGCAACTCATCGAGCGGCGCTTGCGCAAGCTGCCGGATGAAACGCGTCGTCCGTTGCAGGATTCGATCGAGGTGGCCAAGGAAGAGATCACGCGGCTCGACTCGATCATCAACCAGTTTCTGCGGGCCGTGCGACCCGCGCCGCTTGAAACCAAGCCGGAGAGCATCAACCGAATCGTCGAGGAAGCGGTGGCGTTTTTGGAGCCCGAGATCACCGATCGCAACGTGATTGTCGAACAGGAACTCCGCCCCGATCTGCCATTGTTGGAGGTCGATCGCAACCAGCTCAAGCAGGCGTTCTACAACATCATCAAGAACGCGTTCCAGGCGATGAAGAGCCAGGGGATTCTCCGGATTCGCACCGACCGCGACGACAATTTCATTTCGATCAGCTTCGCGGATACGGGCGGCGGAATTTCCCCCGATCACATGAGCAGCGTGTTTCAGCCTTATTTTACGACCAAGGCCAAGGGATCGGGCCTCGGTCTTTTGATCGTGCGCCGGATCGTTCGCGCCCATGGGGGCGACATCGATCTGGTGAGCACCGAAGGCGTCGGCCTCACGCTGACCATTCGATTGCCCTTCCGGGATAACCGCGTGCGTTTGCTCGGGCCGGGGGAGGCGTAGGCCGCAAGTCCCTGGAGCTGGAGTCGATGACTAGGCTCGGGCTCCAAATTGTAGCGGCTATCGCGGACGCGAATCGAGGGTTAAAGGCAAAACTGAGGATCATGCCAGGATCAGGCCTCTTTCGGCCCCAAATTCCTCAATTCCCGCTTTTCCTCGGCGTTTTTCGGGACTACGCTCCCGCCCCTTATGTTAAGTGCAGGCATTGTCGGGCTCCCAAACGTTGGAAAATCCACGCTCTTTAACGCGGTCACGCGGACGCGGAAAGCGCAGGCGGCTAATTACCCGTTTTGCACGATCGATCCGAATCAGGGGATCGTGGTCGTGCCGGATCCACGTCTGGCGGTGCTTTCGGGCATTTCCCACTCGAAGAAGCTGCTGCCTGCCGTGATCGAATTTGTCGATATCGCTGGGTTGGTCCGCGGGGCCAGCAAGGGCGAAGGGCTCGGCAATCAGTTCCTGAGCCACATCCGCGAGGTCAACGCCATCGTTCAGGTGGTCCGTTGTTTTGAGAACGACGACATCCACCATGTGGCGGGTTCGGTCGATCCGGTGCGCGATATCGAAGTCATCACGACGGAACTGATCCTGTGCGATCTGGCGGCGCTGCAAAAGCGCGGGGACCGGCTCCAAAAAGCGGTGCGGACCGGGGACAAGGTGGCCAAAGCCGAACTGGCTGTGATTGAAAAGCTGGTGCCACACCTCGACTCCGGCAAGCCGGCCATCACCCTGGAGTTGAACGCCGAGGAAACCAAAATCGTTAAGGACTTTTTCCTGCTGACGACGAAACCGACCATCTTCGCCTGCAACGTGGCGGAAGCCGACCTGGCGCACATCACCTCGGAGATCGATGCCGCGCAGGAACAAGAAGGCGGCCTGCCCAAAGACACGCTCGAACTGCATCCCTCGACCCGCTACGTAAAGGCTGTTCAGGATTACGTCCGCACGCATCTTGCCACCGAAGCGGTGGTCATCAGCGCCCAGATCGAAAGCGAGTTGGTCGATCTGCCCGAGGACGAAGCCAAGGAGTATTTGAAAGACCTGGGGGTCACCGAAAGCGGGGTCGGCTCTCTCATTCGAGCGGTTTATCACCTGCTCGGCTTGCGGACTTACCTCACCACCGGAGTCCAAGAGACCCGCGCGTGGACGATCAATGCCGGCGACAAAGCCCCTGCGGCAGCCGGAGTCATTCACTCCGATTTCGAGCGCGGTTTCATCGCGGCCGAAGTCATTCATTACGACGAACTGGTCAAGCTCGGTTCCTTCGCCAAAGCTCGCGAAACCGGCAAGCTGCGCATTGAAGGCAAAGAATACGTCATGCAAGATGGCGACGTGGTGGAATTCCGGTTCAACGTGTAATAATCTCAATTTATGAACCAGACCATACCTGCCGTTTCCGTTGTCATTCCGCTCTATAACGAGCAGGACAATATGGAAACCCTCCAGCGAGAGTTGCACCGCGCCCTCAACGGACTCTCGTATGAAATTGTCTTTGTGGACGATGGCTCAAAAGACGAAACCATCCAGCGGGTGGAACGTCGGCCCGATGTGCGCCTCCTGGTATTCGAGAAAAATGCCGGTCAAAGCGCCGCCATGTATGCCGGAATCCATGCCGCCATCGGCGAAGTCGTGGTGCTGCTCGACGGCGATCTCCAGAACGATCCGGCCGACTTCCGCAAACTCCTCGCTGAAATCGACAAGGGAGCGGATCTGGTCTGCGGCTACCGCGCCAAACGCAAAGATACGGTGGTCAAACGGATCACCAGCCGGGTGGCAAATTTCGTCCGCAGCCGGTTTACGAAGGACGGCGTCCGGGATACCGGATGCACGCTAAAAGCGATGCGGCGCGAGTGTCGGTCCGCCCTCGTTCCGTTCTATGGGATGCACCGCTTCATCCCCGCCCTGGTCAAAGGCGCGGGATACCGGATCGTCGAAATTCCGGTCAACCACCGCCCCCGCACTGCCGGAGTCAGCAAATACGGCCTGGGCAACCGGGCTATCAAAGCGACCGTCGATATGTTCGGGGTCCGCTGGCTGCTTTCGCGACAGGTGAAGTACAAGGTTAAAGAGTAGCTTGCCGCCTCACGAAGTGTGTCCTTTCATCTGCCATCGCATCCTTGATTCCCATGGTTACCGCCCCTTCACCCAAGCGCATCGTCGTTAAATTCGGCACCGGCATCCTGACGCAGCCTGAGGCGAACACACTCGACCACGAGCAAATCGAGAGGCTTTCCGCCGAGGTGGCGGCGACCGTTCGCGCCGGCCATGAATGTCTGGTGGTCTCGAGTGGTGCGGTAGGAGCGGGCTTGATGACGCTGGGACTTTCCGAGCGTCCGAGCGATCTCGCCGGCATCCAGGCTTGCGCCGCCGTGGGGCAATCGAAGCTGATGCACTTCTACGAGATGGCGTTCGTCAAACACGGACTGCATGTCGCCCAGTTGCTCCTGACCTATGGCGATCTCGACAGCCGCACCTGCTACGCCAACGCGGTCAACACCATTGGCCGGCTCCTGAGCGGCGGCAAGGTGGTGCCGATCATCAACGAGAACGACTCCGTGGCGGTCGAAGAACTCCGGTTCGGCGACAACGACCGGCTCTCGGCTGAAGTCGCCACCCTGGCTCACGCGGATCTCCTGATTCTGCTCACGACCGCCGATGGACTGATGAACGGCGGGGAAGTGATTCCCGAAGTGCGCGACATCGATGCGGCCACAGAATTTGTCCTGCCGACCAAAGGAAAACTGAGTGTCGGCGGGATGGCTTCCAAACTCCAGGCCGTGAAGCTCGCCGTGGATGCGGGCATTCCCACCGTCATCGCCAGCGGCCGCACGCCTGGGATTATCGAATCCATCCTTGAGGGGCATCCGGTCGGCACCCGATTTTTTCCAAAATTATGAGCCTTAAAGACCAAATTCTAGACCTCGGCCGCCGCGCCCGGGCGGCTTCCAAACAACTCGCCCAGCTTTCGAGCGAGCAGAAAAACGTCGGCTTGCTCGCGATGGCGGAGGAGCTGATCGCCTCGAAGGACGCCTTGCTCGCGGCAAACGCTCAAGACGTCGAGCGCGCGAAACGCGACGGGCTTGCCAGCGCGATGCTCGACCGGCTCACGCTGACCCCGAAACGGATCGAAGCCATGGCCCAAGGGATTCGCGAGGTCGCGGCGCTGCCCGATCCCGTCGGGGAGATCATCAAAGCTTGGACCCGGCCCAACGGCATTCAGATTTCCAAGGTGCGGGTTCCGATCGGGGTTATCGGGATCGTCTATGAATCCCGCCCGAACGTCACGAGCGACGCGGCGGTTCTCTGCACCAAGACCGGCAACGCCACCATTCTCCGGGGCGGCAGCGAGTCGATCGAATCCAATCTCGCCATCGCCGCCGCGCTGAGCCGGGGAGCCAAGCGCGCCGGACTGCCTGAAGACGCGATTTTGCTCGTGCCCACCACCGACCGCGAGGCGGTCAAGCTCATGGCCGGCATGGATCAATACATCGACATGATCGTCCCCCGCGGCGGCCATTCGCTGATTGAAGCCGTGGTAAGCGCGGCCCGGATGCCGGTGATCAAACATTACCATGGCGTCTGCATGGTCTATACCGACAAAAACGCCGATCTCGCGATGGCGGAGCAGATCGTGGTGAACGCCAAGACGCAGCGTCCGGGCGTGTGTAACGCGATCGAGACCATCCTCGTTCACCGCGACATCGCAGAGAGCTTCTTTGCGACGGCCGGCAAAGCGCTCCTCGACAAGGGCGTGGAGATTCGCGGCGACGAACGCGTTCTAGCCCTCTTGGGGGACAAAGCCAAACCCGCAACCGAAGCCGACTGGAACACGGAGTTCCTGGATCTTATCCTCGCGGCAAAGGTCGTGGACAACGTGGATGAAGCCATCGCGCACATTGAGCGGTATGGCTCGCACCACAGCGATTGCGTGGTCACCCGCGACGAAGCCGTAGCCGAGAAGTTCCTGAACGAAGTCGATTCCGCCACAGTGTATTGGAACGCCAGCACCCGGTTCACCGACGGCGGGGAGTTCGGGTTCGGCGCGGAAATCGGCATCAGCACCGACAAGCTGCACGCCCGCGGACCGATGGCGCTCGAAGAGTTGACCACCTACAAATACCAGATCCGAGGGACGGGACAGGTGAGGGAGTAGTTCGAGGCAGCAATCGTCTTGCATTCTCCCTCTTGTCGGGCCTCAGATTTGTCCCGTTTTCCTGATATGAAACGCAAAAAGATTGTCGTCATGGGCTTCACCGCCGGATGTCCCATCGCCGGTGTGATTTGGCAGCACGTCCATTATATCGTGGGCCTGCAACGCCTGGGGCATGACGTGTACTACATCGAGGATTCCGCCCGACTCCCGTATAATCCGGTGACGTGGGAAGTCAGCGAGGACTACTCCTACGCGGCCGAGGTGCTGGCCAAGCTCGCGGCTCAGTTCGGCTTCGAGGGCCGCTGGGGTTATTGCGCCCGCTTTTTGCCGGATCACCCGTGCGCCGGATTGCAAAAGAGCGAGATCGTTCAACTTTACCGGGACGCGGATGCGATCCTCAACGTGTGCGGCTCCCAAGAATTCAACGAAGACCTGCTCCAGAGCGATCGGATTCTCTACGTTGAAAGCGATCCCGGCGTGGAGCAGATCAAGATCGATAAAGGCGTGCAGGACACGAAGGATTACCTGGCCAAACATCGCGCCCTGTTCACGTTCGGCGAGAATGTGGGCAACCCCGATTTCGCAGTGCCGATCCATGGGCAGCGTTGGTTCCCCACCCGCCAACCGGTCGTGACCGATCTTTGGAAGACGAATGACGCGCCGCCTGCCGCCGCAGTTTTCACCAGCATCGCCAACTGGAACACAAGCGGCAAAAAAGACATTACGTGGCGTGGAGACACCTACCTTTGGAGCAAGTCGCTGGAATTTTTGAAATTCGTGGACGCGCCGAGGTGCGCCTGCGAATCCTTCGAACTCGCCACCGACATCAAGGACAAAGCCACTAGCGCGCTCTTCAATCGCAACGGCTGGCGCTTCAGCAGTCCGCACCAGTTGAGCATCGATTGGAACGACTATTTGCGCTATATTCAGAACTCCAAAGGCGAGTTCACCGTGGCCAAGGATCAATATGTGCGGCTCAACACCGGGTGGTTTAGCGACCGCTCGGCTTGCTATCTTGCGGCGGGGCGTCCGGTCATCACCCAGCAGACCGGGTTCACAAAGTTCTACGGCGGAAAAGAGGGGCTGTTCGCCTTCGAAACGGTCGATGACATTGTCGAGGCCGTTCGCGAGATCAACGCGGATTACAAGCGCCAGAGTCGCGCGGCGTTTGAGATCGCCAGGGAAGTGTTCGAGGCCGAGAAAGTCCTGGCCGATCTCCTTGAGCGTGCCGGAGTTTAGTTTCAACTGCTATGAGCTTCGCTCCACTCCTGCTCCGTAAATACGGATCGAAGCGGCAGGGATGCCGCTTCTACTGTAGAAGCGGCTTCCAGCCGCTCCTCCGTGGTGAAAGGCTCATTCGCCCTCGTTCCCAAGCTCCAGCTTCCCGATCCTGTTTCAGATAGCGAATAATTTATGAACCTCGATTTTACAAAAGTTCTCGTCGCCCCCTCCGTCCTTGCTGCCGATTTCTCCAACTTGGGCGCGGAAGTTCAAGCCGCCGAATCCGCCGGCGCGGACTGGATTCACCTCGACGTGATGGACGGCCACTTCGTGGACAACATTTCATTTGGGCCGGCATTTTGCGCCGCAGTCCGAAAGAGCGTCACCGCACCGACCGACATCCATCTCATGATCGAGCGGCCCGACCGGTATCTGGAGCGGTTCCTGCCGAGCGCCAACAATGTGACGGTCCATGTCGAATCCGACGACAACGATTTGCCATCGACGCTGCGCCGCATCCGGTCCGCCGGATGCACCGCGGGGCTTTCGTTGCGACCGGGAACACCCCTCGAAGCCGTCGAGCCGTATCTGGATCAGATCGATCTTTTGCTGATCATGACCGTGGAACCGGGCTTTGGCGGACAGCCCTTCATGCCGGAAATGCTGGAGAAGATTGCAGCCGCGTCAGCGATCCGGGCCAAGCGCGGCCTGGCGTTTCACATCCAGGTGGACGGCGGTATCCATGCGCCGCAGGCCAAGCTCTGCATCGAGGCCGGGGCCAACGTGCTCGTGGCTGGGACGTCGGTGTTCGGGAAACCGGATCTTGCGGAAGCGATTAGGGCGCTACGATTCTAAAACCGATTGAGAACCGTGAAACCCAATCCCTCCCAGTCACCCGCACCCGGCGGGCAGATTCTCCTCTATCAAACTGAGGATGGCCTTTCACGGGTAGAGTGTCGTTTCCAAGGGGAAACGCTGTGGCTATCCCTCAATGAGATGGCCGCGTTGTTCGGGCGGGACAAGTCGGTTATTTCCAAGCACTTAAAGAACATCTTCGAGGATGGTGAAATAGCTAGGCAGGCAACTGTTGCAAAATATGCAACAGTTCAAAACGAGGGTGATCGCGAGGTGAGCCGTGAAATCGAGTTTTACAATCTCGACGCCATTCTCGCCGTTGGGTACCGGGTCCGCTCCCCGCGCGGTGTGCAATTCCGCAGTTGGGCGACGACCCGCCTCAAGGAATTCCTCATCAAAGGATTCGTGATGGACGACGAGCGGCTCAAGAATCCGGACGCAAGCGTCTATTTCGAGCAAAGATATCCGTTCGTCGGAGAAAGTCTTCTGGCGAAAAATCTGCGACATTTACGCCACCAGCATCGATTACGACGGCAAATCAGAAACCAGCCAAGCCTTCTTCGCCCAAGTGCAAAACAAGCTGCACTGGGCCGCCCACGGCCACACCGCCGCCGAGGTTATCCACGCGCGCGCCGATGGTCGTAAACCGCACATGGGCCTCACCCACTTCGCGGGAAAAGAACCACGCCGGGCCGAGGTCGCCGTGGCTAAAAATTACCTCAACGAGGGCGAACTTGAGATTCTCAACCGGATCGTCAACGCCTATCTTGAATTTGCCGAACTCCAAGCCCGGCGCGGACGCCTCATGAAAATGGGCGACTGGACCGCCAAGCTTGACGACTTCATCAAGCTGGGCGATCACGACCTCCTAACCCACGCCGGGAAAATCTCCGCCGAGCAGGCAAAGGAAAAGGCCGAACGGGAATACGACCGCTATCGAAAGGTCATCGACCTCGAACCCACCCAAGTGGACAAGGATTTGGAGACTGCCGTCGAGAAACTCAAAATCAAGGGAACGAAGAAAATGGACCGGCTACCTCCAATTACGGGAGAAGCTGGAGTTGAATGATCATGGGGCTTTTAATATTCCCCACTGCCGAACCAGAACATCTGACCGTTTCCGGCACGCACTTGGTCAAAGCACCCGTAGAGGTGGAAACTCGGTATATTTTCTTATTACGATAGACGAAGGTGCGTGCAGGAACCGAATCCACGCGGATAAGAATGTCCATGGGTGTTTGAGACCCTAACGGCGGCAATACCCAAACGAGAGCAGGTGTTATGAATGAACCAAAATTCGCAGTGAAGTGTTGCTTAACAATCGATGCACGCACGGATCGGTGAGCTGGGAAGTCCCACCACATTCCGTGCGTGGCAAAGGCGATTAATTCGTTGCGCGAAGCATGGTGATCAAGCTGGACAAGGAAAGCAGAGCGAACCTCGGAGTCAGGTAGATAGCCTTGCAGGGTTACAGGGCGAATAATCGCGTCGCCAGGAAAAACGCAGCCAGAAAGAAGCAAAGCGGAAGCCATGGTTGTCACCAAAAAAGCAAATTTCATAATAGGAAATGCAAGACTACAGACCGGACGCGGAAGAGGTCGAGCCTTGTGTCCCGGCAACTCTATTGAAGGAAGCGTAAGCTGATATCGCACCACCGCTCCCTTACCATTACCCACAAGTTAAAACTGATTACCAGGATGGGGGCCGTCGCCCTTCCAAGGAACAGAATTATTGTGGCCAGTAGTGCAGGGGTGAAAGCGGCGCGCCATCCCAAAGCTGTGGAGGACCACAACACTACAAGACGCTACCGCGCATCAGATAGCGTTATGAGCCGCGCGCCAGCGTCTTGTAATGCGCGCGGTCCTCCGCCGCTTTGGGAGAAGATTTCAATTTCACACACGGGGCGAAATAGCCATCGGACGGTTCTCGAATCGGAGATTCGGGGACAAGTGCGTTCCCAATCAGGAGATTGGGAACGAGC
>JBAXSN010000100.1:0-12513 GCA_037130675.1 Verrucomicrobiota bacterium
TCCCACCGCTTGGCCAGAATACGACTCGACATTCCCAACACAGCGGATGCTGAATGGAAAATCGACATCAGGAAATCGACGGCCAGACCACCTGTTTCACTCCGCCCGTGGCTGACGAGGCTCGCCGAGGATACCCGCGAGCGGGCGCGCAAGGTGTTTGCCTATCGCGGCAGTCCGACCTTGGGACTCGGTGGGGCTGTCGTTGAACAGGCGTGGCGCGTAGAGCATTCAAAGTCAGGAGCGCGATACCGGATTGATGAAAAACATCCTGCCATCGTTGCCGTGCTTGATGTGGCCGGTCCTCTCCTTCCAATGGTGAAGGCCATGCTGCGGGTGGTTGAAGAGACCGTGCCGGTGCAAAGGATATGGCTGGATACCGCTGAGAACAAGGAAATACCAAGCACGGGTTTCTTCGGGGAACCGCCGGAGAACGTTGTGACGGTGCTGAAAACCATTTATGGGGACATGGTCGGTCGCCGAGGAATGTCTCCAGCCTTGGCCAAAAAGACACTCGCCGCGACCGAGCCCTTTCAAAACTATCACGGACTCGTCTCGAGTCTGCCGGAAGAAGAGTTGCTTCAACCCGAAAAATAACAGGAAGGAACGCTGATGTCGGATGTCGACAAAATCCTCCAGACAGTGGTCAGCCTCGCGCAGACTTTGCTGGGTGTCGAAAAGGACGCTAACAAGGCTTCAATCACCCCCGTCCTGATCGCTGAGAAAGTGGATCTGGCGATAAGCCTGGTCGCAGGTTCAGATCCGTCTGGTGTGGATCGGCCGGCAGCGATTGCGGAACTTATCCGGCGGTTCAGCCTCTGGATAGGCCAGGACGCGACCCTGCACGACGAGGAAGGACACGAGCAATGGCTCGTTTCGGCGAGAAAGAAGGACTGGCGTTACTGGCAGCGTTATCAAGGCTTTCTGGAAAGAAAGATGTCGGCGACAGCCGTGGACGCCTTGGACAAATCAACGGACAGCATCCTTGGGCTGTTGGAGGACCCGAATCGCGTGGGGTCATGGGATCGGCGCGGGCTGGTCGTCGGGCATGTCCAGTCCGGCAAGACGGGGAACTATTCCGGTCTCGTTTGCAAGGCGGCCGATGCGGGCTACAAAATCGTCATTGTGTTGGCGGGCCTGCATAACAACCTTCGTTCGCAGACCCAGATTCGCCTCGAGGAGAGCTTTCTCGGCTATGAGACGTCCGCAGTCGGCGAGTTCGGCAAGCCCGTCGGTGTCGGTGAGATAGACAGCGATGCAAAAATCCAGCCGAACTGTGCGACAAACCGTTCCAATAATGGGGATTTCAACACCAAGGTGGCCAAGCATCTGGCCATTTCACCCGAGCAGAGACCATGGCTTTTTGTCGTCAAGAAGAACAAGACGGTTCTTGAACGACTTTTGAAATGGATTCGCGGGCACGTGGCTGACGCGACCGACACGGCTACCGGACGTCGGTTCGTTTCCAACTTGCCACTTCTTTTGATCGATGACGAGGCTGATCACGCGTCAGTCGATACGGGCGAGCAGTTGTTCAACCCAGACGGCACTCCAGACGACGAACACCAGCCAAAGGCCATCAACAGCCGCATCAGGAAAATCCTGCATTCCTTTGCGAAATCGGCCTACGTGGGATACACCGCCACACCGTTCGCCAACATCTTCATACACCGCCGCAACGCAACGACCGACGAAGGTCCGGACCTGTTCCCGCAGTCCTTCATAATCAACCTTGCCGCGCCTTCAAACTACGTGGGTCCCGCCAGGGTGTTCGGCCTTCGATTGCCTGATGGACGCCAGGGAGGTCTGCCGCTGACTCGGGAGGTTTTCGACCACGTCGACAAGACGGGACTGAACGGCTGGATGCCCCCAAAACACAACAAGGAACACATGCCGTTCCACGGAGGAATCGATACGGTGCCACCCTCGCTCAGGGAAGCGATCAGCGCCTTCGTTCTTGCCTGTGCGGCTCGCGTGGTCAGGGGTCAGGGCTCGGATCATTCCTCCATGCTGATTCACGTAACAAGGCTGAATTTGGTCCAAAGGGAGGTTTGTCGGCAGGTCGAGAAAGTTGTCACGGGCATGCGTCTGAGAATTAGCAGGGGCATTGACCACGAGGACCTGCTGGCCGAACTGAAAGCCCTTTGGGAGGACGATTTCGACCCCACAAGCGTAGAAGTAACCTCGCATCTTCCTGAAACAGAAGGTCACCTTGCAATCCCAACGTGGGAGGAAATCCTCGCTGTGTTGCCGGATGCCCTTTCCGACATCGAGGTGAGGATGATCAACGGCACGGCCAAAGACGCGCTGGACTACGCTGATCGTCAGGGCAAGGGGCTGAAGGTGATTGCCATCGGAGGCGACAAACTGGCGCGTGGTCTGACGCTCGAAGGGCTGTGCGTCAGCTATTTCGTCAGAACCACGAAGATGTATGACACGCTGATGCAGATGGGGCGCTGGTTTGGTTACAGGCCAGGTTACATCGATCTTTGCCGCCTCTACACAACGGCTGAACTTGTGGAATGGTTCGGGCACATCGCTGATGCCTCCGAGGAGCTGCGGGAGGAGTTCGACGCCATGGTCGAGAGCGGAGGAACGCCGAGGGACTACGGGCTTAAAGTCCAGTCACATCCGGTTCTCATGGTCACCTCGCCACTCAAGATGCGGAGCGCAGAAACCTTGCTGCTCTCATACAGTGGAAGTCTCGTCCAAACTGTCGCCCTGCATCGAGAGCCGTCCATCCTGCGCAGCAACCTGGAAACGACGAATCGACTGCTGACCGCAATGGGTGAGCCAACACAGCGCGGACCGTCACGGAAGCGCGATGGAAATCCGGACGAATGGAAGAGATCCTTCCTTTGGGACAGTGTGAATGTAAACCTGATTTCAGATTTCCTGACGTCGTATTCAACCCACCCCAGAGCATCTCGGGCAAATAGCGCCGTTCTTGCGGAGTTCATAGGCAGGATGGTCGCAAGCGGGGAATTAACCTCATGGACCGTCGCCCTGTTGGGCGAAGGACAGTCCGGGAAACCATTTACTTTCGCAAACGGACTGGAAATCGTTGCCATGCCGTCTCGCTCGGATACGAGAGTCGAAGGCAGCTACTCGATTGGGGTGTTGACCGATCCCAGTGATGAAACCATCGACTTGGATTACCCGGCATGGAAGAAAGCGATGGATTGGACATTGTCTGAATGGAAACCGGATCTCGCCCGAAACCGAGTAACACCGCCAACACGTCCAAGTGGAAAAAAAATTCGCGATGTTCGGGGGCTCGGCAAGGATGACATCAAGGCGGCGCCGGAGCGCGGTGTCCTGCTGCTCTATCCGCTCGCTCCCGAGGGCGCGGGAGAGTCCGTTTCCAAAATTTGGAGCGGGCCAATCATGGCCTTCGCCATCAGTTTTCCTTCAAGCAATTCGAACGTGAAAGTTGCTTACAAGGTTGATCACCTTCTCTGGGAGCAAGAGTATGGCCCGGCCGATTGAAGAGTTCATCCTCGCCTGGAAATCCCTTTCCGGATCGTCTGCGGAGGCAGGATGGCGGAGTATCGCGGTATCCCCGGCGGGTGGGTGTGATCTGCTGGCGGGAAGACGTTTTCCGGGTAACGAGGAGTGCATGCTCGCGTGTTTTACCACTGTCGGGCTCCCCGCTGCGGAAAAATTGCCGGAGGGTCTCGGGTTTTCCGTGGAACGTGTCGACCCACACGGCGACGGGAAAACCTGGCTGGCGCTTACGCGCAAGGAGTCTGGAAACGTTGAACTTTTCGCGACCATGGTCTGCGACGTTGCAGGCGCCCTCGATGCTGAGACGTCCACTGAAGCGGGTCGGCTTCTGAGGGTCTTCCTTGGACGCGTGCGGGCCTGGCAGGAATTCATGCGCAAAGGCGCTCAAGTGCTGGGGCCAGAGGCGGAAATTGGTCTGCTGGGAGAGTTGTCTTTCCTTCGTGCCTTGGTGGATGAGGGAGTCCCGGCAATGGCAGTCATTGAATCCTGGATGGGGCCGCTTGATGGGGTTCAGGATTTCGAGATCGGGACAGGGGCAATAGAGGTGAAGTCGACCGTGTCGACCATTGGATTCACGGCGAAGATTGGATCGCTGGAACAATTGGACGATTCCCTGCGGCAACCCTTGTTCGTTGCGGGGGCAAGGCTTTCTCAGACGGAGACAGGGCAGAACCTGCCTGAATTTGTCGAAGCCGCGCGGGAAAGCCTGAACGGTGACATGGAAGCGGAACGGATGTTTTCAGAAAGGCTTCTGTCCGCAGGCTATTTTGAGTCGCATGCAGATCGATATCCGAGGCGTTTTGTCTTGTCCGGGATGTTCGTGCTCGAAGTGGCGGAGGGCTTCCCGAGAATCATACCGGGCAATGTTCCAAACGGAATCAAAAGGGTGTTTTACGAGATAGACCTCGACAGGGTTTCCGGGGGGCATTTGAGCCTTTCGGGAGTTTTGCAACGACTTGGAGCAATTTGAGCATGGAATTGGCGGATTTTTTAAGAGAAACGCAGGCCGAGGTCAGGTCCCAGATGAGCGAGGGCTCCCTCTTTGCAGAAATGGTGTTCTCCGAGGTCGTCATGCAGCACATGGCGGAAATTGGAATGACGTTTGAGCCAGTCGTGTGTCACTTTCAAGGAAAAGTCGGCAACGCCATCCTGCGCCTGAGCGGTTACGCGATGTCGGATGATGCCGATCAACTGGATCTTTTCGTCAGCCTTTACGAGGGAGTGGACGAGCCGATGCCGGTCGCCGATGCTGATACCAAGACAGCAGTGGAGCAGTGTATTCGTTTCCTTGGGCTCTGCGCTGAAGGAAAAATGGCTCCAAAACTTGATCCGTCCAGTGACGTCCATTCTCTTGCACTCACCCTGCAGGAGATATATGACGGTCTTGAACAGATTCGTGTTTTCGTGCTGACAGATCGCGTCGCAAAGTCCAAGAACTTCAAGACGCGGGAAATTGGCGGCAAGTCGGTTCGGTTAGAGGTGATGGATATAGAGCGACTCCATCGCCACTGGTCAGAGGGCAAGCCGCGTGATGAACTGGTGGTTGATTTCATGGAGGTTTCAGGCTCACCCCTGCCTTGCGTCTTCGTTCCGGGAGAGACAGACGACTACGACTACGCACTGACGGCAATTCCCGGCGAAGCCTTGCGCTTCATCTATGAGCGTTTCGGTGCCAGGCTGCTTGAGGCCAACGTTCGGTCGTTCCTCAGTGTGAAGCGTCTGGGGGTCAACGCGGGCATTCAGAACACCCTGCGCAAAGCTCCAGGACGCTTCATGGCCTACAACAACGGCATTGTTCTCGTGGCTGACGAGATGCGCCTCGCCAAGACGGCAAACGGGTCGGACGGTATTGTTTGGCTTAAAGGGATGCAGATCGTCAACGGCGGGCAAACCACAGCGTCGCTTTATTTTGCGAAAAAGAGGTTTCCCGAAACCGATTTAAAGCACGTGCGCGTGCCCGCCAAAATTATTGTCATGCGCGTGCAGGATCCTGCTGCGGAGGAAGCGCTTGTCTCTGACATTTCGCGTTTCGCCAACAGCCAGAATGCCGTCCGGCAGTCGGATCTTTCCGCCAACAAGCCATTCCACATCGAGGTGGAGAGGCTTTCGTTGACTGTTTTCTGTCCAGACGGGGTGGGGCGCTGGTTCTACGAACGAGCGGCGGGAAGTTACAACACCCTTTTGACCCGAGAGGGAACGACACCGCTGAAATTGAAGGCTTTGAAGGAGGCCATTCCTCCGGCGCGGAAGCTGACCAAGACGGATTTAGCCAAATACATCAATGCATGGGATAAAAAACCGGACGTTGTCAGCCTGGGATCGCAGAAAAACTTTGAGCGTTTCATGTCGACGCTAAGCGTGGTTGAAGGCGAACCTCCCGTCCCCCTTCCAGATGTGGCAGCGTTCAAAAGCATGGTGTCCAAGGGGATTATATTCAAAGCGACCCAAAAACTTGTCCGCCCGATGTTTCAGGCATTCCAGGCAAACGTAGCCGCCTATGTCGTGTCAGTGCTTTCCGACCGAATTGGCGACAAGTTGGATCTTGACAGGATTTGGACCCGCCAGACCATATCGCCGGAATTGCTTTC
The DNA here is from genome assembly GCA_037130675.1 of Verrucomicrobiota bacterium. GTDB lineage: Bacteria > Verrucomicrobiota > Verrucomicrobiia > Chthoniobacterales > Chthoniobacteraceae > JBAXSN01. The sequence continues at coordinate 6,093 of JBAXSN010000100.1, forward strand.
CCAAATTGCTGTATGGGCCAAGGAAGTGGATGCGATTCTCCACCGAACTGCAGGAGGTCGCATGGTTTCGGAATGGGCCAAGAAACCCGAATGTCGTGACGCCGTTCTCGGAGCGACTTACTCAAAACCCGCTGAAGGCATTCCCGAAATTTGCCGGACGACCTGAAAACGAGTACATTGGAATAAAATTTTTGGAAAGGAAACACCGTGACCGCAACGGTCGAGACGCTGGCGATGGAATTCGGGAAAGCCCTGCGTTCCGTTGTATCCGCCGAGGAGATGCAGGAGATTATTCTTAGGAACCGGAATGAGAGTCGAACCGGAATTTGCCACTCCCACGATTTTTGTGATGCCAACGTCGTTTTGCACGAAGTGTTTTTGACACACGGTATGGACATTGCCGACGAAGGTGGTCGCGATCGCTGGGGAAGCCTCTGGGACGATGCGTGGAATCTGGCGCAATCAAGAGACTTTCAGGCGGATTGAGCAAACCTAAAGGGACGGCATTTCTGCCGTCATTTTTTCCAAAGGGAATGAAAATACTTGGCTGACGTAGATTCGGAAACCCGCAGCAGGATGATGTCGGGCATACGGGGAAAGGACACTCGTCCGGAAATTCTCGTCCGAAAAATCCTGTTTGCCGCCGGTTTCCGTTTCAGACTCCATCGTCACGATCTTCCGGGCACCCCCGATGTCGTCCTGCCTGGGCGAAAGGTTGCCATTTTTGTCCATGGATGTTTCTGGCACATGCACCCCGATTGTCGTTACGCCAAGATTCCTGCAACGAGGACGGAGTTCTGGAAATCGAAGCTCGAAGGGAATGCCGAGAGGGATAAATGCTCAGTCGAGGCACTGCTTTCAGGAGGGTGGCGCGTACTTCTCGTCTGGGAATGCGCGATTCGGGACAAGAATGCCCTGTTGGCGCTGCCGGAAGCCTTGGCTGAATGGATTAATGGTGTAGATATTACCGGTGAGATTCGCGGCGGCGGGATTCGGTGAGTAAACGGAGAACGACTTCAGCGATCTGCCTGGCCAGCCAAGGTGGCACGGCATTACCTATCTGAGCATATTGCTCCGTCCGATTGCCCTCAAAAAAATAATTATCTGGAAACGTCTGGAGACGGGCAGCCTCCCTGACTGTCAGGCTACGGCACTGGGATGGATCGTAATGGATGTAGTAATGCCCGTCCTTGGCGATGTGGGCCACGACCGTTGAGGATGGCTGGTCTGACAACTGGACTCGAAACCGGTCGGAGAATGGAACATCATCAGCGTTCACGTTGCCGTGGTCAGGCAACAATTTCGGGGGGAATTCGTTCAGCTTTGGAGAGTGGGCATAGGCGTGGGCGTAACAGGAGGCGAACAGGTATCGGTGCAGGTCCGAGCGCATGTGGCTGCGAGCCTCGTGCTGAAGAACGCCTTTTAGCCGGTGATCATGAAACCATGAGCGCAAAGCGGTCGGCATGGATGAGTTGGTGTTGACTTCACAAGGGATGAAATGGAGTCCGTGGGAAACATGAGACACCGCCTTGCCCGTTGCGCAAGGCATTGCCTCTTCGATAGTCATTCTTGCGGGAGCGTGCCACGTCTTGAGTCCTTCAGTGGCCGATTTCAATGCGTGAAGCCATGCCTTGTGCGAGTCTGGCTCCTTGGACAGCCGGCTGCGCAGTGAGGGAAGTCCCGATAACGCCTCGGCAACACTAACGATCTTGGGAGAAGGTTTCAGAACGAACGAGTCGAGTTCCTCGTCCGGTATCTCATCGGCAATATCGGAGCGTATCCCGAAGAGGATGACACGGTGGCGGCGCTGCGGCACGCCAAAGAGTTCAGCCTTGATGACTAAATCCTTCGGTTTGATTTCCGCACCGGACCCAGGAACAACGAATGACCGAATCCTATATTCGAGACCGTCGCCCGGCGAAGCCAAGTCAGTGAGTATGCGATCAAAGATGAGCGATCCGCCGTGCTTGGACGAAAGAATGCCCTTGACGTTCTCCATCACAAAAACCGAAGGTTTGAAGTTCCGAATTGTCCGGAGGTATTCCTTATACAGGAAATGCTTCTCGTCCTCTTCAAACTTGACTATGGCTTCCTTGGAACGCCTTGACCTGCCGGCAAGCGAATAGGCTTGGCAGGGAGGCCCTCCGATCAGAACCCATTCATCTGTGTCTTTCAGTGCCTGACTTATCCAACCGTCGATATCCTCATGAGCGGTCTTGCCGAGTTCGGCGTTCTTGGATTCTGAAGCAGCGGCTCTCGCTTCGTCAGGGACGGATGGGTGCGAAAACAGCTCCTCGCGGGAAATTTTACCTTTGACATAATCGTAGTAGCAGTCGGGCACCGTGTTCTTTTTGAACGAGCGGAACAGGGCGCGCAGGGAGAGTGTCCTGTGGGCGACAGCATCCTTTTCAATGGAGACGCGGATTGCGAAACGTCGTTCGCCGTTCTCGTCAATGATGGACGAAAACCCCTCACCGAGCCCGCCCGGTCCGGCGAAAAGATCAATTACCGGAATGGATTTACTCGACATGGCTCTTATAGTTGTATTTGAGATCGTTTCGGACGGAGGAAACGAAAAAGGGCGTTCCCGCGCCCTTGACACTGCCAGATTTTCCCATGAAACGGGTAACCCATAATCAGGCGGATTCTATATCTTTGCGGCATGACAGACAAGGACTGGACAAGAAACAACTTCGTCCCATGTTATTCAAAGATCCGGTTTCTTCTTGCTCCTTCTTTCATCGCTTGTTGTCGCGTGTTTTTGGCATCTTACCCACGACTGTTTCATCACCAGAATCAATCCTCAACAATCAGATTGATGATGAAGAGATAGAGTTAGGCACCTTACGCACCCAATGGGTGCGACGCCTGCGCGCGGATTCCAGGTAATCCCTTGTAACGCAGGGGATTGGAGCGACAGTCACCGATGATGTCGTCCATTGACGGTCGCCCTCCCCCAACCCGTACTCCCGTCTGCCGTTCGTCGGGATTTCACCCCCTGCACTTGCGCCTTTCCCTCCGTCCGGTAGTGTGAATTCATCACGACGAAGGGAAACGCATGGCATCAAGAGGCAACACACAGCACACGGTCAGACTCGCGCCGCATATCGAGCACGAGCTCGACCGAATCTCCAGTGAGCGGCGAATCAGCCGGGCGGAACTGATGCGCGAAGCCATCGTGCAACACCTCTTTGGCGAAATCTGGCTCACCCGCTGCAACGCCGCCCTCGACGAAGGTGTCCGCCGTTTCGAGGTGACGCAACAGCAACTCGAAACACGAATCCGCTCACTCATTGATGGAAGTCCCGTGGAAATATCCGTCGAGGCGTCAACCACGGCAATCCGCGAATCAGAGTCGCGTCTCATGAAGCACATCGACGAACGCCTGACACGTGTCGCTCAGGGACTCGTTGCGGTCATCGAAAGCAAAACGGAGGGGAGACACAAACCGGAAGAAGGAAGGAGAGAATCATGAAATCAAAAATAATCGGCAAGCTGTCGGCGATGTTCGGATGGCCAACGATATACGGGAGCGCAAGTTGGATCGGTTCCATGTGGCGGCGGGTCTCGCCGTTCCGTTTGCGGCACGGGCGTAACGAGACGTTCGCCGAAGCCGTCCGACGTGTCGGTGCCACTCAAAAATCACTTGCTGCAAACCGCAGGAATTTCGCCTTTGCCGCGACGATACATTTCCTCGCGACGGTCGTCGCACTCGGATTCACGGTATCGGCGTTCCTGCATGGAGAAAGCGGCTTCGCCCTGATCGGCTTTGCCGCCTTGAACGGCGCACTGGCGTTCACCTTCGCCTTTCGCCACTGGCAGATTCGTGAATGTAGGCTTGGTGGGTTCTCTGAGTTCCTTCGCCACGCCTGCCGTTTCCGTGGCCGGTCGTGAGCCGGCATGCAGAAGCAATCGTGGACAAAACTCTTTGGCGGGATTCCTCCGCCGACCGCGACTCATCTCGTCGACCTCGACGCGGCGATGCTTGCAGGATTATTCGGTTTCCTCGCCGGTTGCACGCTCGTCTGCCTGCTCGACCGTCTGCTTTGGTCACTGGCCGGTTTCGGCTTCCTGCCCGATCTTCCAGTCATCGAGCATGGGCAATTCTGGATTCAGGGCGTCTTCGGCGGTGAGGATTGGACACGTTACCTGACATGGCTCAATGCGCTGGAACGTGACGGACGCCTTGCCGTCTTCCTCGCCCGTCTGGCGGGTTGTCTCTGCATTCCGGCGTTGCTGTCGTTGCTTCTTGCCCGCTATGCCGGCAGGGAGCGTGAACTGCTCGTCCATCGGCAGGGGCGTCGCCTGTTCGAGGGTTCGGAGGCATTGAAGCGACTCACGCAGAAATCCCGCGCCGAATGCCGCTCGGGCGGGGCTGGCTTGCCGCTCCATCCGCGCATCCGCCTCTCACTGCGCCGCGAGTGCGGGCACCTCCTGTTCATCGGCACCTCGGGCGGCGGCAAGACCGTGGCGATGAAGCCCCTCATTTACGAAGCGCTGCGACGCGGCGACAAGACGATCATTTACGACAACAAGGGCGAGATGACCGAGGAGATTCGTGACCGTTACGACCAGAAGGGCAAATTAATATCCGGCAACCATGGTGTGCCGCGCTTTATGCTGATTGCGCCGTGGGATGTGCGTTCGTCGGCATGGGACATCGCCGCCGACTGCTGCAATTCCCAGGACGCGGCGGAACTGGCGACGCGCTTCATTCCGGATTCGAAAGATCCGATGTGGTCCGCTGCCGCACAGCAGGTGTTCCGGGCGATGTTGATCGAACTCATGAAAACCCAGGGCAGCACGTGGGGCTGGAGCGAGCTCGCAACCCTCGTTGTGAGTGAAGCCACAACACTGCGCGATATCGTCGGACGTAACGTTCCCGAGGCGCTGTCCGCCGTGGCCGACGCCGAATCCAAGACCACCCAGTCGATCGCCATCACCATGCGTTCGTTCCTCTCGCCGGTCATGATGCTCGCCGAAGCCTGGAAGGATGTCCCCGGAAAACCGCCTCGCCCGCGCATCTCATTCCGTCGCTTTGTCGCCGACGCCAACTACCGCCACCGCACCATCGTCCTGCAAGGCAACGGACGATACGCCAACATGGTTCGCTCGCTGATCGGCGGCATCCTGCAAACCGTTTCAGCAACGATGAACAGCGGCGCATGTCCCGATTCCGAGTCACGAAGAATATGGCTCTTCCTCGACGAGTTTCCGCAACTCGGCAAGGTGCCGAACTTCGCGCCCTTCCTCGAAGTCGGGCGCTCGAAGGGACTCCGCGTGTGCATCGGCGCGCAGGATCACAGCCAGATTCGCCAGCATTATTCCGAGGAAGAGGCAAATACCTTCCTCTCCCAGATCAAGACCTGGGTGGTGGTGAAATTCCCGCCCGGACCGACAGCGGAATGGATTTCCCGCACGGTCGGCAACCGCCGCGTGCAGGTTCAGCAGCAGAGCCATGGCCCTGCCGACAAGGGGCGCGGTGGTTCGGTCTCGGTGTCTCACGCCGACGTCGACCTGCCGGTCATTCATCCGGCGGAAATCGAATCGAAGCTCGGTGCGAGTGAACGCTGGAACGGCATCCGCGCCTTGGTGCTGGGCTACGAGGACGCCTACCTCGTCAATTTCCCGTTTCGCCACTACGTCAAAACCCAGCCCGCGCTGGTCGAAGCCCGCTGGACGCGAATCCGCAAAACGAAATCCGCGAAGCCGGTCGACGAAGAAGTTTCTCCGGCAATCGTGCCGGAGTCTTCTGACAACACGAAACAGGACGAACAGGCAGAGCAGGCAATGGCGACCACTGTGGCGAATATCGCCAGCGAACCGGACGACTTCATGAAGGATATCTTTGGAGCCGAACTTGCCGAGGACGTTCTCGGCAAGGTGCCGTTCGCCGGTTTCGACCTGCCAGTGGCGAAGGAGAGTGACGATGATGACCATCGCACCGCTGGGTAAATACGACCAGGGCGGCAGCGCCAAGGAACGCGTTGCCTATCTGCTCGGTCAGGTCGTCGCCCCGTCGCATGCCGACTACTACCTGGATGGCGTGGCGGGAGACATCGGCGAACCTGCCGGACGATGGTTCGGCAGTGGGGCGCGGGATCTCGGGCTTTCCGGTGGCGTGACGCCGAACGGGTTGCACGGCATCATGCAGGGCTACGACCCGCGCACCTTCGACCCGAAAACCAACAACAACGAAGGTCTTGTCGAAAACCCCGGACCGGGGCGGCGAAGCGGATGGGATTGCAGCTTCGTGTGTCCCAAATCGGTGAGCGTGGCATTTGCCCTGGAAACACCGGAGAACCGGGCAGTGCTTCGCAAGGTGTTCAACCACGCCGTCGACGCCGCACTGCACCGGCTTGAACGTGATGCCCTGACCCGGCGGGGGCATGCCGGAAAGGAATCCGAACCGGTCGAGGGC
>JBAXSN010000101.1:0-12350 GCA_037130675.1 Verrucomicrobiota bacterium
GAATGATCCGGCAAGGCACGCTACCGGGGGCGGAACTAGCTTGAAACTTGGTTTGTGGCGAGAGTCTCGCCGGGTAGATGAGGCGTATTGCCAGACCAACGGCGTCGGGCGATCGAAGCGCACGTCGCAGACCAGCCCATGATGCCCAATTGTTGGCGCAATCCGCACGGTGGCTTTCCAGCTAGGACCGACAATTTCATAATCGGTGTGCCCTGGCCAAAAGGTAGTGGTGGTCGCTTTTCCCAGCGCGTCGAGCCATTGCACGCGCCCGGCCTCGCCCGGCACCCCCAGGCGCAGAGAGCCCAGGGAGCACCGGAGGTTTATGTCGCTCATCGCCTTCCTGTTCTTTGCAGGTTGTGCACTGAGCGGTGCCTTTTCCCAAAGCGCCGGGGTCGGTTGATTGTCCGTCACAAAGCTGTCGAGCTGGAAAAAAGGGGTGTCCCCCGTCCAGAGGCGGTTCTGCCCTTGCACGATGTAGCGGTTGAGCCGGTGGCCGCTGCCCCGGATGCGGAACCCGCCCTCGCGTACCGGCTCATAGATGGTGGTGGCATCCGCGCCGTCGCTATGGTGCGCGGGGTGGTCGAGCACCACACTCGGCCCGTCGGCCCACGGCGCGGTCGGTTTCAAGGGGGCCGCCGTGAAGCTAACTTGCGGCACCAACGGTTGCGTGTCCGCAGCCCAGCCCGAGAGCGCCGCCAAGGTACAGAATGCGAGGAGGAATAGTTTTTTCATGAGATGCTTTTTGCGGGAGCTGGGTTTCCTAGAGAGCATGCTTCGCCCACCTAAATCTGTGGACATCCGTCCTATCCGTGGTTGGCCGCCGCGCTTATCCCAGCTTTGGCAGGCCCACCCCTTGGTCGACCTGCAGGACATGCCCGTCGAGCTCGTCGCCGAGTTGTGAACAGAGATAAAGGAACGCATTCGCGATTCCTTGGGCGCTGTTGCGAATTCCGAGCGGTGAAACGCGGTCCACCCACGCCCGATATTCCGGATCGACATCGTAAAGCTCTTTGGAGCTGCCTGCGGCGACGTTGCCGGGCGAAATACAGTTCACGCGGATACGCTGGGGGGCGTATTCGAGCGCTAGGTTTTTGGCGAACATTTCCAGGGCCGCTTTGGCCGCCACATAAGCCGAGATGCCAGCCATCGGAATTTTGCTCACATACGAGGAGGTAAATAGGAGGTGACCCGGGATATTCCGGGCTGTCCATTCCCTGAGCACGGCCCGCGCAAAATAGGTCTGGCCGGTAAAGTTGAAAGCGAAAATCCCATCGAACTTTTCGCGGGAACATTCGCTGAAAGGACAAATATCGGTGCCTCCGGCATGCCCGAGGGCGATGGAAATCTGTTCCGCAAAGGCTTGTTGGACGACTTCTTCCACCTGCCCCGGATCGGTCACATCCATTGGGTGGTAGACGAAATTTTTCAGTCCGTACCCTTCGAGCACCGGCACTGCTTCTTGGGAAGGTTTTTTGTCGGTGAGGATGAGCCGTGCACCGGCGCGATGCAGAGTGAGGATCACCTCTTGGGCGATCGCCCCGATGGCACCGGTCATGAGGATGGTTTTTCCTTCGAGAGTTAATTGCATAAGGGCATGGAGTTGAACACTGGCGCTGTTAGATCGCCACACAAGCGGGCGAATGGATCTGGAGGCGATCGGCCGGTTGCGACTGGGGCTGCAAATCAGCATCCAGCCGATAGCTCTCGATCAAATGCGAGTCTTGGAATGAAGCGACAAGCCATTGGCCGTCAGGCGTAAAAGCGAAGTCGCGTGGAGTGCGTCCCTCTCCTTGGATCTGTGAAGAAGCCGAGAGGGAGCCATCCTCATGGATGGCAAACAGGCAGATCGAGTGCGTGACCCGTTCGGATACGCCCAAAAGCTTGCCGGAAGGATGCAACCGGATGGCGGCCGCGGTCCCCGACTGGGCTCCGGGCAACCGGCAAACACGAAGTTTTCCAAGCTCGCCCCGCTGGCTCGACAAGGTGCAAACAATCGGTTCCAGCTCGCAAGCCACCCAGAGCCAAGGCGCCGAAGGGTGCATCACCAGATGGCGGGGGCCGCAACCACTAGCAAGCTTGATCGAATGGGCCTGGCCCAAGCCTTTGGCACTGATTTCATGCCGATAAATGCTGTCCGTGCCAAGATCACACACGTAAAGGAAGCGACCGTCTGGCGAAATCACCGCTTGGTGCGCATGGGCGCTTTCCTGACGGCTGCGGTTGGGGCCGCTCCCCGAGTAACGAATAATCTGCGGTTCACCGAGGCTGGCCCCGTTTCTGGGATAGACGGCCAACAACCCGTCCAGATAGGAGGTCGCGTAAAGATGATGTGCGTCCGTGGTGATATGGCAAGTCGCACGCCCGGCAGCGGGATAGGTGCGCTGCTGGTTGAGACTTCCATCCGCCCCAATGTCGAACCCATGCACAAACCCCGGTTCCTCGAAAGTTTCGGAGGCGGCGAAAAGATGTCCCTCGGCTATGTGAATCCAGGCCGGGTTGATCGGCTGGCCGAGAAGAACGGGATCCGAAAATTTCCCGGTCACCAAGTTGAACTTCGAGGAGAGGATCCCCTTGCCGGTCGAGCCAGGGAAAAAGCTCCCGCCGTGGGAATAGGTTCCGAAATGGATGGAGATGCTGTGCGAGTTCATTGAGTGGGGGTTGCAGGTATCATATCAGTCCAGGCTTACAGAGGCCACTTCCCGAACGCTCCCAGGAAAAGTCAGCCTCGGTCCTTCATTCGGATCTTTACTCAGGAGCACGCTTGCAAAGCAGCCTTCATGTATCCCAAGGCAAAAGCCATGCCTGCGTGCCAGGGAGCGTCGCAACTCATTTGCGGAGCGTGATCCGGGATGAGGACCCCACGGAAGTCGTTCTTCTTCAGGATGCGAATAACCTTGAGCATGTCGATGTCGCCTTCATCTACAAAGGTCTCCCGATAATAAGGCACCTTGCCCCGGACATTGCGGAAGTGGATATAGCCGATTTTTTTCTGTCGGCTGTAGGTGTCCAACGCTTCGTAAATATCCCCCTCGGTCATCTCAGCAACGGAGCCGAGGCAGAACTCCAATGCGTTGCTCGCGCTGGGCTTGAGATCCAGCAGCCGCTGGTACATGCCGGGTTGGTAAACCAAGCGAGGTGTCCCGCGAATGGTGGGCATGGGTGGATCATCCGGATGCGCGGCCAACACCACACCGGCCTCTTCGGCCACCGGCACAAGGGCCTCCAGGAAATCTTTCAACCGGTTCCAGAGTTGCTCATGAGTGATGAGCGGTAGGGTTCCAGCCGGCGCTTGACTGTCGTAAACCATATTCCACACCATCCCGTTTGGAATGGGTTGATCCACCGGGCCCTCCATGCCCACTGCCTCCGCTTCACCCCGTGCGAATGGGCCTTTGATACGCCCTGCCACCCCGGCGAGAGAAAAGTTGTAGCCAAAAATGGGGACCCCGGCGCGCCCGACGTTCCAGATCATGGTTTTTAAATTCTCAAGTTGCCCGGCTTTTTTCGGGCCGTCCAAAAGAACATCATGCCAGTGGGCAGGATCGAAATTCTCAATGGCCTCTAAAACCAAGCCGGCTTGCTCAATTTCCCTGCGGATGGAAACGATTTCCTCATAACCCCAGAGCTTGGAAGAATCGCCCGCCAGCCCCCAACCGGAGTCATCCCCAATGGGCTGGTCGCCGGGTTGATTGCTTCGGGAAGCACGGAAGTAATCCACCAGATGAACCACCACATGCGTGCAACCGCATTGGCGGGCAAATCGGTAGTTTTCAGGGGTGAGTTGGTGGCGATACAGACCCAATCCAAGTTTCATATAAATTCTGTCGCACAGGACTTTTCCCCAGGGGCAACTTAAAGGATTCCATACTTCTCAAAGGCAGCCGTGGAGGTCATTCCCGCTTCGATTTCCTTGCGAACCAGCTTCTCGCCCCGGGCTTTCTCCAAGGCCTTGGAAACCACCTCCGCCTCCAGTTCCCGGGGAATAATCAGCACCCCATCGACATCGCCAAAAACAAGGTCCCCGTTGTTAACCACCACCCCGCCAATCTCGATGCGGCAACGGAAATCGACCACCTTCATCCGGGGACCCGAGTCCTGGGCCCAGGAACCGCGGCTGAACACGGGCCAGTTCTGGCTGAGCACCTGCGGGGTGTCCCGATGATAGCCGTTGACCACAGCCCCCACCGCCCCGCGGGTCCGGGCTGTTGCGGTCATAATCTCCCCCCAGTTGGCGCTTTGGAAGGTGGTGCCTGTGGCGATGTAAACCTCCCCGGGCTTGAGATCGTCCAGGGCCTGGGTCATCAGCCCGAACGGCTTTTCCTGCAAGCCGAACACGTCCATTTGGAGCACCGGCATGGCGCGTCCGGCCACCTTCATCTCGGGCATGATCCCGCGTACCTCGGCGGGAAGGAACTGGTGAAACCGGCCGAGTTGATCGAGAATATCCCCCACCACCGGCGTGTAGAGAACCGAGCGCATGAGCTCAAAGAGCTCTTTGTCTGAAGACCATTCTTTCATAGGATAAAGGAGTAATAGTAGGATGCTTTGCCAAAAGCCATGGGAACGGCCCAGGGAAAATCAGCAGCTTCCCGCAAATGCGAGTAGATTATTGGGGATTACAGAGGCTGACCCCCATCAGGCCGATCACGACCTCCTGCGAGAGGCTTTCGAGGGTCACGCCCTTAAGTTCCACTCCAGGACGCAGTTTCCAGCCGTACACCATGGCCCGGCAGTTCGATCCCAGTTGCACCTGGGCCGGCGCTTCCTTGGGCAGCGCAAAGGCGTCTTCCCGGTAATCATAGTCGCTCCAGAAGAAGGGACAGAGTGACCAGAAGTTCATCGGATTAACCAGATCGAGGGTCTCGGTCTTGCCGTCGGCGTATTCGAAGCGCAGCACCGCGTTGGCGATGCGCACCTGCATCGGATTAGTCGAACCGGCGACCAGCAGCCAGACCGAGTCGCCCTTGCGGTTCACGGGCACGGTGACCTTCCGCGGCCAGTTATCCCACAACGAGGTGAAGGCAATGTTCTTGTCCCCGATATTCCACTTGAACTTCGCCCGCTGCGGGACTTCCAGCATCCCGTCCACAACAGGCAGCGGCTCGCCGAGTGTTTTTGGAAGGTGGAAAGGAATCGACTGGCGCACCAGCGCGGGCGCCCCCGGGACTTTGGAATCGACTTGAGCGGGACCATCTACGGGGATACTCCAGTCGGCCCACGCTCCCGCCAATGGGGGTGTCTCCAAGGTCCGGTGCTGCAATTCCGCCTCGGTGGCCGCCCGTTTGGAGACCGCTACACGAGCGATGCGGCCCAGCAGACGACTGCCGCCCTTCAGATCAGCTCCCAACCGCAGGAGCTCACCAAACTTGACCTTGGAAAAGTCCACGGGGAGGGTCTCGACTAAGACCTTCTTACCGTCGTAATAGAGCATGCCCGGCTTACCCGATCGCAACACGACGGCCACATGGGTGAGCCGCGCGCCGGAGATGTTCGAAGTGCCGACGAAAATGCTCTCCGGGGCGAACATGCGCATGAGCCGGCCTCCGCTGTTGAGAAAATTAAGGGAAAGATCGCCCAGAAAAAGGATCGGGGTCGTACTCCACGGTTGGGCATCGGAGAGATCGGCTTGAACCCAAGCCTCAAGGGTGAGCTCCTGATCCACCTTCAGCGTGCCGAGCTCAGCATCATAGACAGGCACAGGTCGGCGCGGCTGGGTGTTGGAGAGATCGATCCCCGGTGCCAGCTTGCCGGTATAGACATGGTTCCAGATGCCGTAGCCGTCGCGGGCCAGCCGCGTGGAGATGGTGTCGGGCCGCGGGGAGAGGTATTCCTGACGGAAGAGTTCGCTGACCCGGCCATTACGGACCCCACTGAGGTCAATGCCCGTCCAGCGGACCCCGGCAGGCGCCTGGCGCAGATTCTTCTCGGCGGCAAACGCCTCATCGGCCCGGTCGTGCACCTTGAAATCCATGATCCGGTACTGGGGAGCACCTTGGGCGCACTTCGCCAGCAGCAGCACCCGATGGACTCCGGGATTGTTGGCGATGCGGGCAGTCGCCCGACCGTCGGCGATTTTCACATCGCTTAGAACCTTCTGCGCGTCCTGCACCTCCAGCACGGCGGCATTCTCAAGCGCGAGTTGAACCGGCTGATTGATATCGACCTCCTGGAACTGCGGGGCAGCCTTCGGCAACGCCGGCGCGCATTTGACCACCACCTCCGCCTCCTGCATTGACGGAGTGCGCACCACGCAGATCGAACGGCCGAAGCCCGGCTGGGTTGTATGCTTGACGGGCTGGCCGTTGAGCGTGACCGAAACGAACTCGCCGCCGCGGAAGGGCACCTGGAGCTCCATCGCCGAGGCCTGCGCGAGGCGCACGCGCAACCGTTCCTCCGTCCCCTCGCCCGTGCGTTGGTAAGCCAACGAGAACTCCGGGGTCGAGAGCTCCGCATGATCCCATGCGGCGGGGAACTGAGGGGCCATCGTCACCAATCCATTGGGCCGGTCGGGCCGGTAGCCGAAGATCCCAGAGACCATCGCGCGAGCAAACGTGGTGACATTGTCGGAGAAATCCACCCCGCAACTGTTGTAGGGAGTTCCAAGATTGCCCGGCACGCCCGAATCGAAGGCCAATGCATCGACGCTGCCGTGGATGATCTCCAATGCCCCCTCCGGCATGCCGGCGAAACAATAGCCCAAGGCAAGATGGAACTCCTCGCCGGAATAGAGCAGCCGGTTGGACCAGACCGCGGGCACCCAGTTCGATGGCCATACACGCACCCCGCCGCGCGGCAACCGCTCACGCTGCTGGCCATACTCGGTGAAATGCAGGCTGGAGGCCATTTGCTCGAAGTTGAGCAGACCGGGACAGTCGAGCGTCAGGACGATGCCAGGCAGCCACTCCTCCTCATGCAAGCGTTGATGTCCGCCTTGTTCCCGGTAGGCGCCCGGATGCCCGGCGTGATCAACCCAGAGCTTTCCAAAGAAGCCCTTGCGGATCAGCGCCAGCTTGGCCTCGTGGCGCCGCACCGCCGCTTCATCTCCCGCCCGGCGCGCCATGTCGCGGGCGGCTTGGTGGCCTCGATAAGCAAAGGCGGTTTCCTCGGGCGTACCGCCGCCGTTGAACCAGACCGTGTCGGTAAGCATCGTGTTGGGAAGACTCTCGTAGGCACCGTCGCCGTCTGGATCAAAGCAGCGCGCGATGTAATCCAGATGCAGCTCCAAGGCAGGGCGCAGTGTCTTTTCCATCTCCGGATCGGCGGTAAAACGCCAGTCCTCAATCATCTGGTCGAAGAACTGCGACTGCATGTCATACATGGTCGAGTTTTCGTCCGGGATCAAGCGCCCTTTGCTGTGGAAGCGCGGATCCTTGCCGGGATGGGAGAGGCTGCCGTCATAGCGACTGAGTTCCTTATTCTTCTCGATGCGATCACGCAGTTCGGGGTGGTCCAGATAAGTCTCCTTGGTCACCTGCGAGGCGAAGAAGTGCTTGGCTGCAGTGAGCACCCGATCATGCCAGCCATAGACGGTGCCGCCATAGTTGTTGCGCCAGCCCAGCAGCGGGTTCGGGAAAGTAGAGGTGCCTCCATCCCCATAGGCCTCGGTGCGCCAGATGCCGTCAATGACCGATGACATGGCGCGCATCATGAAGTCCAAGCGCGCGTCCGGGGTGCGGCAAATGACCCGCCGGTTGAGCTCTTCGACGCGCTCCCAGGCGGCGTGGAACTCCTCGGCCACCTTGGGCGGTGCTGCCTCGGTTTCCGTGTTCTGCCATGCACGGCAGATCCAGGTGACGGGTGTCTCCCCGTTGAGCGGCGTGACGCCGCAGGCCATCGGGCGCTTGCTGCCGGTACTGGCCAGCAATCCCGCGGGTGTCGCCCATTGGTCCGCATCGGCAACATGGTAATCGGTCGGCGCACTGCATGCGGCGAGCGTGTAGCGGAACTTGCCCTGCGGATAGTGCTGCGGTTCGATCCGCACCACCCCGTTCTGGATTTCGACGCGATTGCCCTCGGCTTCAGCCGGGGTAAACCCGTACTGGCGGACCCGCGGCCCGTTTTCATCCAGCGCGTCGATCCCTTTCACATAGGGGTTGTAATGGGCGCAGCCAAGCATCCATACGAGCCGATCACCTGCGGCGGCACCATGGACGCGCGCCTGGGCGGCCAGCCCCGTTCCCCGCCCCAGCGGCAGCTCGTGCAGCTCGATCGTGACGCCCGGAAACGCCGGGTCGCTCGCCCGCCATTCGCTCCGCCCGCCGTAATAACGAAACTCGACGGACTTGAAATCCAAAAGCCACTTGCTCGTGCCATCGGCGCGCTGAAACCCGGCCACAAAGGTACCGTCGAGCCACGGATCGCCGCCGAAGCGCAGCAGGGGCCGGTCCCCGCCGAACACCCAATAGTAGGGGTCGCTTGGCCGGCCTTGGCTGTTATATAATGGGCGATTATTGAAAAAGACGCCGTTGTGCCGCACGATCGCGTCCCCCTCGACCTCGCAGGGCACGTTGTCTTTTTCCGGTAAGGTCGCCGATGCCGTGGCGGCACCAAGGCACAGGAGGCTGATGATATACCAATATCGCAGGATACTTTTTTTCATTTTTTAAGTCCCCATCGCAGGTTTGAAACGTATTGTTGGCCTGCAGCCGAACCTTACATTTTTTTACTCGGGTGTGTCGTCAGGGACCGACCGATTTAGGAAACGAGTAGCGCGCCTACTTTTTCTTCTTGGAGTTGGTCACGGCGTTGCTCTCGTAAAATGAATAGTCATCCTGCTGGACCGCAGGCGCCCCAGCAGCCTTATTCGCCTCCGCCGTTTTGTCGCTTCCCTGGGTATCCGACCACATGGCCCGGTCGGCTTCCACAGGCGAAGGCAGATAAGCCCGCCGCGGAGAGGGGGAAACGGTCAGTTCCAGTTTGGCAGGACGCAACCCGTCGCTTTCCGCGATCAGCGTGACCTTGCCGGGTTGATCCAAAGTCTGCAGGAGAACTTGAGCCAGGCCCGCCCAGAGACTGCGAACGGGAACCTTGTCCGGCTCGCGGGTGGCCGCGTCGCCATTGCCCGAGCCGAGCGACCGAGCGGGGCCTTCCAAACGGAAACGGATGGTGTTGGAGGCGGTGGGCACGGGCCGGCCTTGGGCGTCGACGACTTGCATCGTGACCAGGCCCACGTCTTCATGATCGGCCTTCAATGTGGGCCGATCCGGTGTGAGGACCACGGCCACGGGTTCCCCGGTGGTCTCATGTTGGTCCCGGGCCAGCGGCGACCCATTTTTGTATCCAACGGCTTCGATCGCGCCCGGCTCGTACGGAACGCTCCAGGAAAGATAACCCAGCTTGGGCATCGGCTTGCGCCCCTGGCTCTTGCCATTGACGATCAGATCCACTTCCTCGCAATTGCTGTAAACCCAGATCTCGATGGGCTGGCCTTCCTTGCCCTTCCAGTTCCAATGCGGGAAGAGATGGACCATCGGCTCCGTAGCGTAAGCCGATTGGTAGTAATAGGCCGCGTCCTTGGGGAACCCGCAAAGATCGAAAACACCGAAGTGACAGGAAACAAGCCACGGAACCTTGCCAGGCTTTTTATGATATGCCCACCGATCCGGGTAAAACGGAGCCGGTTCCCCGCGGTAATCGAACCCAGTCCAGATAAAGCCTCCACACATAAACGGCCGCTCCAAGAGCCGCTTGACCTCGGTCATGGTAAACGTGCCGACGTTGAAATTGGGCTTTTCATACGAAAGCAGCCGCCCCTGCTGTTCCTGGTCCTCATACACTCCGCGACTGGTGTAGGTGTTGGCCATCTCGGTCTCCAAAAGCGGCTTGTTCTTGAAAAGATCGAATACTTTCTTCAAGAGCTCCGGCTGATAATTGCACGTATAGTTAAAACCGACCATATCCAGGGCCGTCGCCGCGGAATCGGGTTTCTCGTGGTCTTCATTCTGCCCCATCGTCACCGGCCGGGTGGCGTCCATGGAGCGAATGCAGTCGCGAATGCTCCCGGCCACTTGCCCGCCCAGCGGGGTTCCTTGGAAAGCCAGCTCCTCGTTGCCGATGTTCCAGGCCACCACGCTCGGAGAATTGCGGCAGGAAAGAACAAGGCTTCGCAGCTCCTTCAACCCCTGTTCCCCGGTGCTGAACTTCCGGTTCTCAGCTAACACCAGCATTCCGATCCGGTCCGCTACCCGTGTCACCGGTCCGCCCGGATGATGGGCCGTCCGATAGCCATTAAAGCCGAATTCCTTGAGCCGCTTGAGCCGGTATTCGACCACCGCGTCGGGCAAGGCAATGCCGATGCCGGCGTGATCCTGGTGGTTGGCCGCTCCCTTGATCTTGACGGACTTGCCATTGAGAAAGAATCCCTGCTGGGGATCAAACCGGAGGGTGCGGACCCCGAAACTTTCGTCAGACCGATCCACAACAGCGCCGTCGGTTTCCAGTTCCACCGCGGCCGTGTAGAGTTGCGGGGTCTCCAGCGACCACAAGCGGGGCTGGGCAACCTGGGTCTCAATCACCGCAGGAACCTCGCCCCAGGGCCCCACCCGGATGGATTGGCGTCCTTCAGCGACTTGGCTCCCGGCTGGATCGAGCACCTTCACGCGCACCACCACATCCCGGCGCCCCGATCCCTTATTGGTCACTGCAGTCCGGACCCGCAGCTTGGCAGGGCCCTCGGGCGCATCGGCAAGAAAACTGGGGCCGTCATCGGGGTCGGTCTTGAACCAGCTTTGGACTTGAACCCCGCCCCATGGAATATGCACCGGCGCGGTCTTGACCAAGTGGACATCCCGGTAAATCCCCCCGCCCTCATACCACCAGCCTTCCGGCATCGTTGCGTCCACGCAAACGCTCAGGACGTTCTCCCCGCCGTAATTGATGAAATCGGTAATATCGAACTGGAAGGGCGCATAGCCGCTGCGATTCACGCCAACGATGAAGTTGTTGCAATAAACCGTCGTGGTTTGAAAGGCCCCCTCAAACTCGACACTAATCCGCCGGCCTTTATCAGAGGCCGGAACGGTGAAGTGCCGACGGTACCAGCCCACTTCGGCCGGGAAATAACCGTGCCCCATGTTCCCCTTCTCGGAAGCGAACGCTTCGACGGTAAAATCATGCGGCAGATCAATGTTGCGCCAGGAACTGTCATCGTAAGTCAGCCCGATTCCCTGGCTCTGCGCCGACTTGTCCAGCGGCTCGATCCCGTAACGCCCACTCTTGGTGCCGCTATACCAATGGTTCACCTGGAGGGTTCCTTTGTGGAACTTCCAGCCGAAATTCATCAGCAACGTTTCACGCCCCGGGGAAGATGAAGTCTCGGCAAAGGCCGGAAAGAGCATCCCCAGCCCCATCACCATAGCTACCCCCAATTTCCGCCACCTTTCAAACCCGCTGCGTTGGAAAATTCCTGTTCTGGTCTTACGAAGCATACATCGGCGTTTTGTTAAGATTCATACTCGTCATCCAAGCGGCTGCACGAATGACGTCAATGATGAGGTTTATTGCCGGAAATCAGAAACCTGTCATGTCACAATAATTGTGACCGAACAGATTAAACTTTGAATTCAGGAAAGGGCAAATTCGCCACGCCTCGCTCACTTCGACTTCTCACTCCCATTCTGGGGAGCGCACTCTCCCCGGTGCTGGTCTTGGCGCCCGCCAAAACGAACTTTGGCACCCCGTTGGATGTCTTTACGTTAACCCTGCAAAGAACGTGGGCTAAAAATTCGTCTCTGTCCGCAACCAAGAATTACAATTGCCGCTGCTTCGATCATAACCTTGAGGCTCATTTTCCAATTTTCATGTGACTCTTTTTCATGATCTTTCAGTTTCAAGGCGCTGTGCGGATGCGCTTTCCTAAGTTCCTACAAATTGAGTTCCTTTGACTTTCCGGCGACGAGCGAAATTGGCCCTTTCTGGCCATTGGGTGTTTCAACGCTAATGGTTTGATCCTTATCAGAGACCAATACTGCCTTGGCACCTTTCTCATCCCAGCTCAGATCGGTAAGTGTGATCGCCCCGCGCAGGCGCAAGCCCTTGATCGATCCGCTCTTCCATTGAGCCGGACGCGCCGGGAAGAAGCGGATCAGGCCCAGGTCGGAATAGACCAACGTGGAGGCGCACAGGTAAGGGAAGCCGCCCGAGATGTCGGTGCCTGCCATTTTGGTGTCGTCGAAAGAACAGAGATACGACATCATCCCCGTAGACCACTGGCGCTGCAGAACGTTGATAGCCCGTTGTGCCAATTCGCTATCACCTACATGCGCACCGGCGAGTCCCGGATCTGGTCGTTGATGAGGCCCGCTTCCTTGAACTTGCCGGCCAGACACAACTCGCGAATGCGGTCCAGATGC
>JBAXSN010000102.1:0-11871 GCA_037130675.1 Verrucomicrobiota bacterium
CCCTTCTCTGAAAAGAATTTCACGAGCCGAACACTTCTGCGGAACTCGGGCTAACCGCAGGCGGATGTGCTTGGGGAGGTTGGCGAGCAACTCAAGGGTGAAAGCCACCACGTTGTTTGCGCAAGCAGTGTTACCCGCTCGCAGCCAGAAGCCTACAACGAGCTTCGCCTCTTCGAGCACGGCCAGCAAAGGGTGCAGACACGGTTAGCAAAACTGGGTGCTAAGCCTTTCTGTTCCGGAGCGGTCGAAATTGCGTCCACTTTCTCTTCCACCCGGCGAAGGCTCTCTTCGAGGCCCGCAAGCCCGTTATTTTTTGGAATTTGAGGGCGATGTCGCGCTCATCGAGTTGGCGTTTGAGCTTGATGGCTTCACGGCGCACGGTCGTGCCCAGGGACTCCCACTTGCCGCCTTTGAGGCGGTAGAAGATTTTCCCGCGTTTGTAGAGACCGCGTATGCCATCGTTGCGCACATAACGCTCATTGGCGACATTCCGCTTCCCTGCCAAGTGACCGGGGCAAAAAAAACCGTTTTTTTAGCAAATCTTTGGCCATCGGTGTTTTTGGCGCGGCGAGTCGGCTTGTTTCCGGCGGCCGAAGGGGCCAAAACCGGCTGGTTTACAGAGGAGGATGAGGAACTGCGCCCGTACAGAGTCGAACTGTAAACCTTCTGATCCGTAGTCAGCGCTGATTCGGAGTTGGTCAGAGGGTTGGGCTTCATTTTCGTTACAAAAACAATTAGCTAATCGTTGGCCATGTGCAAGTCGACGTCTTTTTCGATTTCCTGGCTAAGTATTTCGGTCGGCCTGTTACGTCTTATTCGCGGCTGGCAAGGCTGTCGGAGCTGGATTCTGCAAGGTTTGCGCGGTTCAGTAGCACCGCCGGTTACGGCTAATGAATTGGGGAGGGTCAAAATGGAGCGAGGGGCTTGATTCCAGCGCCAAGTTTTTAAATCTCATGATTTAGACGCTGCCCCGAAGATTTCGCTCTCCTCGATGATCCGCTTTTGGAGGCTCTTACAGACATGGCCACACAGATCAAAGATGCCGGGATCGGCGATGCGATAGAGAACGCTCAGGCCGCTCTTGCGCCGCGACAGCAACCCCGCCGTGGTGAGCACGCTGAGCTGACGGGAAACGTTGGTTTGGGTGGCGCCGGTCAGGTTGACCAGTTCCGTGACGTTCTTTTCGCCATCTTCCAAAGCCATTAGGAGTTTAAGCCGGGTCGGTTCGCTCAGGGCTCGGAAGCGCCCGGCGATTAGCTCAACGGCTGCATCGGAGAGTTTTTTAGAAGGAGGGAGTTTCGACATGGGACAAAAAAGATTCTTGCCAAAAATATGCACGTATGGTCATATAGTCAACAGCCGAATGTTTCGGTCTGATTCAAAAGGAGTTCCCGAATGAAAACACATCTCTTTCTGCTTGGCACCGCCATCGCCACCGCGCTCTCGCTGGGGGCCTGCTCGAAAAAGCCGGACTTGGCAGCGCCTGAAAACGAAGGGCCTCCCGTCCTGGTTCGCGTGCAGACGGTCGAGGCCAAACCGCACATCGCCACGGAAGAGGTCACCGGGTCGGTGCGGGCCAAGTTGCGTTCGGTGATTGAGGCGAAAAGCATGGGCCGTATTGAAACCATGCTGGTTGCACCCGGACAGCGCGTGAAGCGTGGCGACGTCCTCGTGCAACTCGACGCGCGGGAAATCCAGGCGAAGCTCGACCAGGCCCGCGCCCTTCGCGATCAGTCGGAGAAGAACTTGCAGCGTTCCACGGCGCTGCTCGCCAACAAGGTCACCACGCAGGCGGATTTCGACAATGTGCAGTCGGTCAACCGGGTGGCCAAAGCCGCGTTGGCCGAGGCGGAAACGGCTCTGGGGTATATGACGATCACGGCGCCATTTGACGGGGTGATCACGCGGAAATCGACCGACGTGGGCGATCTCGCCACGCCGGGCAAGGCGCTCCTGGAAATGGAAGACCCGGCGGCGTTGCGGTTCGAGGCCGATGTGCCGGAGGCGATCATCGGCTCCATTGCATCGGGGGCGGGGTTGACCGTCCGCACCGGCACGGTGGAGACTACGGGAACGGTCAGCGAAATCGCTCCGGCCGCAGACGCGCAAAGCCGCACCTTTCTTGTTAAGCTCGATCTCCCCCAAGCGCCCGGTTTGAGGGCGGGACAGTTTGGACGCGTGGCGGTCCCGGTGAGCGAGACCTCGGTGCTGCGCATCCTGGCAAGCGCGCTCATCCTTCGCGGCCAGATGGAAGTTGTTTTCGTGGTCCAGAATGGGCGTGCTCAGTTGCGCCTGGTAAAAACTGGCAAACGCTTTGGCGGCGAAGTGGAACTGGTTTCCGGCATCGAAGCCAAAGAGCAGGTCGTGGTTGAGAACGCAACCCGGCTTAGCGACGGGCAACGCTTGGAGGTTCAATCCAAATGAACATCGATTCGCAAAAATCGGAGCCGCTTGGGTTGGCCGGGAAGATCGCCAAGGCGTTCATTGATTCCAAGCTGACGCCGCTCATCGTCGTTACTTCCATTCTGCTCGGGCTGGCTGCCGTGCTGTTGCTGCCGCGGGAAGAGGAGCCGCAAATCAAGGTGCCGATGGTCGATGTGCTGGTTTCCATGCCGGGCACGAGTGCAAAAGAAGCCGAGGAGCGCGTGACTCGTCCGATGGAAAAGCTGCTCTGGGAAATCCCCGGCGTGGAATACGTCTATTCCACCTCGCGCCCCGGCGAGAGCCTGGTGATTGTGCGGTTCATGGTCGGCTCCAACGCGGAGGAATGCCTCGTCCGGCTGAACCAGAAGTTGCAGTCGAACTTCGACCGCATCCCCCACGGCGCCTCGCAGCCACTGATCAAGCTCCGCTCCATCGACGACGTCCCGATCCTTGCGCTCACGCTCCACAGCGCCCGCTACGATCACCTCACGCTGCGGCGGCTGGCGGCGCAGGTTGACGATGCCGTCAAACAGGTGCCGCAAGTCGCCGAGACCAAGCTGATCGGCGGAGCACGCCGGCAGTTGCGGGTCCTGATCGATCCGGCCCGGCTCGCCTCGCGCAATCTCAGCCCAGCGGGATTGATCCCGATGATCCAGCAGGCGGACCGGCAATTCGCTTCCGGCGGATTGACCAGCGAAAACCGCGAGGTGGCGGTGGAAACCGGAGCATTCCTGCAAAATGCGGACGACGTGCGCAACGTGGTGGTGGGCGTTTACTCCGGCAAACCGGTTTATTTGAAGGATGTCGCCGAAGTGGTGGACGGCGCGGAGGAGTCTTCCAACTATGTCTTCTATGGCGATCCCAACACTCCGGAGCAGGCTGCGGTGACGCTGAGCGTGGCCAAGCGCCCCGGCACCAACGCGGTGGCAGTCGCCCACGACGTGCTCAGAAAAGTGGAGACGCTCAAAGGCACGATCATCCCCGCCGACGTGCAGGTTTCCATTACGCGCGACTATGCCGAGACGGCAGCGGAGAAATCCAACGAGTTACTTTTTCACATGCTCATTGCGGTGTTCAGCGTCTCGTTGCTGATCATGCTGACGCTCGGCTGGCGGGAATCGGGCATCGTGGCCATCGCCATCCCCTCCACGCTCGCGCTCACCCTGCTGGTCTTCTATTTGTATGGCTACACGCTGAACCGGATCACGCTCTTCGCGCTGATTTTCTCCATCGGCATTTTGGTGGATGACGCCATCGTGGTCGTTGAAAACATCGTGCGCCACTATCATTTGCCGCAGAACCGTGGCCGCGACCGCTCGGCGGTCGCCGTGGAAGCGGTGAACGAGGTGGGCAATCCGACGATACTCGCCACGTTCGCGGTGATCGCCGCCGTGCTGCCAATGGCGTTTGTGGGCGGACTGATGGGGCCTTACATGCGCCCCATTCCGATCGGATCGAGCGCGGCGATGTTCTTCTCGCTGGCCATCGCGTTCATCGTCACCCCTTGGGCGGCGGTGCGGATGCTGCGGCGGATTGTGGCGGCTCCGGCGACGGCCTCCACGGGTGAGCAAGTCATCCATTCCCACTTCGAACACGAGGAGGATTTCTTCACGCGGCTGTATCGGCGGATTATGATGCCGCTGCTGAGCCACGCCGGCTGGCGCTGGGGTTTTCTCGGCGGGATCACCGCGCTGCTGCTCGGGGCGATGGCTCTCGTCGGCATCGGCTGGGTGAAGGTGAAAATGCTCCCCTTCGACAACAAGAGCGAGTTCCAGATCATCCTCAACATGCCAGAGGGGAGCGCGCTCGAACGCACCACGCAGGCCGCTCGCGAGATCGCTGCTGCCGTGCGGGTGGAACCCGAAGTCACCAATTATCAGGTCTATGCCGGAGTCGGTTCGCCCTTCAACTTCAACGGTTTGGTGCGCCATTACTTCATGCGGGGCGGGGCGAACGTGGCGGATGTCCAGGTGAACCTCGTCGGCAAAAACGAGCGCAAGGCAAAGAGCCATGACATCGCCAAACGGGTCCGTCCGCGCGTAGCGGCCATTGCGGAGAAATACGGAGCGCGCGTTGCCGTGGCGGAAGTGCCGCCTGGGCCCCCGGTATTGCAAACGCTCGTGGCCGAAATCTACGGGCCCACCGAGGAATTCCGGCTTGCGATGGCTGGCGCGGTGCGCGACATCTTCAAGAGCGTGGACGGGGTGGTGGACGTGGACTGGTATGTCGAGGCCGACCAGCCCAAGGCCAAGTTCGTGATCGACAAGGAAAAGGCCGCGCTCAACGGCATTAGCGCCGAGACGATCTCTCAGACTTTGCGCATCGCAGTAGGAGGGCAATCCATCGACCTGCTCCACCTGCCGCGCGAGAAGGACGACGTAAACCTCACCCTTGAACTGCCGCGCTCGGCACGCGTCACTCCGGAGGAATTGCTGGCGCTGCGGGTCCGTTCGGGCGATGCCAATGCGCTTCCGGAGCCCGGCGCATCCAGCGGGACCCAACTCGTGCCCCTGCGCGAATTGGTGAAAATCGAGAAGACCCTCACCGACAAGAGCATTTACCACAAGAATCTGATGCCGGTAACCTATGTGATCGGGGACGTGGCGGGCGCCATTGAAAGCCCGGTTTACGCTATCGCGAAAATGAACCAGGCGCTGGCCAAGCTCGACACCGCGGCCTATGGTGGTTCGGGGGCGAAGCTGCAAGTCTTCAATGCCGCCATGCCTTTCACCGGCGAACAGCCCGCGCTCAAATGGGACGGCGAATGGCACATCACCATTGAGGTCTTCCGCGATCTTGGCACCGCCTTCGCCGCCGTGCTTGTAATTATCTACGTCCTGATGGTCGGCTGGTTCCGGTCGTTCCTCACGCCGCTTATCGTCATGGTCGCCATTCCGTTTTCGCTCGTCGGCATCCTGCCCGCGCACGGGGCGCTCGGCGCGTTCTTTTCCGCGACCTCCATGATCGGTTTCATGGCCGGGGCGGGAATTGTGGTGCGCAACTCGATCATCCTGGTTGATTTTGTCGAACTGCGCCTACGGGAAGGAATGCCGCTGGCTGAGGCGGTCGTCGATGCAGGATCGGTGCGCTTTCGCCCGATGCTGCTTACCGCGATGGCCGTGGTGGTGGGCGCGGGCGTGATCCTCTTTGACCCGATTTTCCAGGGCCTCGCCATTTCACTGATGGCGGGCGAAGTCGCCTCGCTGCTCATCAGCCGGATGGCCGTGCCTGTGCTCTACTTCATGGCGAACGCGCCGCATCAGGCAAAGTTGAGCGCGATGAACAAGGCCGCCACGCTGATGAAGCACCAAAGCAGGATGGCTTGAAGTGCCACCTTCCAGCCTAGTTTGCGCAACACCGCCGGGGAGATGCTTGCGCCGATGAGGCAGAGGGCGATGCTCATCCCGGCTTTTGCGGCAGGATCGATCTGCGGTGAACAGTGGGCGATGGGTGGAAACAGGCTCCGCAGCAACGAGGCCAGTCCAAAGAAGCCAATGAACCAAGGAGCAGCCGCCTTGGGCTGATTCCGTGCATCGCTTTGCAGCAGGACTGCGCTCGGGCTGTGAGGTTTTGCAGGGCTTCGCCGCGCAAGGAATGCACTCATCCCAATGGTGAGCGGCACAATCCAAAGCGCCCGCGAAAGCTTGACCGCCGTTGCCGTTTGCAGAGCCTCTTGCCCGTAAACGCTGGCGGCCCCGACTACCGAGGATATGTCGTGAATGCCGATTCCAGCCCATACTCCAAATTGATGTTGGGTGAGGTGCAGACCGGCACCGATGATGGGGAAAACGATCAGCGCGGCCGCATTAAGGAGGAAAATGGAACCGAGGGCGATGCCCATCTCGGCTTCCGTAGCGGAGATCACGGGGCCGACCGCTGCAATGGCTGACCCACCGCAGATTGCCGTCCCAGACGCAATCAGGGCGGAAGTATTTGTCCCAATTCCTAAAAGGCGGCCAATCCAGAATCCTGCGGCAAGGGTGGCCGCGATGGTAACGATCGCAAAGAGGGCTCCGCTGAGTCCGGCTCGCAACACTTTTTCAAGGTCCATTCCGAAGCCAAGCAAGACCACGCACCCCTGAAATAACCAGGTTGTGAATTTGCGCCCGAATTTGGGATAAGGATGGCCAAACGCAATGGCAAAGACCATCCCGGCAACCAGGGATGAAGCGAGCGAACCCCAAAGGATCAATGCTACGACAAGCACGACAAAAGCCAGTCGAGCGGAGCTTAAATCAGGATGGTTAATGGCGGGATGTGTGGCGGGAGTCGCTGGAGTAAGTTGCTGGTTCATCTGTGGCGGCATAATAACCGGCGGAGTTCTATGCCACAAAGACATAGTATTTATGGGAACCATAGCTTATGGTTATGCGGTGAATCGAAATCATTTGGCCCTTTTTCATGCCGTTGCCGAGGCGGGAAGCATCAGTATCGGAGCGCAACGGCTGCGCATCAGCCAGCCAGCCGTATCGAAGCAGATCGGAGAACTCGAAAGCGCCCTGGGGGTTCGCTTGTTCGACCGGCTGCCGAGAGGTGTCCGCCTCACGGACGCGGGATTGGTACTTGCCGATCACGCCCGTCGAATGACGCTCGTTGAGGCCGATGCGGAAAGAGCAATCAAAGAGTTGCTGGGACTAAAGCGGGGGCATTTGACTGTGGGAGCCAGCACGACCATTGGGGCCTATTTGTTGCCGCAAGCTTTGGTCCGATTCCATCAGCAACATCCGGGGATCGAGTTGAACCTCGAAATCGCCAACACCCAGGTGATTCAAGCCGCCTTAATGAATGGCGAATTGGAGATCGGATTTACCGAAGGCGCCATCGAATCCGACGCCTTGGAATCAATGGTGTTCCAAGAGGACCAACTGGTCGCCGTCGCCCCAGCGGGGCATCACTTGCTCTCTAAAAGAAGCGTCACGGCCCGGGATCTCTGCCGGGAGCCGTTTATTGCGCGAGAAAAAGGTTCGGGCACGCGGGAAGTGGTGGAGGCGGCGCTGATTCGCAAGGGAATCGCTGTCACCCCAGTGATGTCGCTCGGCAGCACCGAGGCGATCAAACGCGCGGTCATTTCTGGCGTAGGAGTGGCTATCGTTTCACGGTTGACCGTCAGCGTGGAACTTGAGTCGAAACTGCTTGGAATCGTTCCGCTCAAAGACCTGACGATCAACCGTCCGCTCCACCAGCAGAAGCTTCGAGGCAGGAGCGTCAGCACTCCGGTAAAAGAATTTTTGCGCTTCGTAAATTAAGCGCTGGGGAGAATCAGCGGATCACTTGCCTGCTCGTTCTTTTCAATGCGTAGTGCGAATCCGTTGACCAAGGCCCGGGCTGTCTTCTGGTGCGCCCGGTGGATGATGCGATCGAAGGTCTGCCGGGAAACCCCCATGCACTTGGCCGCGTCCTGGTTGTAAAGCCCCTCGCAGTCAGCCAACCGCATGGCTTCCAATTCGTCGGCAGCCAAGGCGATCTCCTCAAGATCGCGGAGCGGGATGCCGGCGGGCTTGAAGTAATGCGCAGGGGGACGGTGTTCGATTCGTCTGGGACAGGGTGGCCTCGCCATGGACCAACTCTATATCACACCCAGGCGAGCAGTTGAAAGAAAGTCCGTCAGATTCGAATTGCAATCGCGCTCCACTTATGGGCCTATGCCCGCAATGCAAACGATTTCCAGTCCAGCCTTGGGTCAAATTCGGATCGCGCTCCCGATGCAAAGCGCTTCATTTTCCGAGCATTTTGGCGGGGCCTCGCACTTCCGCCTCATCGAGGCCGACCGCGCCACTCGTCACATCATCAGCCAAACCGACGTGCAGGCTCCCGAGCACGTTCCGGGAGCATTCCCCCGGTGGCTTGCGCAGCAAGGCGTGCAGGCGCTCATCGTCGGTTCCATTGGCAAACGGGCGGTGCAGATGTTGGCCGCCAGCGGCATCACGGTCTTTATCGCCCAACAGGGAACGTCGCTGGAGGATTTGGTAGCGTATCAACTCGAAGGACGTCTCGCTCCGGCAAACATGGAAACCTGCTGTTCCGGCCACGGCCATGATCATGGACACGACCACGGCGCCCACTGTCACTGACCAGCGGGCGAGCGCGTTGCGAGAGGAACTCCATTCCCATTGTTTCGCGTGCAGCCCCGATAATGATCACGGCTTGAACCTCGTCTTTCGCGTAGATGCCGAGGGCGTCACGCGTGCAATCTGGCATCCATCGTCTGCTTTCCAAAGCTACGATGGGCGCATTCACGGGGGAATTCTGGCAACCCTGATTGACGCTTCGATGGTCCACGCCCTGTTCGCGAGGGGGATTGCAGGGGTAACCGCAGAAATGACGGTGCGTTACCTCATCCCTGTCCTCCTCGGCGCGCCGGTGGAAGTAGCCACGTGGCTCGAAGCGCAAATACACGGACTTTACCGCTTGCGAGCCGAAGTGAGGCAGGATGGGGGTCTTGCTGCCAGGGCTAACGCGAAATTCATGGCAATGCCGCAAATTCACTAGAATGGCTTTACGGGCTCGTGACCGGGTGGTTACGGTTTCGACGTGCAGAAGATCGCCTCTTATTTTCGAAAGATTCATGGGAAAGCCCGCCCGATCATCTCCATCTGTATTTTTGGGCTCGTGGCGAGCTTTGCCTCGGTCGGTTTTCAGTTGGCGATCAATTGGACTTACAAACTCTGTTATCAGAATCCGGCAAGCGGGAGTTTCGCGCGGTTTGCGGGGATCAGTTTCACTGTGATTGTCATCACCTCGCTCGTTGTGGGGTGGCTCTTGAATTCGTTTTGTCCCGAAGCAGCCGGCAGCGGTATCCCTCAGGCAAAGTTGGCGTTTTGGAAGGAGTTTGGATTCGCGCCAAAGCGGATTGCCTGGATTAAATTTTTGGCGGGAGTGATCAGCATCGGGGGAGGACAGAGTCTCGGTCGAGAAGGCCCATCGGTTCAAATTGGCAGTAATCTTGCGTCTTCCGTAGCCGGCCTTTTAGGCGTGCCAAAACAAAGCCGGCGCGCCGCCAGTGCTGCTGGTTCCGCGGCCGGATTGGCTGCTGCATTCAATGCGCCACTGGCATCGGTTGCCTTTGTCCTCGAAGAAATCATCGGCGATTTGAACAGCTCCTTCATCGGCGGCATTCTGCTCGCGGCGGTGATCGGCGCGTTTGTGGTCCACGCTTTCATTGGGGCTCAACCGGCCTTCGAGTTGCGGCCCATCAATGAACCGACATGGCGGGCGTATGTGCTCATGCCGATGGCAGCCGGGCTGGCAGCCCTCATCGGTGTCCTTTTCCAACGCGCTTGTCTGGCCCTCCGTGCAAAATCGGCTAAGCACGGAGTGTTCCCCAAGTGGATTCATCCGCTGGGAGGCGGCCTGACGACCTGGGTTATCGGCATCAGTATCTTTGCAGCGACGGGGCGCTTGGGCGTCTTTTCGCTCGGCTACGATGATCTTACCGATGCGCTCACGCATGGGATGGTGTGGCGTCTTGCCGCTCTGCTGCTGGTTGGCAAGCTGGTCGCCACGGTCGTTTCCTACGGCTTGGGCGGATGTGGCGGCATCTTTTCTCCCAACCTGTTTTTCGGAGCCATGTGCGGAATCTGTGTGGGCGGGATTGGCTCCAAGTTCCTTCCACTGACCCCGGCAGACCAAGTGTTGCTCGCGGTGGGCGGGATGAGCGCCTGTCTCGGGGCCGTGGTGCAGGCTCCGGTCACTGCAATTCTCATTATTTTTGAAATGACGCACCAGTTCGCGCTGATTCCGGGCCTCATGCTGGCCGGGTTGGTCAGTCAGGTGATTGCCCGTTCGCTGAACCACGCCAACTTCTACGAACAGGTTCTGCTTCAGGATGGCCACCAGTTGGAACATATCATCCCTCCGCGCGACTTGCGCAGCTGGCAAAATCTCCCGATATCGGCCATCGCTCACTTCGAGCCGGTGATCATTGAGGATCTTTCAGAAGGGGCAATAAAAGCCATGCTCACACAGCACCCTTATCGCTATTTTCCTGTCGCTGAAGACGGACGATTGAAGGGCATTGTCAGCAGAATAGAACTGGAAGCTTCCATTTTCGAATGCCGTCCTGCGAAAATTGAGCCTGCGGTCACTTGCCGGCCGGGTGAGATCATCCGCGAAATGCAGAACCGGTTCATTGACGCAAGCACTGGGTTCATTGTTGTGAGCGACAACCCCGGCGGGCGCATTCTCGGAGTGGTAACACTGCACGATGTTTTGAGGGCTCAGGTCTCCATGAGCGAGCGGGAGAATGCCGAATAGAATACCCAGTGGCTTATTTAGCCGTTAAAAGCGCCCGTTCGATTGATGGCGTGCGATTTGCACCTGAACGAATATGGCTATTGAACTGGAAGAAAAGCGAGGGGGAAGGCTGTTGGAGGTTCAAGTGAGTGGCAAACTCACGACCGAGGATTATGAGCGATTTATTCCAGTCGTGGAGAAGTTAATCAAGCAGCACGGCAAGATCGATATCCTCTTTGAAATGTCAGACTTCCATGGTTGGGAGGCGGGGGCAATGTGGGAGGATACCAAGTTCGCCTTCCGGCACTTCTCGGATCTCGGGCGCCTGGCGGTTGTGGGCGAGAAGAAGTGGCAGGAGTGGATGACAGTCGTTTGTCGGCCGTTTACAAAAGCCGCAATCCGCTATTTTGACCACGCGGAGATTGGGCAAGCCCACGCTTGGCTGGAAGTGGAGTGAATCTCGAGCCTCGGCCCGGCTAGGCTTCCCGCCGCCTTGCTGGCTCAGGGTTTTGGAGTATCCGCGGTGAGCAGCTTCGCCGCATGATCCACTACCCGCTGGATGTTTTCAGCTGTGACCGGGCTGCGGCCTTTCTTCAAGCCCGCCTCGCTCAAATCGAAATGCGTGAAGCGGCTGAGGCCCGCTTCTTTAAATGTGCGGCGGGCACAGGCTTTCGGACAACCATCGATGAGCAGGATGCGATCTGCGAGATCCGTGTTGAAGAGAATGTCGGAGTCGCGCGCGCCGATACTGGCAAGGCATGACATTGTGCCAAAACCCTCCTGGCGAATCTGCCGGGCCGCGCGATCGGTGATTTCCCCGACATCCGCCGCACCGGAACAGACAAAAACCAGGTTAATATTCTTTCTATCATTCATACGTGGATCATTCATTTGGATTTGTTCATTTCGCGAAGTCCATTTTCAATCCGGCGTGAGCTTGGAAGCATCTCCCTGGAAACGCGTTCCACAGGCGAGCCGTGGCGGCGAAGCCTGTGCAATGGCAGACTCCCAGCCGCTCCGGAGCAAAAGACTTCAACGCGGCGATGGTTTCATTCATCCGTTCGGGTGATGCGGATTCTAAATGGAGTCCACCAACGACGGTGTGAATGTGCATTCCTCCAGTCAAATGCTGGATGTGCCGGAGTGTGTTAACTACCCCCGAATGAGCGCACCCCAGAATGACCAGCAACCCGGCGCTGGTCTCGATGTAAACGG
>JBAXSN010000103.1:0-11723 GCA_037130675.1 Verrucomicrobiota bacterium
TGCTACGGACGGTTTTCTGGAAATGGGCATGAAAAGCAACATACAAGGCTGGTATAGTGCGGACCTTTGGTCCTGAGCAAAAACGATGCCGAACACTGTTGGCGTCCCGCCTCCCGCCGAGCGGCCAAGATGGCCACTCTCCTGCGCAGAGCCCGCGAATCACGCTGCTTTCGGAACGACCAGTTGGATGGCGTCGCAGAGGACGCTGAAGTTCACGGGCTTGATAATATGACGCTCAAAGCCGGCGGCCCGGCTCTGGCGAAAATCCTCGTCGGTTCCGTAACCGCTTAGGGCGATGCCGGGAAGCCCATAAAGCGCCTTCATTTGGCGCATGAAATCCAACCCACTGCCGTCGGGGAGGCCCAGGTCGCTGATCACAACGTCAAAGCTCCCCTTTCCCGAGAGTTCCAAGCCATCTCGAATGCAGTCTGCCGAAATTACTCGATATCCGTGGCGTTGAAGCAGTTTGGTCAGGGTTCGCCGCGTATCGGAGTCGTCCTCGACCAAAAGAATTCGAGGGAGCTCCCCGTTGCCTGGTTCTGAATGGACGAGTATCACCGGTTGCTCCGCAGGGGCGGCAATGGCAGTCAATTCCACGGTAAGAACCGCCCCTTTATCCTTGCCCCCGCTCACGGCAGTGATTTGGCCGTGGTGTATTTCCACAATAGCTTTGGCAATGCTTAGCCCGAGCCCCAGGCCACCGAAATGCCGGGTCTTGGCTTTTTCGCCCTGTTCGAAGGCGTTGAAAATTCGCGGGATCACTTCCGGCTCAATCCCCACCCCCGTATCGGCAATTTGAATCCGCAGCCTATCTCCCACATTGGTTGTGAGGAGACTGATGCGGCCCTGGCATGGGGTAAATTTAACGGCATTCCTTAAGAGGTTCCAAAATACCTGACGCAAGCGAACCGGATCAGCTTGGACGTAATGCTCTTTGGCGCCGAAATCGACCGAGACTTGAAGTTTTTTGGCGTGGATGTCCCTGAGACAGATTTCCAAAGCGCTCCGCAAACAAGAATGGGCATCCACCGCCTTGAAATCGAGGACGAGCTTCCCGCTGCTGATCCGGGTCGCATCCAACAAATCGTCGATCAGCTTCGCTTCCAATTCCACGTTACGGCGAACCACCGAAATTTCTGCGCGCATATCGACCGGCAAATCGTCCTGATCCTCCCACTCAGATACCATCGCCAGAACAGGCGTCAAAGGGGTGCGCAATTCATGGCTTAGCACCGCCAGGAATTGGTCCTTGGCGCGGTTTTCCCCTTCGGCAAGGCGCTTGGCTTGCTGCATCCGCTGCTGCTCGAGGAACGCTTGCTTGCGGGCGTATTCAAAGAGGATGCCGAGCAGCGACATGAAAATGACCAAGCCCACAATACTGCCGCTCAAAATCGCCGAGTCCCATTTTTCCGAATAGATCGGTCGCAGAATGATGCGGGCCAGGTCCAGCCCACAAAAAAATAGGGTTATCAAAAGGCAAACCACACACCAAAAGAGCGCCTCGATTCTGTCCAAAATCAGCAAGGCAATCAATGGAAGCCCGCAGGCCAGCCACGCTATGGCACTTCCTCGGATGCCGCCTTCAATCGCGGTGAGGGCGGAAAAACCAAGCACCCAAACAAGGACGCTCAAGTTACCGCCGAGTCGAATCCGCCCCGTAGCGCGTATCAAAAAGGGGACAATGAGGATCGAAACGATGCAGGCCACGATAATCGCCATCCCCCAATAATGGCCTATCGCCCAATAGAATACCCCGTACATGCCCCCCAGCACCAATCCAAGGAAAGATAACCCGACCATCAGGCGCAGCCGGCGCATCGCCTCCAAATCTTTCCGGAGTGATTCCGGAGTGAAATAATCCAACAGTGTTCGCCACCAACCCATTTTCAAATATACTCTGATATGGCGAAGCGCCACCGTGCTTTCTCGCACGCTGTAGCCGCCCCGCTCGGTCGGGGCGGCGATGTGAACCTTAAAGTCCAGTTTTGCGGCGGAGCGCTACCCCGGCGGCGACAGAGCGCCGCAGCTACAAGGGCGCTAAGCAGATACCCGTGCCGCCCGCCCCGCGATCTCGACGACATTGACGCCGAATTGCGATTCGTGCGCCACCTGGACGGCACGGAGTGCCATCCCTACCATCGTTCCCGCGAAGCGATGCTCCCAAGTTCAAAAATGCACGGAGGTCGTCACCCCAATCCAGTGGATGCCGATCCGAGTGCTGCTGTCGCTGTATTCGCCCCCGAGAAGGGCGCTTTTCTCGATGTGACGCGTGGTCGGCAAATCCCATTGGTAGGCCAGATCGACCTGGAGCCAGCGCCAGCGATAGCCTGCGCCTGCGGTCAGCGTATGTTCGGGAAGAACAGCGCTCAGGGGCGTCAGCGTTTCGTTGGGCACAGGGCTGCGCCCGTAAGCGTACCCGCACCTCAGAAGGA
Source organism: Verrucomicrobiota bacterium (assembly GCA_037130675.1). Taxonomy (GTDB): domain Bacteria; phylum Verrucomicrobiota; class Verrucomicrobiia; order Chthoniobacterales; family Chthoniobacteraceae; genus JBAXSN01. The sequence goes on from JBAXSN010000103.1 coordinate 2,433, forward strand.
AGGCGTCCGTAAGGAGGTATTCCACCCCCGCTCGATAGATTACCTGATCCCGCCACCGCAAGGGAGTGTCCTCTTCAAACCGGTTCGCGCCGACGAATCGGTTAATGTCGGCGTTGTTCCCCTTGGTGAGTTTCAACGGCAGCACGTCGAAAGCGTCGCTCCAGTTAATCCAATCGACTTGGAGGGCGAGCCGCCATTTGGGGTGAAATTCCCACGACACCCCGCCTAATAACTTCTGCGGATAGGTCCGTTCCAGTTCGGCGTTGTATTGGAAATCCGGGCGCAAGTTGGCAAACGGCCCGCCGAGCGAACGAAGTTGCGCTTTTCCATTCCCGGAAAGCGTTCCGTGAGTGTCCACATTGGTGGGGCTTTGATAGGAAAGCCCGAAGGCCAACTGGTCCGTCGGGCGGATCAGCATTCCCACGCTGCCGTCCACGCCCCACCCGTTTGTCTTCAAATCGAGAACCGTTTTCAGACCGCGCAAGGCCGGCTGAGTCTGGAACACGTAGGGCGTTTGGAACCGGTTTTCGTTGTAATCGACCCCCAACGCCCCGCCGATCGAGAACCAATGCGAAAGCTCTATGCTCATTCCCACCGCAGTCCGGAGCAGGATCGCCTTTGCAATATTACTCTGAACGCCATAGCTCGTCTTTCCATCTATGCCGCCCGGCGGATCAAGATAACGCCAATGGGAATTCAGGCCGATCAGCGGAATGATCCCGATCCCGAAACTCACCGGACGGGACTCAAGCGGAAGCCCAAAGGCGATATTTGGCCCGATCCCAAAGCGCTTTCCCAATTCTCCGTTATCGCTGACCCGACTGGAAAAATGCCCCAACACCACCCCCGAGGTGAGCCCTGCGTCCAACGTCGGATCTTTTAACAGGCTCAGCCCGGCAGGGTTTACCCCAAGCGCGCTAAGCGGACCTTCGGGGAACGCGACATCCGCTCCGCCGAGCGCCATCGAGCGCGCCCCGATGCCGTTGGAGTAGTCTCCTTCGGAAGCAAAGGCCAAAGGCAGCCCGCAATGCACCAGCAGCCAAGCAGCGATCAGTTTCCGGCGGGAAGCCACTCGAGGTAAGTGAAAACGTGGGGCAGACATACGGGTCCGGCCCTCTTCGTATTTCGAGACCGGCCCGGTCGTGCCGCTCTCTCTTGAGACGCTTGTATTTTTACAAACGTAAAAAACTCAAAAAATCATTTGACCGGATGGGCTTTAGGACGCATTTTTAAGTCAGCCAAGTTTTTCCGCTTGCTGCCCACAATTATAGTGGGCTGAGTCCTGCGAAACTACTTGGCATTTTCTTTTCTTTCGAAAAGGAGCAAACCTCGCTCTTCCCAACGAGAAAAATGATCGCGGAGACGAGGATGAATGCTCTTTACGAGGTAAGCCATTCCAAAATCGGCATGTCTGCAGTATTCCATCGCAGCAACCAAGGCTTCTTGATTACTGACCAATTTCAACTGGAAAACGAAGGAATTGGCTTCTGTCGCGGATAAGAAAATTCTAACCGGGTCCGATATCACCGATGGCAGATTTTGGAGAAGGGTAAGGTCAATCGAGTGCTTCGCGATCGCTTTCCGGATTACAGATTGCGGCATCATCATCTGAGCCCTAGGAAGACGATGAATCCCCAGGCGGGGAGAAAGACCAAGGTCGAAGACTACATAGGCCGCGAGCTTTCCAGAACGGAAAGCTTCGAGAGTTCCATTAAACCATTCATCGGGGGAAGCCATTATTCGAGGTTATTGAACGTCCAAAACTGAACGGCTTTCAGTGGAATATCAAGCATCGTGACCGCTGCGAAGCATTAAACTTTGAATACATGACAAACGCCGGAATCCGGCTAGTCTGGCTGCCCGATATGACCCGGAAACGTGGCGCTCTGTTCGCCTTGCTGTCTGCCTTGATGTTTGGCGTGGGAACGCCGCTCATCAAGCTGCGCTTTTCTGCCGTCGAACCGCTGCTGCTCTCGGCCTTGATCAATCTCGGCTCGACCGTCGGGGTCGCGCTCTTCGCCGACATCGTGCGAGGGCCGTCAAAGCTCTTTACCCGTGAAAACCGCGTGCCCTTTACGGGATCGCTGCTTTTCGGGGCCATTTTGGGACCGGTGCTGCTCGTGTGGGGAATCGGCCATACCCCCGGATCGGCCGCCGCCCTTCTGCTCAATCTGGAAGCGGCGTTTACAGCGGTGATTGCCTGGTTGATTTTCCGCGAGCACATGGGACCCCGCGTGGTATTCGGACTGGTGCTAACGACGCTCGGCGGGGTGGTTGTTTCGGCAAACGCGGGGACCGGGCCGGGCCGGTTCAGCGCCGGTCTGGCGATTGCGGGAGCCTGCCTCTGCTGGGCGATCGACAACAACTGCACCGTGCGCCTTCGCGATGTGGCGCCCGCCCAGTTCACGTTCTGGAAAGGGCTGATTTCAGGCGGCATCCTGTTGGTTGCGTGTCTTGCATGGGGAATCTCGCTTCCAACGGGAAGAACCCTGGCGGAAGCCGCCGCGCTGGGAGCCTGCTGCCACGGGCTGGCGCTGCTGGTTTTTGTGATGGCGCTTCAACGCCTGGGCGCAGGCCGGACGGCTGCCTATTTTGCGATGGCGCCCTTTGCGGGGGCCGCTACCGCAGTCCTCCTGCTGGATGACCCGGTGACGCCACAACTACTCCTCGCCGCCGCCCTGATGGCAGGAGGCGTTGCGTCGTTGTTTACCGAACCCCACCATTCGTAAGGCATACTCAGGGCCAAAAGTGGCCGGACGCTCAATCGTCCCAGTCCACACGAAAACATGCGAGGCGATGGAACGAAACCATCGACGGGAAGACATGAATGCCAAAGACCTAAAACTGGAACCGCCCCGGAGCGCGCGCGAACGAATCGGCGAATACGCAATTCTGGCCAGAGCCATCGACAAATGTCGGGCTGCCAGCGCCTGCATGGCGGGCGATTACCACTACGGCTGCCCATTGGACCGAATGCTGTTCACCTTTAAGGGAATCACCGCCTCCGAGTTCAAACGCGCCGTGAACTGCGGCCGTTCGGATGAAGAACTCGCCGAATGGTTGAACCAGAACGGCATCTTCCGGACGCCGGAGGAAATTAGCGCCTGGAGCGAGGAAATGGAGCGCTACTCGCCCTATCACGACCCGCAGAAGCGCGACTACTTCATCGCCGAATGCGAGAAACTCGGGCTCGATCCCGCCGCAACCTCGGCCTTCGACTGGCTGGAACTCGACGATCAAGCCACGTTTGCGGCCCGGGTGTGACCCGGCGTCATTCTCGCGCCGAAGACGTAAAGCTCGTCAAGGGCGGGTGGCAGAAACTTACTCCCGCGGAGGCGCCGAGGCGCAGAGGTTATTCTTTTTTGCTAAGATCTCTGCGCCTCGGCGTCTCTGCGGGAAAATCATCCCTTCACAAACATCAAGCGCGCAACGACCTTGCCAATGATGGCCCGACCCATTTAGAAGACGATGCTATGAGCCTCCTTACCGCCGATTACGACTACGCTTTGCCGGAAGGGCTCATCGCGCGATATCCCCTGCCCGCCCGGGCGGATTCGCGGATGCTGGTGCTGGATCGCGCGCAACGTCGGATCGAGCACCGCACGTTTCGCGATTTTCCACAGTTTATTCGCAGCGGCGATCTGGTGGTGCTCAACAACACGCGGGTGATCCCGGCCCGGGTGTTTTCCGATGACGGGCGAACCGAATTGCTTTTTCTCGAAGCCGCGGGCGAGAACACCTGGAAATGCATGGTGAAGCCGGGACGGCGGATGCGCCTTGGGCGGACGGTGAAGGTGGGCGGCGTGGAGGGAACGGTCATCGAAGTCCTTGAAACCGGGGAGCGGCTGGTGAGGTTTGGCGGGCCTGTCGATCTCGAAAAGGTGGGGCGCTTGCCTCTGCCGCCGTATTTCGAACGTGAAAGCGAGGCGGGCGATGAGGAGCGGTATCAGACGGTTTATGCCGCCGCACCGGGGGCGGTCGCGGCGCCGACGGCAGGGCTCCATTTCACGCCGGAAATTTTGGAGGCGCTGCCTCATGCCTTTGTGACGCTCCATGTGGGGGTGGGCACGTTCAAGCCCGTCCAAGCCGAGTGCCTTACGGACCATGTCATGCACCGGGAACGCTACTCGATTCCCCCGGAAACCGCTGCGGCGGTTGCTTCCGCGCAACGGGTACTCGCCGTGGGGACGACCAGCATGCGCGTGCTTGAATCGCGGGCGCGCGATTGCGGCAGCGCCACCGCGGGCGAAGGGAGCACGGACATTTTCATCTATCCGGGCTACAAATTTCAAACAGTGGGCGCGCTCCTCACGAATTTCCACCTGCCGAAGTCCACCCTGCTGATGCTGGTTTCAGCCTTTGCCGGACGCGAGTTTGTGATGGACGCCTACGCCGAGGCGATCCGCGAAGGGTACCGGTTCTACTCCTACGGCGACTGTATGCTGATCGTCTAAGTGCGAGCAGACGTCTGGTATAAGTTTTTTGACAGGATTAACCTGATTTTCAGGATTATCGGGATTTTGCGCCGAGCCCTGCGACGGTTGTTTTGCATCCGAAAATCTTAATCCTGTAAATCTTGTTAATCCTGTCCGAAACAGTGCGACTCCCGTTTTTCAAAAACCAACCGACCCATCAACCGGTATCTGCCGTGCTCAAAAAATCCTGAGGGTTTAAACCGATTGTGGTGTCTTATAAGATGTCTATGGTCAAGAATTCTAACGATGAGCTGAATCTCCAAGCGTGGAAGGCGGAGGTCGAGTTGCCCCCGCGTTTCCAAGCCGAAGTGTGGCAGCGAATCGCCGCCCGCGCTCCGGCGCGCAGAAGCCCGTTTGCGAACCTGCTCCAGACGATTTTTGCGGTCGCGCCCCGGCCGGTTTGGGCGGCACTGGCCGTGGCCGCAAGCGTCGGTTCGGGACTGGGGCTCGGTCATCTGGCGGCGGACAACACCCGTTCAGGAGCGCTCCAGGAATTGCAAACCCGCTATATCGAATCGATCGATCCGCTGTCGCACGCCACGGCTTCCCTATGATGAACATGAGATCGCTGATTACCGCGCTGGTTGTGGTGGCTGCCGGAGCGCTGGCGTTCGGGGGTTATTACTGGCTCTCGGTGCGCCCGGTGATGGCGCTGGTCCACCAGCCTGAAGGGGAAATGGAGTGGCTCCGCCACGAGTATCATCTAAGCGATGCGCAGTTCCAACGCGTGAGCCAGCTGCACGACGAATACTCGCCCAAGTGCGCGGAGATGTGCCGCAAAATCTCCGACCAACGCATAAGGCTTTCCGCCCTGATCCTGGCCGGCGGCGAAGTGACGCCCGAACTCACGGAGGCTTTGGCCAAAAGCACAGCCCTGGAGCTCGAATGCCGGCAGGCTCTCTTGGGCCACATTTACCGGGTGGCCGCAACGATGTCTCTGGAGGATGGCCGCCGATATGTCGCGACGATGAGTGCGCGGATTATCATGCCGGCCGGACAATCGAAGCCGATGATGTGTTCCCCCTGACGATGGAGACGCCCGATCCCGACGACGCCAAAGCCATGGCTCGAATCCAGGCGGGGGACGATTGCGCCTTAAACGAGTTGATGACCCGCTGGCAACAGCCTTTGGCGGCCTTTCTTTTCCGTTACACCGGGCAGGAAACCACTGCCATCGATTTGGCTCAGGAGACATTTGTGCGGGCCTATGAAAACCGGCAGCGGTACCGCGGCGGGCAGTTTTCGTCGTGGCTGTTTGCAATCGCGGTCAATCTTGCGAAAAATCATGTTCGCTGGCAGTCGCGGCATCCAGCCGTCTCGCTCGATGCGCTGGTGGAAGAGCCGGCTGGACGCAACCTGCGCTCCAACACCGCTTCGCCCAGCGACGAAGCCGCTTCGGCTGAGTTGGCCGCAGCGGTCCGAGACGCCGTGCAGGCGCTGCCGCACGACCTGAAAACGGTCACGCTGCTGTTCGAGTATCAGGAGCAGTCCCACCGTGAGATTGCCGACGCGCTGGGTTGCTCGGCCAAGGCCGTGGAAACCCGGCTTTACCGAGCGCGGCAGATCCTGCGGGAGAAACTTGCGGCTTGGGTGGGCTGACGCCTGATAGATGGGACAGATATCCATGCCCCGCAAGCGTGGGCTCCACGCGGCATGAAAACAGTCGGTGTTGCGACCGAAGCGGTGGTGGAATTTCGTGAATCCTTTCCACGCGCGAAGGCGGCAGAGGACTGCCGTACTCCGAGGCGCTGGTGCGCTACCGATAGCGATGCGCGAAGCGCCTTGGAGTGCGCTTCAAAGCAACCATTAAATTTCCGAGTCAGATGGGACCTATGGGACAGATGAACCCTATATCAGTCCCATTCGTCCCATCAGTCCCATAGGTCCCATTCTGAAAAAACTACGGCTTCTGAGCGCCAGCGATTTTCCCGGCCAGCCCTTTATTCTCCGGGTCGAGCGCCAGGGCCTTTTTCCAACTGGTAAGCGCCAGTGCCCGGTTCCCCTGCGCTAAATAAATGTCGCCGAGATGCTCGAAGATCACCGCGTCGCCGGGCTTGATCTCCTCGGAGGCTTTGAGCATCGGAGGGAGCGCTTTGTCGTAGTCGCCCTTTTTGAAATAATACCAGCCGAGGCTGTCGAGGAACGCCGCATTATTCGGTTCCAGAGCGACGGCGCGCTTGATGAGTTCGCCGGCTTCTTCGAGATTGATCCCGCGATCGACCCACATGTAGCCGAGGTAGTTACAGGCTTGCCCGGAATGCGGGTCGAGTTCGATGCTTTTGCGTAGCAACGGAACCGCCCGGGTCAGGTCCCCGGCTTGCTCGGCCGCGGCACCGTAACTGAGATAAAAGGCGCTATTGAGGAGCGATTCGTTGGAATTTTTTGCCTCGTGCAAGGTCTCTTCAAAGGTGGAAAGAGCCAGCGTATGCCGCTTGGCCTGACTGAGCGCGATGGCCAGCGAATAGCTTAGCTGGGAAACTCCCGGGAACTTGGTCCGGGCCTCGGTGAGGGTCTTGATGGCTTCCCCCACCTGCTTGAGGCGCAGTTGAAGGTCGGCGATACGAAGAAAATTGTCCGCCTGGGTCCCGTCAATCAAGAGAGCCTGTTGATAGCTTGCGATGGCCTTCGCCCATTGATTGGACGAGGTATAAAGCTCCCCGAGCAACTCGTAGGTTTCGTACCGCGTGGGGGCGTCCTTGACCATCTGCTCGAGCACCGCGATCGCAGGCTCGCGCTGGCCGTCCGCCAAATAGCAGCGAGCCAGCTTGTCGTGCATGGAGAGGAGTTCCTCGGCGCTGACGGGCTTCCCGGAGGCGAGCCCCTGAAGGTAAAGCGGGATGGCTGCCTTGATCTGCTTGGTGAGCACGTAGAAATCGGCCACCTTGCCGAGCACTTCAGGATTCTTCTCTCCAGACGCGAGGGCTTTTCCCAGCAGCGGATTGATTTTCCGGAGTTCATCCGGCGTGATCTCGTTATCGCCTTTCAAGGCCTGCCTACTGTAAACCTCGGCAAGGGAAAGCCAGAATAGCGAGTCGGGGCTTTCGGATTTAGCTGCCCGTTCGAGAATCGCATCGGCTTTTTTCTGTTGCCCCGCGACCGAGTAGAGGTCGAACAGCGCCAGATAAGGCCCAATATTGCCCGGATCGAGCTCAAGCGCAATCAGGGCATACTTTTGGGCAAGCTCCTGTTTTTTCAGGAACTTGTCATAAATCTGGGAGAGGCACAAGGGAGGCAGCAAATCCTTGGGCGCAGCTTTCGCGGCGTCCTTCAGAATGTCGATGCTCTGGGCGACCTCGCCCGTGCGGGCCAACTGGAAGGCGACCTTTACCGCCAGCTCCGTGTTGCTGGAGTCGAGCGAAAGAGCGCGCCGGTAGGCCTGCATCGCCCGGTCGGTATCGGCGTCCTCCTCCGCGGCAAGGCCTTCGGAAAAGGCAGCGAGCGCATCGCCCGTGCGTTCCCCTTCCCTGCGCAATAGCAAGTCCGACCCCGGGACCGGGGTTTCCGGCACCGAGGGCAGCACATCTGCCTGGACTGCGGGCGGACGCTTGGTGCGTGCCGCCGATGTAGATAGAGCGGGGCCGGTGATTAAACCGGCCCCGATCAAAACCGTGGCGAACTGCGAGAGCCACCGGCATTTGATTGGCAGGGCTCTGAGCGAGTTCATTTGGCCTAACGGGTTCTAACTCTTATACCGCAAGCGCTTCTTGTGGCGGTTTTCTTTCATCCGCTTTTTGCGTTTGTGTTTCGCAATCTTCGCTTTGCGTCTCTTTTTTAATGAACCCATACGTGGCTTCTGTTCTGCTTGGCTGTTTAGTAAACGAGTTTATTTAGGGGATATTCGATGATCCCCTCGGCGCCGAGCGCCTTTAGTTGGGGAATGATCTCCCGAACAATCTTTTCGTCAATCACCGTTTCCACCGCGACCCAGCCTTGTTGGGCGAGGTGCGCGATGGTCGGATTTCGGAGCGAAGGTAGAGCTTGCAGGAGATTCTGCAATTCCTTTTCTTCGATATTCATTTTTAGACCCACTTTGTCCCGCGCATTGTGAGCGCCCTGGAGGAGCAGGATCAGGGTTTCCATCTTCTGACGCTTCCATTCGTCCGCCCAGGCCGCCTTGTTGGCGATGACCTGCGGCGAGGACTCCATGAGCGTCTCGACGATCCGTAATTTGTTGGCTTTCAGCGAGGAACCGGTTTCGGTGACATCGACAATCGCATCGACCAAATCGGGCACCTTCACTTCGGTGGCGCCCCAAGAAAATTCAACTTCCGCTTTGACTCCGTTCTTCTCCAGGAAACGGCGGGTCATTCCAACGGCTTCGGTGGCGATCACCTTGCCCTCAAGGTCCTTGACCGACTTGATGGGCGACGCTTCCGGCACGACGAGCACCCAACGGGTGGGGGCGCTGCTGACTTTGGAAAAGGTCATCTCACAGAGCACCTCGACGTCCGAGCCGTTTTCCACGACCCAATCCCGCCCGGTCAACCCGATATCCAGGTAGCCGTGTTCCACGTAGCGGCTGATCTCCTGGGCGCGCAGCAACCGGATTTCAAGCTGGGGATCGTCCACGGTCGGCTTGTAGGAGCGCTTGGGCACACTGATCGTGAACCCGGCTTTGGCGAACAACGCCAGGGTCGGTTCTTGCAAGCTGCCCGAAGGCAGGCCGATTCTGAGGATCTGTTGACTCATCGAAAAAGGGAGTGCGTTGTAGGCGTCCCGGCCATGGATGGCGAGTAAAATCTTCGAGGAAATGAGTTCAAAGGCGCAGGACGGGAAAGTTACAGAGTTTCGGCTGTTATCTCAGCGCCAACGGCGC
>JBAXSN010000104.1:0-11657 GCA_037130675.1 Verrucomicrobiota bacterium
CTAAAAATCAACAACTTGGCGAACTTTACAAGATTTCAACTGCCGGATTTAGGATCAAACAAAAAATGTCCGTGTTAAGTAGCGAATCGCGCACCTGCCAAAAATCGGATGTAAACAAAAAATCGCCGGGTTACCTAGGTAATCCGGCGATTAAGTTTACAATTTCAGAAATGTATGTCTCAGAACGGGATGTCGTCGCTTTCCACGTCCAGGTCGGGATCGACCGGGGGCTTGGGCGGGCCTGAGGGCCGGGAGGGAGGACGCTGCTGGGGCCGGTTTTCCTGGCGAGCGGGACGGGAATCTTCGTATTCGCCGCCACTATAGCCGCCCTGGCGACCGCCGCCGCTGTAACCGCCTTCGCGGGATTCGCCCCCACCGCCGCCGCCTTCGCGGCTGCCAAGGAATTGCATCTCCTCGCCAACCACCCGGAGCTTGCTCCGCTTCTGGCCAGTCTGCTTGTCGTCCCAACTGTCGAGTTGAAGCCTGCCTTCGATGTAAACCGGTCGGCCTTTCTTCAAATACTCGCCGGCCAGTTCGGCCGTCTTGCCCCAAAGGGTGACGTCAACGAAAGTGACCTCTTCGCGCTTCTCGCCGTTTTCGGCGGTGTACCGGCGGTTCACCGCCAGCCCGAGCTCGGCCACGGCCGTGCCTTTGGGCGTGTAACGAACCTCGGGATCGCGGGTGAGATTCCCGATCAGCATGACTTTATTAAGACTGGCCATATGGATTCTCGATAGTGGATTGGGTTATGGGAGGATCTGAAAAGGCGCGAACTACGCGGCTGCAGCGGCCTTCTTGGCGCCGAGCTTGGTGTAGTTTTGCCGATAGACGTCGTTGTCGAGCTTGAACTTCGTGCGCAGTTTGTCGAGGGCAGTCGGCGCGGCTTCAAAAATAAAGTTCACATAATACCCGGCGTCAAGTTTGCCGGCGACGTAGGTGAAATGGCGGCGATCCATCTTCTGGACGGATTCGATCTTGGCGCCTTCTTTGGCGAATTCGCCTTCCAGGCGTTCGATGACTTCTTTGGCGGTGTCGTCGCCGCCTTTGGTGTTGAGGACAATCAATGCTTCGTAACGGTTCTTCATGGCTAAGTGGTTCTTTCTAGTTGAACTGGTTCATGGCGGCTTGCAAGCCTTGGGTTTGGGCAAATCCGATGGCGTCCACCGCGCGGTCGAGGGTTTCTTCGAGCACGGGGAGTTCGTCCGCGGAAAAACGGCCGAGGACATGGTTCACCATGCCTCCCGAGGCCGAGCCGATCCCGATGCGCAGGCGCGGAATGGCTTGGGAGCCGAGGTGGTCGATGATGGACTGCATGCCGTTGTGGCCTCCGGCGCTTCCATTGGGACGAAACCGGAGTTTGCCCAATGGCAGCGCGAGATCGTCATAGACGACCAGCATTTCCGCAGGCTCGACTTTATAGAAGCGAGCCACGGCGCCGGCTGGTTTGCCGCTGAGATTCATGTAGCTGACCGGTTTACAAAACTGCACCCCCTCGTGGCCGGCCACCTGGGCCTGCCAGTCTTTGACCAGGCGCCAGTCGGCGCCGGTGCGGGCGGCAATTCGATCAAGCACCATGAATCCCACGTTGTGCCGCGTGCGTTCATATTCCCGCCCCGGGTTTCCCAACCCAACAAGAAGGCGGAAGCTGTGCCGCGCGGCGTCCAATTACTTCTTCTCTTCGGCGGACTTCTTCTCCTTGATCACTTCAGGAGCGGCTGCGGCGCCGGCTGCCGGGGCTTCCGCCGCGACATTCGGTTCGGCCACCATGAAGATGGTGACTTCCGCATCGTCCGCCGCAGTGACGCCGGCAGGGAGCTGGAGGTCTTTGACGTGGATGGATTCGCCGATGTTGAGGCCGGAGACGTCCACGTTGATGACTTCGGGCAGATCCTTGGGCAAGCACTTGATGGAAACCGAGCGCGAAAGCTGCTCGAGAATGCCGCCGTAGCTCTTGACACCGATGGCTTCGCCGATCGGTTCAACCGGGATGCTCGATTCGATCTCTTCGTTGGCGGAAACGCCATGGAAATCGACGTGGAGGACCTTGCCGGTCACCGCGTGATGCTGGACTTCCTGGATGAGGGCCATCCGGTTGTCCGAGCCGGCGATTTCGAGATCGACCAGAAGGTGCTCACCCACGGCGTGGGAAAGCAGCGTGTTGATGTCACGCTCGCTCACCTGGAGGCTGACGGGCGCCTGATTGTGGGCGTAGATCACTGCCGGGACAAAACCCTGGCTTTTAATTTTTTTGACTGCCGTCCGACCCACTCCTGAGCGGGTTTGCGCGGCGAGCTTCACTTGTTTTGCCATAGCTTACTTTTTACCTTTGATTTCGAATAATGAACTGACGGATTCGTCATTGTGAATCCGCTTGATTCCTTCGCCAAGAAGTTCCGCGATGCAGAGCACCGTCACCGGAACGCCCTCGGCTGTCCGGACGGGCACGCTGTTGGTGGTGATGAGTTCCTCAATGCAGGAGGCCTTGAAGCGCTCAATCGCGAGATCGGATAGAACGGCGTGGGAAACGCCGGCGAAAATGCGGCCTGCGCCGTGTTTTTTAAGAATGGTCGCGGCGCTGGTGAGCGTTCCGGCGGTTTCGGTGAGGTCATCGACGATGAGGACCGTCTTGTTCGCCACATCGCCGATCACATGCAGGTGCTCGATCTCCGTGGCGCTCTTGCGGCGCTTGGCGACGATGGCCAACCCCGCACCGAGGGCCTGGGAGTAGGCGCTGGCGTTTTTCAAACCGCCGACGTCCGGCGAGACAACCACCAGATCCTCCAAATTCTTTTCCCGGATATACCGGTGCAATACCGGCAGCGCTTGCAGATGGTCCACCGGAATGTCGAAGAAACCCGCGACCTGCTGGGCGTGCAAGTCCATGGTCAGCACACGGTTGACCCCTGCGGCCGTGAGCAGATTTGCAATCAGTTTGGCAGTGATCGGCACGCGGGGCTGATCCTTGCGATCCTGCCGCGCGTAGCCAAAGAACGGAATGACCGCTGTGATCCGCGCCGCGCTGGCCCGCCGGGCGGCGTCCACCATGATCAGAAGCTCCATGATGTTCTGATTCGTGGGCGGACAGGACGGCTGCACGATAAAAACGTCACGCCCGCGGACGTTCTCATTGAATTTGACGAACGTTTCGCCATCAGGGAAGGAGTCAACCGTCGCGTCCCCGAGCGGAACGCCTACAAAGTGGGCGATCCTACGGGCGAGCTCACGGTGAGCGGAGCCGCTAAATATTTTCATCTCGGAGTCGTGGCGCATGATTGGACGGATTTGGGCGAAAGGAGGGTGACTCTATTCCTCCGAAAAAGAAATTCAATGGCAAAGTTCACAGGCTGTGCGGGTTGCGGCCTTTGAAGCGTCGCGGGAGGGTGGGTTTAGGGCGGGACCGGCCTCAGAACAGAGGAGCGCAAGTTCCTCAGGCCAAGCACTATAGGGGAATCCCCCACCCGTTCTACCGAGTTAAAACGGCTTGCTTGGATTCGGGAACTTTCCTTTGCTGATGACCGCGCGATTAGCCATCGCCAGACACTAAACAAACCAAAGGAGTAAACCACTAAATGAAAAAACTCACATTAAGCTTATTGGCAGTTCTCGTTGCGGGAACCTCGTTCGCCGGCGCCCCCATGGTGACCTCGAAGGAGTTCAAGCAACCCGTCGTCCCTTGTTTTAGAGACCAGGAATTTGCCCTGGACCTCTTCTATTCGTACAACGATGCGGAACACAAAGGAAACCGGGTCATCAACGAAACGAACCACCGAGTTCTCCGGGTTGATCCGGTGATCCTCACCGACACCAGTCTCCGCTTCCAGCCCCAATACTTCCACGACGGAAGTGGCGGTGGCGTGGGGATGGACTTCTTCTTTGCCCGCTACTTCGGTATCGGCATTGAAGGCAACTGGTGGGAGGGCGTCCGGACGGGCGAGACCGTTCACATCACCCGAGGGGTGATCACGGACAACGGGATCATCACCGACAATGGGCGCCGGGTGAAATTCAGCAACAACCATAAAGAAGCGGCGCAACAAGCCACCGGCAACCTCATCCTCCGCTACCCGTTTGAAGGGCCCATCTGTTGGGCGCCTTACATCTTCGGCGGCGGCGGCGGCATCTGGGACGGTTCCGGAGTCGGGTTTGGCGATGTCGGGTTGGGCGTTGAGTTCCGCATCACTCCAAACATCGGTGTCTTCACCGACTGGCGCTGGAACTTCGTGGGCGGCAATAACAACGACAACGACAACAACAACAGCAACAGCCATCGGCGCGGTGATGTGAATACCACTCGTGCCGGCGTTCGCTTCGTGTTCTAAGCTCGAGTCCAAAAAAACTCCGTGCGGATAACATAGGCGGAATCGACTGCGCCGGGGCTCCTCAAGAGCCCCGGCGTTCGCTTTTTTGGGGGGGATGGGAGAAGGAATGGGATATTTACGGCGCCTCCCCATACTCCCCTTTTAGGAAAGGAGCATGGGCGTCCCGCCAATAGTGTTCGGCATGAACATTGCTCGTTCGCGAAAGCAGACTTTCAGCGCCAACGGCGCGACCCCATATCAGCTGGGGCATCGCCTGGCATCGCCTCAGGAATTTGAGTTTAAAACATTTTAGGGCTGAAACCCCAAACCATTCCGGGGAAATGGGGCGGGCTTTCAGCCCTGTTATCGTTGTTTTCGGATTCCTGGGGCTTCGCAAAGCCTCCGCCCCAGGCTGGTATGGGGCGGACCTTTGGTCCTCAAAACGATGCCGAACACCATTGGTGTCTCGCCCGTGTCGGGGAGCGCACGCCCCACAGGCAAGATGCCTGTGCCACTCTGGTGCCTGCTTGCATTTCCGTGGACTGGGTAAGAACAGAGTGCCGCAGCCACCTCACCTTTCAAGGCGCTGCTTGAACTCCTTTTCCAGATCGTCGAGCGAAAGCCAGCGGGGGCCGAAGGCCCGTTGCAAGGCTGGCTCGAACGCCTCGCCCTGGGCCGCCGCACCGAGCATTTTGATGAACTGCGGTTTGTTTGCAAAGTCGCCCAGAAAGCCCACGAGCCGCCGCGACTCGTTGTAAAACGAATCGATTTCGTTTTCCGGAGGATACGCGATCAACTTCACCAAACGCGACAGGGGGATATAGGCGGCGATCGATAAGTTTTGCGGGTGAGCGATGTAGCCGCGAGCCCGATAAAATGCAGCGTAGCCGCGCAGGGAAACATCTTCGGCATACCCTTCCTCCAGCCAGAGGGGGAGTCGGCTTCCCAGCAGCCGGGCGATCATGAAGTGCGCAACCTCATGCCCCAGCGCATGCCCCTTGAATTTGAGTTGAGGATTGCGGAGCACGAAAAGCTCATTGCCGGCGGTGATTCCACCGGTCCAGGGCTCCAGGGCAGCGGTTTGCTGGAACGCCCTCCAGTCGTTCTCCGATTCAAACACGAACAATTGACCTTTCACAGAGCTCGGAGGCGCGGCGGAAGCCAGATCGGCCGTGATGTAGCGGAAATAGAACTCCACCTCCACCGACACGGGGGTGGCGATGAAGCTGTGGAAGAAATGGAGAATGAAGTGGGGCGTCTCCCCGTGCTTCCACTCCGCGGGGCGGATGGCGAGCGCCCGGCTGGCTGACGCGGAGAGTCGTTGATCGGAGAGCTGGGAAAAGGGGACCTCCGCGATGGCATGCAGGCCGGGAGCGGGTTCCGGGGATTGGGCTCGCGAAATGGGGGCGAGGCTCAATAAAAGAAGGGCAATTGCAAGGGCGCGCAAGGTGAATCGAGCGCGCCAGCCCAAAGCTGTGGAGCACCACAGCACTACAAGACGCTGGCGCGCCAGACGGAGTTTCATCCTTCGCGCCAGCGTCTTGTAGTGCGTGCGGTGCTCCGCCGCTTTGGGAGAAGACTTTGATTTCTGACCAAGTTGGCGGCGACAGAGCGCCGCGGTTACAGCGCGGCCACCACGTTTCATTGCACCGAGGTTCACAGTGCTGGGATTACCCCCCGCGCATCGCCGGGTCAAGTGGTGAACTTATTTCAGATACGGAAATAGCTTCCTCCCACGCTTATTCGCAGGGCGGCAGTCGAATTCCATGGGAGGCACCCATGCCGCAGAACCGCTTACCTACGGATTCGCCAACACCCCGCAAGCAGTGGGGTTGGCTGGTCATTCAGCTAATCCTCATGCTCCTCTTGCTGTGGGGATGGAATTATTTTCTGTACAGCACCACGATTCGCACGGTCCCTTATAGTGAATTCAAGGCGCTCCTGGCCCGGGGCGCCATTTCGGACGTAGCCATCGGCGAAACCGAAATCACCGGACGGATCGATCCAAGCAAAGAACCCCCGCCGGTAGCCGAATCACTAACCGGAGCGGGATCGCCGAAACCGGGAGCTTCACCGACTTCTTCCAAACCGTTCTCATTTAGAACCGTCCGGGTGGAGGACCCGAAACTGGTGGAACAACTCCAAGCGGCAAAGATCGCTTATTCAGGCTCCACCCCCGGAATCATCACTCAACTGCTCGGCTCCTGGATTCTTCCCTTGGGCATCATGCTTTTCTTTTGGTTGTATGTCAGCCGGATGAGCGGCTCGGCTGGACAGGCGATCCTGGGAATCGGAAAAAGCAAGGCCCGCGTGCTGGTGGACAAGGACACCGGCACCTCCTTTGCCGATGTGGCCGGCTGCGACGAAGCGAAGTTCGAGCTGCAGGAGGTGGTCGATTTCCTCAAGCACCCCGCCCGCTATCTGGCGCTGGGGGCGCGCATCCCCAAGGGCGCCCTGCTGGTGGGGCCGCCGGGCACGGGCAAGACACTGCTTGGGCGGGCGGTGGCTGGGGAAGCCAAGGTGCCGTTTTTTTCCCTCAGCGGCAGCGAGTTTGTGGAGATGTTCGTCGGCGTCGGCGCGGCCCGGGTGCGCGACCTCTTCGTGCAAGCCAAGGCGCAGGCGCCCTGCATCATCTTCATCGACGAACTCGACGCGATCGGGCGGACCCGGGGCGTTCACATGGGAGTGGGCGGGCACGATGAACGCGAGCAAACGCTAAACCAGCTCCTGGTGGAACTCGACGGCTTCGATCCCAACGTGGGCATCATCATTCTCGCCGCCACCAACCGGCCCGAAGTTCTCGATCGCGCCCTGCTGCGGCCAGGACGCTTCGACCGGCAGATCATCGTCGATTCCCCCGATCTCGACGGACGCGAAGCCGTGCTTAAGGTTCACTCCCGCAACAAGCCGCTCTCAGATAACGTGAACCTGCGGGATATCGCCCGCGGCACCCCCGGATTTTCCGGCGCCGACCTGGCGAACACGCTCAATGAAGCTGCCCTGCTTGCCGCGCGCCGCCAAGCCAAGGCGATCGAACAGCAGGATCTTGAGGAAGCGCTCGAAAAAGTCATTGCGGGCCCCGAGCGCAAGAGCCGGCGGCTCACCGAGGATGAAAAACGCCGGGTGGCCTATCACGAAACAGGGCACGCGCTGGTGGCTGCTTACAGCAAGAATGCCGATCCGGTACGCAAGATTAGCATCATCCCTCGGGGGCGCGCCGCGCTGGGTTATACGATGCAGTTGCCCACCGAACAGCAGTTCCTAATGACCCGCGAAGGCATTCTCGACCGCATCCGGGGCCTCCTCGGCGGGCGCGCCGCGGAGGAAATCGTCTGCGGCCAGGTGAGCACCGGAGCGGAAAACGACCTGGATCGCGCCACGGCGATGGCCCGCCAGATGGTGTGCGTCTATGGAATGAACGAATTGGTTGGGCTGGCCCGGACGGTGCATCGCGATCCCTCGCCGTTCATCACCGAACCGGACGGCAGCTTCGTGCGCGATTGCAGCGAGGCGACCGCCCAGGTTATCGACCGGGAGGTAAAGCGAATCCTCGGGAGCAGCTATGCGGAAGCCCGGGAGATGCTCACGTCCCACCGCGACCAGTTGGAACTCGTTGCGACCCAGCTCATTCAACGCGAGGCGCTCGATGGCCCCTCGTTTTACGAATTGATTCACCGGCCCGCGCCGCCGGGGGCGGAAATTCCGGGTTAGCGCCAACGGCGCGACCTCATACCAGTTGCTGGGGCATCGCCCCAGGTTTTCGATTCTGAGGAATCTAGGGCTGAAGGCTCGAACCATCGCATCGCACACGGAATAGCGCGGGCCTTCAGCCCTGCTTCCTCTTTCCCGATTCTCCTGGGGCGATGCCCCAGCAACTGATATGGGACGGACCTTTGGTCCTCCGCAAAAAGGATGCCGAATGCTATTGCCGGGGCCCCATGCTCCTTTCTCGGAGGCCGGGTTAAGTCCCCTGGTTCACCCACTGCACCGCGAAACGAACCATTTCGGGGGCCGTTTTGAGGTTCAGCTTTTCCTTGATGTGAGCCCGGTGGCTTTCGATCGTTTTGACGCTCAGGTTAAGATCTTCGGCGATTTGGCGGGTTCCATGGCCCTGGCCGATGAGTTGGAGAACCTCCAGTTCGCGATCCGAAAGCACGGCCACGGGCGAGGTGTCCTGGACGGCCTTGCCGTCGATCGCCTTGCGCATCATTTTGTCGGCGAGTTTCTCGGAAACATAGATCTGGCCGTTGAGGATGCGACGCAGCGCCCCGGTCAGCTTTTCCGTGGCCTCCTGTTTCATGACATAGCCCTTGGCCCCAGCCCGCAAAGCACGCTCGGCGTAGAGCGACTCGTCGTGCATTGAAAGCACCAGGATCGGCAACTCAGGCCACTGCGCGCCGATGTTCTTGATCAACTCGATGCCATTGGTCCCCTGAAGGGTGATATCGACAATCGCCAGATCCGGTTTGAGTTCGGCGATGTGCGCCATCGCCTTGCGGGCGCTGTCAGCTTCTCCGCAAACCATGAAATCAGGCTCGCCGTTCAGAAGTTGGGCCAAACCTTGACGGACGATGGGATGATCGTCAACGAGGAGAACTTTCGCTTTAGAGTCAGGTTTTTTCATGGAGTGGAAATGGGTGCGACAAAAGGGATCGAAATTCCCCCGATCTGCGGTTTCGTTTTTTTGCAAATATTAGCGTCTGTAAAATAAGCCCAAGCGCCCCTTGCCCTGATTTGCAGCCTCAGAGGGGGTTTCCAAGGCACTGATCCGTCTGACCCAACAGGTTGTAAAATTTCCATTGTTAAAAAAAAACTGCCAATCAAGCACTCTTTTCACCCGCATCGCTGGCGAGAGCGGCGAAAAGCTCTCCATCGCTTATTTACGCTTAAAGTGGTCGTAAAACTACGTGCATCCCCAGTCGAGCACAATCCGGCTACCCCTACCCGAAACATCAGGGATTACCTGATCTACAGCCTCGAACCTTCCGGTGCCAATTAGATACTCCATTGGCTGAAGCAGGCCATCGTTTCGCCTTGTTTCCCCCCTGCGGTTCTCAGGGATTTCATGGGTGGTTTAACAGGCCGCACCGGATTGTTTCTTTTCCTCAAAGAGCTCAAAATCCCGACGTCGAATCTGGGAAGGCCGGCGGGGTGGCGAGAAGTCTTCGGGTGTGTTTCTTCAAGGCGGCCCGCTGGCCTCTCCCAGGCTCGACCCCCCTTCTCTAAAAAATCAAACCCGACCCCCCCATCACCAAGGAGCTAATTGCGAGGACGGAAACCCATGAAAAATCATTTTGAAGAAGCCACGGGCGCAGTCACAAAGCTCGAACTCTTAAGGTCAGCGGACTCTCGGCACGCCTGGAAATCACTCAGCGACGAATTGCACTGCATTCTGTGCGAGCGGACAATCAGCGGCCAAAACGTAAAGATCGTTTACGATCGTTGCGGAGTGCCGGAGCTTCGCTGCTCGACCCATGGCTGCAAGGGCACGCCGTCGGAGTGGGTTCATCCGGAAAACCCCCTGATTTCCGAAGACGCCTGGCGGGACTGGGTCCGGTTGCTTGAGACGCTCTCGGAACACCCCGAGCAAAATGAAAGAACGCCGGTAAGACGTCAGTTCCGACCGAGCCACAAACGCGCTGTATCATCGAGTGTGCGCCTGGCCAGCTAAACCGTAACTATATCAACCGCAGATATCACAGATAATCGCAGATGATAGAGGAGGGAGGCCATTCTTCTCTGGAATCTGAGTAAATCTGCGCGATCTGCGGTTAAGGTTTTGAATAGATACGGCTAAGATCAAACTGCTCCTATTTTGCTTTGATCTCATAGGCCAATAACGCGTCCTGGTCCCGAAGATACAAACGGCCGTTGGCGACCACCGGGTGGGGCCAGCTCTGCTTATCGCTCCGGTCCGCCTGGTCGAAGCGCCCCTTTTCATTCCAAGCGCCGGCAGACGGATCGAGCAAAACCACTGTTCCCTTTCCGTTCTCGAGCCGCAGATAAAGCATCCCGTCCGCGGAAGTGACCGAGCCTTTTCCCAGCTTTGTTTTCTCCACCCACACAATGTTACCGGTCTTCAAGTCCTGCATCGTCCAGCCCTTCGCGGTGTCAGAGTATCCAAAGACGTTCGCGCCGACCTTCACCACCCCGCCATGGTGATTGGCCAACTCCTTGCTGGCATAAACCTGTTCGGCTGTAAATTTTCCATCTCTGACATCCACCCGGAAAGCATTGCACCCGATGCCGTAGCCGGAAGAGACATACACCAGGTTCCCGTCAATCACCGGGGTGGTCGCCACGATTCTGGCGGGACGCGCACCGCGCCAGAGCAGCGAGCCATCCGCAGGATTAATCCCCACGACGCATTGATCCATCACATGAACCAACTGCCGGACGCCCCCGATCGTCGCCATTAGCGGTGAAACGTAAGATGCTTTTTCCGTGAGATCCTTCGTGCGCCAAATCACCTCGCCGGTGCTCTTGTTGAGCGCCGCGACGGTTCCAGAAGGTCCGCCGGGGGTGCAAATGAGCTTATCACCCTCGACGAGCGGAGATTCCGAATAACCCCAACCGGACGCCATTTGGCCGCCGAGATCCTTTTGCATATTCCGTCGCCAGCGTTCCGTGCCGGTGGTCGCATCCAGGCAAACCAAGTCGCCGAACTGGCCGAGAGCAAAAACCAGGTCGCCATCCACGGTCGGGGTGCAACGCGGGCCGGGGAAACCGGAACCGCCGCCGGTCTGCCCCACCTTTGATGACCAAAGCAGCTTGCCGGTCGCGGCATCCAGCGCCCGAACGTAGCTTGAGTCCGCCCCGTCGCCCATCGTGTAGATGCGTCCGGTCGCTACCGACACCCCGGAAAAGCCGCCGCCGAGACCTGTTGCCTTCCAAACCAGCGCCGGGCCTTCAGCGGGCCACTGTTTTAAAAGACCGGTTTCCAAGGAGATGTTATCCCGAGCCGGGCCTTGCCACTGGGGCCAATCGGCAGCTTTGGCGGCGATGGTTGAAAGCAGGGCGCACAAGCCAAGGGTGAGGGCGATGGAATGGAGGGATGGCATAAGAAAATGACTGGGTTAGATTACTACAGAATTGCGAAGTCGAGAGCAAGTTGCTGATTTTTGGATTCTGGGGTCCCGACTTTGGCGTAACGCACGAATCTCTGGCGCATTGAAGCGCACATTCCATGGTAGGGATGGCACTCCGTGCCGTCCGGGTGCGCACAATAGGAATTGGGCTTTGATGTCGCCAAAGCCGCGGGGCGGGCGGCACGGAGTTGCCATCCCTACCTTATGAAGGCTAAGGCCGAACTCCGAAGTTGCGGTTTGCTGTGGCTGCGGCGCTCTGTCGCCGCCGGGG
>JBAXSN010000105.1:0-11651 GCA_037130675.1 Verrucomicrobiota bacterium
CGCGGCACGCGAGAACTGCGCTCAAGCATCAACTGCCGTTTTTAGGTTGAATCGTAAACCTGGGGCGATGCCCCAGGCTGGTATGGGGCCGCGCCGTTGGCGCTGAAAGGCTCATTTCGTGCTCGAATACCAATGGCCAATTCAATCCGCCCTAAAGCTTCCGATATTGGCAGTGATAGCCGAACTCTTCGGCGCGGCGGGGCAGGATGCGCTGGCTGTCGAGCAGAGCGTGAGCCAATTCACCGAGCAGTAACTTTAAAACCGGTGCGGGAACCGTAAACCACGCCCTGCGGTTGAGTCGGCGGGCGAGGGCATCCACAAAATCCGCGTTGCGCACCGGCGTCGGGGAAGTGGCATTGATCGGTCCTTTGATATTGGAATTTTCGATTGCATGCACGGCAAGTCGGGCTACATCGCTCACATGAACCCAGGAAACCCACTGATTTCCGGAGCCAAATTTGGCTCCCAAGCCGACCCGAACCAGGGGGCGCAGCAGTTTCATCGCTCCGCCGTTGCGGCCCAAAACCAGGCCAATTCGTAAAATGACGACCCGTATTCCGCCTGCCTCCGCCCGGAGGGCTTCCGCTTCCCACGCGGCGCTTACTTCAGCCAAAAAACCTTTTCCGGCCGGGCTGGATTCATCGATTTCCCGGTCGCCGGTGTTTCCGTAGTACCCGATGGCGGAGCCGTTGATCAGCACCGTGGGGCCGGTCCCCCGGGATCTCGCTTCCAGAATCGCATCGACCAGGGCGCGGGTTCCGTCCCGGCGGCTTGCCAGGATCCGCCGTTTTTTGTGAACGGTGCAAAAAAGGCCAAAAATCGGTTCGCCGGCAAGGTTGACGATGGCATCCAGTCCGTCCAAATCGATCTTCTTGCCGGGAGTCAGTCGTCGCGTTTCAATGCACCCCGTGACTTCCCCCACCGGATTGCGCGTCAGCGCGACCGGGTAGTGGCCCACTCGGTTGATTACATCGACGAGGCGCTGTCCGATGAATCCCGTGGCGCCGGTGATACCAATTTTGAGGCGATGCTGAGGTTCCATCAATCAAATCGTGTGTAAAGCCATCGGTAGGGAAATTTGGTTCCCGGACAGTCGGTGGGCCGCGGGTTGATGTCTTTGTGCGCGATGACTTCGGCTGGTTTGTGATCTGTTTTACCGACGCGGTTCCGGAGATATCGGGTTAACTCTTCGAGAGCTTCAAGCTGCTGCGGCGTTGGCTTGTCATGGTTGAAATCTCCCACGAGGCAAATGCCAAGCGAAATATTGTTGAGATAGTCGGAATGGACGTGCCCGCCATTGATCTGCTGGGTCCAACGGTTGCCGATTTCGACGCCCCCGTTGGCCGAGGAGACTCCGTTGCCAATTACGAAATGATAGGCGAGGCCGTTGGGCATCTTGCGGACGTAGCGATGGTAGTAGTCGAATGCCTTGGCGTTCCCCTGGCGGGTCCCCGAGTTGTGGACGACGATGTGCCGCCAGCGGTGCCGGGCCACCGGCGCTTTGTCGATGGCGGCGCAAATCGCCGGTGTTAAGTATTTATATTGTGGGCCCCCTCCAAACGGCCACCAACTCCAATGGTGTTCCGGTTCCGGGGTCGGGAGTGGTTCTTCTTCCCCCGCGCCGGATTTCTGCACCACCACGGCTGCGCCCGAAAGTGCCCCGAAGGGTGAGGGGGAAGGGGATATGCGGGATGGAGGGTTGCTCGGCGAGGCGCTCGGGCTGGACGTCTGTGCTGGCTCTTTGCGAGCTTCTTCGGGCTTGGGTGAAGGCAGCGGTTCGGGGGCTTTGCGGGGCGGTTTCTCTTCCGAACTCGCTTTTCGGGCGTTCTTCTTGCGGGCCGGCTTCGGCTTCGCCTTGGTCTTCTTTTTCTTCTTGGGCGTTGGAGTGGAGTCGGCGGACGGCTTTGGCGGATGGGCCGGGGCCGCTGTCGCTTGAGGTATTCCCTGGGAATTCAGGAATGCGGCTTTCTTTTCGTCGTCCGTCATCGCGCGGGCCGTGGGCGGCATCGGCATCAGTAATCCCGCCAGGGATACTGCGGCTGCCAGAAGGGAAAGTTTACGCACGGCGCGGGCATGGTAGCAGGAGATGATTCCCGTGCAAGTGGCGAGCGCGATTTAGTGGGCATAATTGTGGGGATGGAGTGGACTCGATGGACGGAATGGACGGGCGTCTCCGCGTCTCCCCTCTCCGCGTCTCCGAGTCTTCCGCTCAGGGCACGGCGTCGGCAGCTACGAAATCCTCGGGGATGCTTGCCTGGAACTCCATCCACTCGGAGTTGCGGGGATGCGTGAAGCCGAGCTTCCAGGCATGCAGCATTTGGCGCGGGTATTCCGCACGGCGTCCGTAGAGAGGATCGCCCAGCAGCGGGTGTCCCAAGTGTTTGAGATGCACCCGGATCTGGTGAGTTCGTCCGGTGTGCAGGGTGCATTCGACAAGGCTTGCCCCTGGCAACTCCCGCAAGACGCGGTAATCGGTTTTCGATAGGCGTCCCCGGCCGGTTGCGACCACCGACATTTTTTTGCGATGCACGGGGTGGCGGCCAATTTCGGTTTCAATCACCCCGGTCTTTTTCGCCAGATGGCCCGCCGCCAACGCGAGATAGACTTTTAGAACTTTGCGCATGGCAAACTGCCGGGAAAGGCCATGGTGGGCCAGGTCGTTTTTGGCGATCACCAGGCAACCGCTGGTTTCCTTGTCCAACCGGTGGACGATGCCGGGGCGCTGTTCGCCGCCAATCCCGGAAAGGGAGGCGCAGTGGTGCAGCAGGGCGTTGACCAGCGTTCCCGTGGGATTGCCCGCTGCGGGATGCACGACCATGCCGGGGGGCTTGTTCAGGACCATCAGATCGGAATCCTCGAAGAGAACTTCCAGCGGGATTGCTTCCGGCAGGGTGCCGGCCACTGGGGTTGCCTCCGGTTCATGGATGGTGATCTGCTGGCCGAGTCGGATTTTTTCCGCGGGCTTCGACTGCGCTCCATTGACAAGGATATGGCCCTCCTTGATGAGCGCCTGAACCCGGGAGCGCGAAAGGTGCGGCATAACTCCTGAAAGAAATTGGTCGAGGCGATTGCCCGCCGATTCGGCGGGGACTGCGATTTCCGGCATAGAATGCGTGTAAATACGAAAAATTGAAAAAAGGCGCGGGCGGCGTTCCGCGTGCATAGGAGTTGCGTCCGTGAGGATATTCATACAAAGTCCGTCACTCAACCTAGAATTTCCCCCAGTCTCCGTGTAAAACGCGTTTATGTCTTCCGACCTGGCTCCTATCCTCCATACGTGCCCGAATTGCTCAGCCCTGCTCGACGTTTCCGAGCAGGAACCGTTTTCCGAGGTCCATTGTCCGAGTTGTGACGTGCTCACACGGGTGCGGACCCGGTTCGACCATTTCGAAATCCAGGAAGCGATCGCCTCCGGGGGGATGGGCACCGTGTACAGAGCTCGCGATGTGAACCTGAACCGGATTGTCGCGCTGAAGCTCTTGCGCAAGGAGTTTAGCGCCGATCAGGAGTACATCGAGAAATTGGAAACCGAGGCAAAGATCACTGCATCGGTGCGCCATCCTTACGTGGTGGAGGTGTTTTCTTTTGGGTGCGATCACGGGATTTATTACATTGCCATGGAGTTGGTGGACAAAGGCTCCCTGGATGACCTGATGGGTCTGCAAGGCCGAATTGCCGAGGTGCAGGTGCTCGAGATCGGAATGCAGGTCGCCCTTGGGCTTCGCGCCGCCTTTATGGCGGGGCTGATTCACCGCGACGTTAAGCCGGGCAATATTCTTTTTGCCGACGCGCACACTGCAAAGATCGTGGACTTCGGTTTGGCCATGCCTCTGGAGCAGGCGAAGGAATCCGGGGAGCAGGAGATTTGGGGGACGCCATATTACGTTGCCCCGGAAAAGCTCAACCATGAGCCGGAAGATTTCCGAAGCGACATTTACAGCCTCGGGGGGACGCTATTCCATGCCCTGGCGGGACGCCCTCCGTTTGAGGCCGAAAACGCCTCGCTGGTGGCGCTCAAGCATCTGAAAAGCCAGGCGGTCAGCCTGCAGGCGTTTGCCCCGGATATTTCAAGCCCGACCGCGTACGTCATCAACCGGACCCTGGCGAAAGATCCCGAGGATCGTTACCAGTCCTACGATGAACTCGTGGAGCACTTGGAATACGCGCGGACCCAGTTGCTGGAGAACTCCAGCAAACCCCGGCAACCGAAAGCCCGAGTCGTTCTGGAAGGGGAACAGCAACAGAATTTCCTAGGTTATATTCTTATCGGGGTGATCGCGTTTGTGCTCCTGCTGGGCATCGTCATGTTTATTTTCCGTGACAACATCATGAGCCGGAATGAAAGCGTGGATGATTTGCAACGCCAGCAAATCGAGAAGCGGGTGAACGCCGCGGAGCGGAAGTGCGCGGACGCTCGCAAGAAGGTTCTGGCCGGAAATGCGAGAGAGGCTTCGGCGGTGTTTTCCGAAATATCCCAACAGCAGAATCTACCTGTCAGCGTGAAGAACTGGGCTGTTGTGCAAAAGGCCATTTCGCTGTATGTCGGTGGCCAGAGCGCGGAGGGAAAATTAGCCGTTAACGAGCTTCGGGACTCCCGTGTGTTGTCCATAAAGGCGGATGAAACGAAAATCATCAATTTTTTCTTTGATCTGGGACAGCTTGGGGCTTCCGACGGCCCAATCAGCCCTCAGCAATTTAAAAATTGCAAGTCCGACGGAAATGAATCGGCTGCTCTCTTGCTCCTCGCTCTGACGCAGTGGAATCATCATCGGTTTTCAAACGCGGCCATGTTCTTTAGCGAGTATGTCGCCTCAGAGGCGACCGGACAGTGGGCGTGGATGGCCGACTTTAAACCGATCACTCAGCCATATCTCGATGATTACAAACTCTACCGCCAACTCGCGGCTCAAGTGAGCGCGGCGGATACTCGGGAAAAGAAAAGCGCTCTACTGCCGGCCATCAATGAAGCCAAAGCGAAACTGCGGACCGGCGGTGCGCTCCCCGCTGAACTGTCCAGCCTCTACCGGGATTTGGAAACAGGCAAAGATCACCCCTTGAATCAATAGCGCAGCGGTGATTGTTCATTGACGATGTCCCTTAAAGTTCAGATTGGTCCCAGGAGGCTTTCGTAAACGCTGTGCGTACGCTCAAAGCAGCGCTGATTTGTGGCTCGCTCGCAACGAGCATCGCGGGGTTCCTCTTCACCCTGAGTATTTTCGATCCGCTGTGCCGCGTATTCGCGGGAGGTTCGGCAATGATGCCCGCGGTTTGGGCTCAGTGGCTCGGAGCCGCCGTCCTGGCGTTCGCGCTCGCGTGGACCAGCATCGACATCCTTCCCCTGGCGCTCCGCTGCGTCGTAATTTTCGTTGCTCTGACTGAAACGGCGGTGCTGGCGTGGGTGCTTCGACTGGTTGGAATAACCTGGCCGCCATTCACCGCGCTCACCGGCGGATTCCTTGGGGCTGCCTTTGGGTTTATCTACACGAACACCGTGCCGGGGCGGCGAAAGCGGCTGATTCAACAGCGGTTTGCCGGGCGAATTTCAGTCGCCACCTATCGTAGACTCCTGGATTCCGACGAGGCGCTTGACTGCGCCGGAGAGCGCCGCGAATGCAGCTTGGTGGTTTGCGAAATCTTTAATCGCGAACTGCTCCGAGAAACGCTTTCCCCGGCGGACTACGTCGCGCTCTCCAGCGCTTTCCTTCAAGCTGGAGCGGGCGCCTTGATGGAAGCGGGCGGAATTATGACTCCGGGCGGGGGCGATAGCCTTCGTGCGATATTCGGCGCGCCCCTGACCGATCCGGATCATGCAGCGAAAGCCTGCCAGGCCGCCCACGCTTTGGGCCGGCGACTGGAAACCTCCTGCCAGGAAGCGATCGAACGCTGGAAAGCTGCTCCCGATTACCGCATCGGCATCAATTCCGGCGAGATGATCGCCGCCGCTTACGCGCCCGATTCCGGCGCTGGCTTTAACGTGGAGGGCGAGCCCGCCGAGTTTTGCCGTCGGCTCTGCCTGGCCAATACCTTCTACGGTTCGCGAATGCTCCTGGGACCGCGCGCGTTCGAACTCGCCAATGCCGCCGTGGAGGTGCGTCCGATCGAGTTGATCCGCCGCCGCAGCCAGGATGCGCCCGATGAAATTCAGGAGATCTACGAGTTCCTCGCTCCAAAAGACGCGCTTACGACGCAGGAAATCGAGCGCAGGGATCTCTTTTGGCGCGGGGTGATCCTGTTCCGCAAAGGGAGTTGGAGCGAGGCGGCCGCCAGCTTTCAGGCCACGCTGCGGGAGGGCGATGACGCCCCCGCACGATTCTATTTAGAGCGCATTGCCCATGCCCGCGCCGGAGAACAAGCGCTCGATTGGGACTCCGCCCGGCTGTGAAACGCGGCGGGCAAGGTGAGACAAGAAGGAGAGCCGAAATATGAAACGTGCAGAATATCCCGCCGCAATTCGCGACTTGGTTGCCCAGCTTAAGCGCATGCCGGGGATCGGTCCGCGCTCCGCGGAGCGCATCGCGTTGTGGATGGTGAGCGCCCGGAATGCGCGTCCCGCGGAAATCGCAAGCGCCATCCAAGCCGTGGCGCAATCGATCAAACCGTGCAGCCGGTGTGGCTTCTTCACCACCGAAGCGCTGTGTGAAATTTGCTCCGACCAAACGCGGGCGCAGGAGATCCTCTGCGTTGTCGAGCAGGCCACCGACATCCTGCCCTTGGAACGGAGCGGGGCCTTCCGGGGGCGCTATCACGCCTTGGGCGGTCGAATCTCGCCGCTGGACCATATCGGCCCTGAAGACCTCCGGATCGATCAGTTGTTAGTGAGGGTTCGCAGCGAGGCCCCGAGCGAGATCATCCTCGCCCTCGGTTCCGATGTCGAAGGCGAAGCCACCGCCAGCTATTTGGCCAGCCTGCTGCGCGAGTTCCCATTGCAGATCACCCGCATCGCCCAGGGCCTCCCCGCCGGGGGCGGTTTGGAGCACGCCGATGAACTGACCCTAAGCCGTGCCCTTAGTGGTCGGGTGAAAGTCTGAGTTGCCGCCTTCTTAAAGGCGGAAATCCTTTTCGAGCAACTCCTCCAATTCCCGCATGGCGAGCGTGAGTTGGCCCCGCAACGCAACGGTCCTTTCATCAGCGGAACCATCCAGAGGTTCCGCCGTGAGTTTTTCGTAGCGTTTCGTAAGCGGCTTTTTGGGGTCGGTCTTGCCTGCCTCGCAAAACAACCCGTTTACCTGGGCCACTCGGCTGACGACCTCTTGGATTTTGTCCAAAGCCATGGACTCGCTGATTTCCCCTGAGGAGACCCGCTTGAGTTGGCGACACTCAAAAAGACGGCAACGTTCCGGCCGTTGATGGTAGATGCCGCATCGGTCGCCCTGATAAGCGGGGCATGGCTGCAGGATCAACTGTCCCTTGTGCTTTCGCTTCAATTTCAACCCCAGAGCAATGAGTTCTTTTGGCGAATCACCCGATTGAAGCCAGACTTGGTGAAACATCGTGCCGTTGCAGCAAATCCCACAAACCGAACAGAGCCGGGAAGCTGCGGATTGAGTGGATAAAGGCATCGTTGAATGGACCGGACAAAAGTAATCGCCGGGGGGGACTGTGTCCACTATTGCCTTTAAGCGAAGCTCCATTTCCTTGCGAATACTCCACTGTTTGACACCTTCGAAAATGGAGCAAAATCGGGGAAAAACGGAGCGCGTGACAGGGTGGCCAAATCGGTCTGCTTGGTTTTGGCAAAAAAACCAAAACCCCTGCTAAAGACCATGGTGGCCAACTATCGCAAGAGCGCCCCGGAGCTGGCCGATTGGCTGGAAGCCAACCCTCCCGAACACCGCGCCCGCATACGCACCTCAAATGCCGCCGAGCGGCTCAATCAGGAGATTAAGCGCAGAACCCGCGTCGCCCGCGCCTTTCCCAATACCGACTCCCTCCTGCGCCTTGTCAGCGCCATTCTCAGCGAAATCAGAGACGAATGGGAATCTTCAAAAACTTACCTCAACATGAACCCGCCATCCGGAACCGGTGTGCGATTTGTCAGCGATTTGGAAAACGGCAAGGAAACGTGTGAACTGGGCAAGGCCCTGAAAGTTATCGAAAATCTGGGAATAGACCCTGTGTTTAAACTTCCATTCTCAGAGAGAGAAAATGGCGGAAGGGGCGGGATTCGAACCCGCGGAACCATTACAGTTCGTTCGATTTCGAGTGGAGTGGTTTTTCTCTGTAAATCAAAATCCCCTACTAAATTCCTACGTTTTTTGGGTGTTCGTTTTTGTGAATGGCAAACGGAAAGTGCAGCGGGTGGTGTGAAGACGTTCGCGGAATTGGCCGAATTCCGCATCGAAATGAAACGCAAAAGGGAATGAGCGCCAACCTCATCACGAGCAACCCGGCTCTTGCCTACTGCCTTGCTTCCTGCTGGGCATTTGGCCCTTACCCCTCCAAGTATGCCACCCGCACGCCCGCCACAAGATCGAAGGCGGCAAGGTGGTCAAAAGCCGGGAAATGTATTTCGCCATTTACCAGTCCCTCGCCAAGGCCGAACGGCGCCCTGGCCTTTACAAAGAGTTCGCGCCCGATTTCTTCGACCTGATCATCGTGAACGAGTGCCACCGGGGCAGCGCCCGCGACGACTCCAACTGGCGCGAAATCCTCGAATACTTCGAGCCCGCCTATCAACTTGGGCTGACCGCCACGCCCCTGCGCGAGGACAACCGCGACACCTACCTCTACTTCGGCATCAATACAGCCTGCGCGACGGCATCGACGATGGCTTCCTCGCCCCCTACCGGGTTCACCGCGTTATCTCCGAATGGGATGCGGCGGGGGGGCGCCCCAGCAAGGGCGAGACGGATCGCTTCGGGCGGCCTATCCCCGACGACGAATACCAGACCAAGGACTTCGAGCGCGTGGTCGCCTTGCGCGCCCGCACCCAGGCCATCGCGCGGCACCTCACCGATTTCCTCAAAAAGACCGACCGCTACGCGAAAACCATCGTCTTCTGCGTGGATCAGGAGCACGCCAGCGAGATGCGCACGGCGCTCAACAATCTCAACGCCGACCTCGTTCAGCAGCTTCCCGATTACATCTGCCGGGTGACGTCGGACGAAGGGGACATCGGACGCGGCCACCTCGGGCGCTTTCAGGACGTGGAGACCGTCTCGCCGGTCATCCTGACCACCTCGCAACTGCTCACCACCGGGGTGGACGCGCCCACCTGCAAGAACGTCGTGCTGGCGCGGGTGATCGGTTCCATGACCGAGTTCAAGCAGATCATCGGGCGCGGCACCCGCGTGCGGGACGACTACGGCAAGCTCTGGTTCAACATCCTCGACTACACCGGCTCGGCCACCCGGATGACAGGGATGCCCCCCATTCTTATTCCACCTGCTGACCGCAGTAAAATCCTACGCTTTTTAGCGGATTGCCTGATCTGCAACTACAGGAAAGAATGAATTTGCGATAAAATTACTCGGTGGCACTTTAAAAATCATGATCGCCCATGGACGGCGGACGGCGATCCACAGGCAAATCAGAAAATGATCCAAAGACCCACACCAACCCATAAGGTCGCGGATATTATGGTCGTGGACGATACTCCGGCCAACCTGGATTTGCTCACCGAAATGCTCAGGGCTAACGGCTACAAAGTCCGTCCTATCACCAGTGGGGCACAGGCGTTGCGAGCGGCCCAAAGCGAAGTTCCCGACTTGATCCTTCTCGATATCCTTATGCCGGAGATGGATGGCTATGAAGTTGGCAAGCGCCTTAAAGAAGACAATGCATTGAAGGATGTCCCTGTCATTTTCCTCAGCGCTTTGACGGAGTTGGAGGACAAGGTGCGCGGCCTCCGTGGAGGAGGCAACGATTACATCACTAAACCCTTTCAGTCAGAGGAAGTGCTCGCCCGAATCGTGGTTCACCTGAAACTCCGCCGTCAACAGAAGGAATTGACGGCGGAGAATCATCTGCTGAAAGAAAAAATTCGCCCCCGCAACAAACAGGACGGCTTGCTGGACACCCTCTCAGCAAGGGAGCGGGAAATTCTTCGTTGGGTGGGCGAAGGGAAGAGGAATTCTGAAATCGCCCAAATTTTGGACATTAGCCCGCATACTGTTCGCCATCATTTGGAAAATGTGTTCGGTAAACTAGGCGTGGAAAACCGAACTGCTGCGATGGCCATGATAGGCGATTCCGATCTATAATCCGCAATAGGATGTTCGTCCTATTGCGGTGCTTGGGCTCGCGGTATATTGTCGCCGCCCCTTATCCATATTTTACGCAATCTCCTCGCAATTTGGCGGAACTGATGGAAACCCGCGTAATAATCCAAATGACAGCAAATCTATCACCCGCCCAAAAACAGCCCGAGATTCTGGTCGTGGACGACACCCCGGCCAATTTGGAATTACTCACCAGCATACTCAAGTCGAACGGATACAAAGTGCGCCCAGTCCCCAACGGGCTTGCGGGATTGCAAGCCGCCAAAAGCGAGCCACCGGATTTGATCCTACTCGACATCAACATGCCGGAGATGAACGGCTATGAGGTCTGCCGACGCCTGGTTGCGGATGCCGTATTGAAAAATATTCCTGTTCTTTTCATCACCGCCCTGGGTGAAACTGAGGACAAGGTCATGGCGTTCAACTGCGGCGGGGTCGATTATATCACCAAGCCCTATCGCGATCAAGAGGTGCTCGCCCGCGTCAGGACCCATCTCCGTCTTCGACAGTTGCAGTTGGAGGTGGAGGCGCACAATGCCCATTTGGAAGAAACGGTGCGGATTCGCACACGGGAGATCACAGAGGCTCATGCCCGGCTTGCCATCCTGGACGAGGCCAAGACCGACTTTCTTTCCCTCATCTCGAACGAATTGGTTGCCCCAATCGATGGTTTATTTGAACTCACAAGTCATGTTCTGGAGGAATGCCAATCCCACACAATATCAGGAAGCCTGCCGCAACTGATTGAGAGCACGCAGCACAAGATCCGCACTTTCTTGAATGACGCTCTACTGCTGACTCAAATAAAAGTTGATGAGAAAAGTTTACAATCAAAAACCTCGTTGGATTTGGTATGCAGGCAAGCCGTCGGAAACGTGTCTGCCAAAGCAGTCAGCCGTAATGTTCATTTTGGGGATCTGCCGGGAAGCTCGCATTTTATTGTAGGCAATTCCGCACTGTTAACGAAGGCTTTGGAAGCGTTGCTGGAGGCCGCCCTGCAATTTTCGAAATCAGGCGAGGCAATCCGATTCTCTAGCTCCGTATCAGATACGGAAGTATTACTGGTCATTTCCACCACGGGATCCCATGTGCCGGAAGCGATTCTCTCACAGTTTTTTGATATTCTTGCGATGGAAAACGATCTCATCCCTCCCGGCTTTCTTGGGCTGCGAATGCCCGTGGCTCAACGCATCATTTCAATCTACGACGGCTCAGTAACCGTGGATAATATCGATCCATCGGGAATACAACTTGCTGTTAGGTTTAAATCAGCTTGATAAATTGTATGGAAACGCAACTTTTACCCGTCCAAAAACAACCAGACATTTTGGTCGTGGACGACACCCCAGCCAACCTGGAATTGCTCACCGAAATACTCAAGTCGAACGGATACAAAGTCCGTCCCGTGACTGGCGGGGTGTCGGCTTTGCA
>JBAXSN010000106.1:0-11630 GCA_037130675.1 Verrucomicrobiota bacterium
CTTACGATGGAGCCGATGACGAGACTCGAACTCGTGACCTGCTGATTACGAATCAGCTGCTCTACCAACTGAGCTACATCGGCGTCGAACCGTCCTTGGCAGTGATGGGGCGCTTTCCGGGAAAGGGCCGATACATTTCCCATGCTTCCGGAGGAAAGGCAAGGGTTTTCGACGCGACTTAGTGGGCCAAATAGAGGATGCGCCCGCACTGCTCGCAGTGGGTGATTTCCCGGCCCCCTTTGACCCGGACCGCCGTCTGGGTGGTCAGCTTCATGTGGCACCCCATGCAGACCTCGTGCTCCAAGGCGACGATGGCGTCACCCCCTTTGGAGGCAAAGAGGCGGTTGTATTGGTCGAGGACGTCTTCGTCGATTCCCTTGGCGAACTCGGCCCGCTCGATTTCCGCCTGGGCCAGGGTCTGCTGCAAGGACTTGGCTTTGGCGTCGAGGTCGGCCAATTGCGCGGCGACCACGCTCCGGGCGGCTGCGGCGTTTTTCTCGGCCTCGGCAAGCACGGGTTTCATCTGCTCGATGGAATCCATGATCTCCAATTCCCGGTCTTCAATGCGCTGGATCTCCCGCTCGGCATGGGCGATCTCGTTGGCCAAGGCCTGAAATTCTTCGTTTTTGCGGGTCTGCATTTGCTGGACCTTGAATTTCGCAATGGCGTCGCGCTTGGCCTGGGCTTCGACTTCAAATTTTTTCTTGGCGACCTCCAACTCCTGCACCTTACGCTTGGCTTCTTCGGCCCCCGTATTCGCCGTGTTGCGGCGGCTTTCGAATTCCGCCCGCTCCAACGGAGCGTTCTTGAGTTCGGTCTTCAAAGTGCGGATTCGCTGGTCGCGATCTTGTAAAATCAAGAGCTGTTCAATTTCAGGGAGCATAGGACACGGTAGCCGGGGAGACGTTAAGCCGTCAATAAGTGTAGCGAGAATTCATTTTGATTGCTGTCCAACGACGTTTTCAAGGAACCACCGGTAGGTGCTTGCGATACCTTCGCGCAAAGAAATCCGGGGGGTCCAGCCCAGCCGGTTGATGCGGGAGGTATCGAGCAGCTTGCGCGGGGTGCCGTCGGGTTTGGTGGTGTCGAAGACGAGTTTTCCCTGAAACCCGACGCTTTCGCACACGATTTCCGCCAGCTCGCGAATGGTGAGGTCCTCGCCGCAGCCGACGTTGACGAGGTCCGGCGAGTCGTCGGTTTCCAGCAGAAACCGGCAGGCTCTGGCGAGGTCTTCCACATGAAGGAATTCGCGCCGGGGGGTGCCGGTGCCCCAGATGGTGACCTCTCCGATGCCGGATTCTTTGGCCTCATGCACCTTGCGCAGCAGCGCAGGCAGCACATGGCTGGTTTGCAAATTAAAGTTATCTCCCGGCCCGTAGAGATTGGTCGGCATGGCGCTGATGAAGTTCCGGCCTTCCTGTCGCGCGTAGGCCTGGCAGAGTTTGATCCCGGCGATTTTGGCAATGGCGTACCATTCGTTGGTCGGCTCCAAACTTCCCGTCAGCAGGCACTCCTCAGAGATCGGCTGCGGGGCGAGCTTTGGGTAAATGCATGAACTTCCCAGAAAAAGCAGTTTCCGCACGCCGGACCGGGCGGCATGCTCGATGATGTTGTTCTGGATCTTGAGGTTCTGCAGGAGGAAATCCACCGGGTAATCGGAGTTCGCCTTGATGCCCCCAACCTTTGCCGCGGCGAGCACGACCAGCTCGGGCCGGTTTTCATCGAAAAAGCGCCCCACCGCAGCGGCATCCAGCAGATCGAGCTCCGAACGGGAACGGGTCAGGATTCGGCTATAACCGGTGGATTGAAGTTCACGCACGATGGCTCCGCCGACCAATCCCCGGTGACCCGCTACAAAAATTGATTCTGAATTCATGGAAAGCGGGATCTTACACAGGTCGTTCGAATTTTGCATCGCTCATTTTCCAAACTGATTTACGGAGCCGCCAAGCTGGGATATGTTGATAAGGACATGGCAGCGATTATCAAGTGCCCCATCTGTGGACGTGAGAATGACTTCTTCGCCGAGCCGCTAGGCCCGTTTTGTTCCAAGCGGTGCAAGCTGGTTGATCTTGGAAAATGGTTGGGGGAGGACTACCGCATTTCCGAGCCGCTGCGACCGGACCAGCTGGAGGATTACGAAGAGGGGACAGGGGAGGGGGATAGCGATGCCGATAGAAGCTAAACTAAAGGTTCCGCGGATTGCCTGCTTTCATGTGAAGTCGAGCCGAAAAGGTTAGTTATTGTTGAACTGTTTCTCGAATGCCACAGGTGATAGGAATCCAAGGGCGCTGTGGCGGCGCACCGGATTCTAAAAGGTCTCGATGTAGTCAGAGAACATGGCTCTTGCCTGGGCTCTGGTGGAAGGGATGGCGTTGTCATAGCATTCACTTTATTTTTCCTTCACTCGCTCGATTCCCGGATTCGTGAAGCGGATTCGGTGCTCCCTGTAAAGGGCGCCTATGGCCTGCTTGAATGCTTTTTTGCTCGTGCCGAAGGCGTCGCGAATGGCTTCCGGCGTGCTTTGATCGTCAAACTCCAGGCACCCGCCATTCTCGTCGAGCGCTTCCATGATTTGTTGGGTGAGTGAAGCGACCCGCCGGTATCCGGCCTGGTCGAGGCTCAGATCGATCTTGCCGTCTTCGCGGACGGCGCGCACATACCCTTTCATGGTTTGTCCAATCCTGAGTGGAGCCCCGAGGTTGGAATGGTAAAGCAGCCCCCAATGGGCGTTGTTGACAATGGCTTTGTACCCGAGTGGCGTCTCGTCAACGATGAGCAGGTTGACGCATTGGCCTTCCGCGTACGCGGGTTTCACGAGGCCGAGGTGCCGATTGAGGCGGGTCGTGGCGACCATTCGTCCCGTGTGCGGATCCACGAAGACATGGGCAACGATCCATTCCCCGGCCGTCACTCGGCGCGCCTGCTCGCGGAGCGGAAGCAGGAGGTCTTTGGACAATCCCCAATCGAGGAACGCTCCCATCCGGGGGGAGGCCGTCAACACTTTCAGATACGCGAGCTCGCCCGCCATGGCGTGGGGAACCTCCGTAGTGGCGACCAACCGGTCTTCGGAGTCGCGGTAAATGAACACGTCGAGCTTGCCCCCGACGACGGTCCCCTTTGGGATGTAGCGTCCAGGCAGCAAAATCTGCCCCAACTCCTCACCGTCAAGATAGAGGCCGGATGGGGTGTCTTCAAGGACGCGGAGGGTGTTTCGTTGACCGATGGCTGCCATAAATTCCCCTCAGCATAACCGAGACCAGCCCTGCTATCGAAAGGAATCTCAGGAAATAGACTCGCGCAGAGGCGGAGGCGCGGAGATTTCTGCAAAAAGGGGAGAGGATGCTCTGGGTAAGTCTCTACCGTCTCTGCGGGAGATCCTCTGTCTGCGCTTGCTGGAAAGCCAGAAAGTTCTTTACGCATTCTTAACAATTCTCAACCCGGGTTCAAATCCGGACTTAACAATGGCGGCGTATGGATGAAGAAGCTGCGAGTCCGATTTTCGAAGCTCGCCGCGCTTAAACCATATCGCCATGCAAACTACCAAACTGACAGCAATCACCGCCGCGATTGCGGCAACGCTCCTGTTCAACACCTCTCGCGGATGGACGCAAGACGCTCCGCCGCCACAGCCTTCCGCAGCTCCCGCCGCTGAGGTCAAGTCGGGACCGGGCGCTCCGTCCGGCGACCGGATGAAACAATTCCGCCAGCGCATGGCGGAACGCCTCAAGACGGCGCTCAAAGCAAGTGACGAGGAGTGGAGTGTAATCCAGCCGCTCTTGGAAAAGATGTATGCGAAACAACGGGAAGTCGGCGGTGCGCGTTTCGGCTTTGGCGGTCGGCGGGGTGGGGGAGGACCCGGCGGTGAAGAGCGCGGCAATCGCCCCTCAATGTTCGGTGGCACCCCGCAAGCGGATGCTCTTGAGATCGCTCTCAAATCGGAGAGTACGTCTCCGGCGGAAATCAAAGCGAAATTGGACGCTCTTCGTGAAGCGCGCAAGAAGGCGACGGCCCAACTCGATCAGGCTCGGGAAGATCTCCGCAAGGTGCTCACTCAACGCCAGGAAGCCACGCTGGTGCTAATCGGCATCCTGCAATAGCCGGTTGCAGTGACCCACCCCCGAATGTCCGCTGTCCCACTCATTGGCCAGGCGCCGGAGCTTTTTGCGCGCATGATGGAGAGCCGTCAGCTCTCCGCCATGGACGCAGAGGCTCTGGCGCGGGCTTTGCGCGTCGGGCGAACTTAGGGCGGACACCGAAGCGCAAGCGCTTCAATGGCTGGCGGGCGAATACGGCCTCGGTTATACGGCGCTGGAGAATGTCGAGCCGGATCGCGCCCTCTCGTCGATAGAAATGCGCGGGTATGGGGTTCGGCATTTTCAGCACCGACGGTGCGGCGCATACCAGCCTGGGGCATCGCCCCTTGAAAATGATTCGGGGCTGAAGGCCCGAAGCATTGGATGGCAAAAGCGTGCGTCGGGCCTTCAGCGATCCGGCAAAATCTGGACACACTGGATCTGATGCCACTCAGCGACCCGAAAAATGCGGCGCCTCCCTGCGTCAAGCGAGCCGCTGCGGTGAACGGTAACGCATCCCCACGAATCGAAGATTCCCCGATCAGGTTGCGCTTGTGTTCAAACGGAATTCCAGAGAATCATTGCGGCTTATATGAGCAACAAACGTTCCGGGTGTCTTTGGGTGGCCCTTGCAATCGTCCTTGGGATCAGCCTGTTGATGAACTTGGTTCTCGCGGGACGCGGCAAGGCAATGGCGGGTGGGATGGGTGATAGAGCCGAACGGAAACCTGAGCGGCTCGACGAACGGGTTGTGGCTGGCGGGTCCGGTTCGTCCCGGATCGCCTTGATTCCCGTGCGCGGGATCATCAGTTCCGGGGTAAGCGGGCGGATGGGCGAATCGATGGTCGAGGACATCAGGGCCCAACTCCGGCAGGCCTCCGAGGACTCGAAAATCAAAGCGATCGTGCTTGCGGTGGACTCGCCCGGGGGAGAGGTGACCGCTTCCGACATCATTTATAATGCCGTGCTTCGGGCCCGCGAACGCAAGCCGGTGGTGGTTTCCATGGGGTCGCTCGCGGCATCCGGCGGCTATTACATCTCGTGCGCGGGCGACTATCTTCTGGCCAACGAGACGACCTTCACCGGCTCCATCGGTGTGATCATCCAGACGTTCCGCTACAACGATCTGCTCGGGAAAATCGGCGTGATGCCAGTCACTTTCAAGAGTGGCGAGTTTAAAGACATGCTCAGCGGCACCCGCGAGATGACCCCGGCGGAAAAGGAATACATCCAAAAGCTGGTGATGCAGACCTACGGAAAATTCGTGGGGATCGTGGCGAAATCCAGAGGGCTTCCAGAGGAACAACTTCGCTCTGGAATTGCCGATGGCCGGGTCATCACCGGCAAAGACGCTCTGGAAGCGAAGCTGATTAACGCTATTGGCGGAATCGACGAGGCTTATGCGAAAGCCCGCGAGCTCGGGAAAGCTCCGGACGCTTCTGTCGTGGCTTACGAAGCCCAGTTTCATCTTGGCAAATTCTTCCGCCTCTTCGGGGGCGAAGCGAGCCAGGGCAAAGTGGAAATCAACCTGACGCAACAACTCCTGCCGCAGCTTGAGCCGGGGAAGGCTTATCTGCTCCCCAGCATTTGTGTGCCGTAGGCGCCCATGATTTCTTTTGCGCTGGCAAATCCCACAGCCGAATTGGCACAAGCTCAATCGGCTGAATCCCTCGCAACCACCGTGTTGGCGGCAGCGATCGTTGCGGTTTGCTTCTGGATTTACTTGCGGATCTTTAGACCGCTTCTGGCCGGTCGCGGCAAGGTATCCTCCGAGGCCTTCGGGATTCCGGATGCAATGTTGGTCACGCTTCTCGTCACCTGGCTTGGCGGTCTGGCTATGCGTGGCTTCATGAGCGGCGCGAAGGCGCGTCCGATGACCAACGCAGACGTAATCCAGAGCGCTATCCTGTTTGGTGTCATTGTGGGTGGCATCGCCGTATTCCTCAAAATCCGGCAAGTCGGCATCCGGGAACTCTTTGGCTTTGGGAGGGTGAAGCTCCCTCGCGCCCTCGGGACGGGGATCGTGCTTCTGCTGGCCGCTTATCCTCTCATCGCCCTATGCAGCGCGATTACTCAGAGCGTGCTGGGCGACAAAGCGGAGCCGCAGGAAATCGTGAAATATTTTCAGGAAGCCGCCAATCGATCGGACCGCTGGAGTCTCATTCTCACTGCCTTTGTGGGGGTTTTCGTTGCCCCGTTCGCCGAAGAGTTCATTTTTCGAGGCTACATTTATGGGGTAATTAAACGCTACCTGGGAGTGCCCGTGGGATTGGTTTTCAATGCTTTGCTCTTCGGGGCGATCCACCTGAACGCGCCCGCGTTGCCTTCGCTCTTCGTGCTGGCGCTCTGTT
The DNA here is from genome assembly GCA_037130675.1 of Verrucomicrobiota bacterium. Taxonomy (GTDB): domain Bacteria; phylum Verrucomicrobiota; class Verrucomicrobiia; order Chthoniobacterales; family Chthoniobacteraceae; genus JBAXSN01. The sequence goes on from JBAXSN010000106.1 coordinate 6,428, forward strand.
TTACCCTTGCCTATGAAGCGACGGGTTCGCTCCTGGTGCCGATGATCATGCACGGACTCTTTAACGCCGTGATGTTGGGAGCTATCTTTTACAGTTCATGAAGCTCTCCGATCTCGGTGAAGACCGCCTGGTGGCCCGCCTCACGGATGGGTTGCCGCGCAATGCCCGACTGCTGGTCGGGCCCGGCGACGATTGCGCCGTGGTCGGTCGCCGCTCGGATTCCGTCTGGACGCTCCTCAAGACCGATTGCGTCATCGAGGGAATTCATTTTGAGCGAGCTCCCGGCGTGGCGGAATGTCGCCGCATAGGCTGGAAAGCGGTGGCTCGCGCGGTAAGCGATATTGCGGCCATGGGCGGCGAACCCGAACAGGCGCTCATAACCGTCGCTTTTCCACCAACGCTGGACGTCAGCCGGGTCGATGCGCTTTACGCCGGCATGAACCGATGCGCCCGCGAGTTCGGAATGGCCATCGCGGGCGGGGAAACCGCCCGTAGTCCGGGCACCGAAGCTGCGCCCGGCCCCATATTTATTTCGGTCGCCCTCACGGGCCGGGTGGAACGAGACCGCTGCACCGTGCGTTCCCGCGGGCGGCCTGGAGATCTCTTGTTTGTGACCGGTCAACTGGGCGGTTCCCTGGCCGGCAAGCATCTCGATTTTATGCCGCGCCTCGCCGAAGCCCGCTGGCTGACCGAACATTTCCGGTTGCATGCGATGATGGACCTCAGCGACGGGCTCGGCGCCGATTTGCCCCGGCTTGCGCAGGCGAGCGGCTGCGGGTTTGAGCTCGGCGAAATCCCGTGCTCGCCGGGCGTTACGCGGGAGGCCGCTCTCAGCGACGGCGAGGATTTCGAGCTTCTTTTTGCGATCTCCCCGCGGCATGCCGCCCGGCTGGAACGGGAGTGGCCTTTTTCAAATTTGCGCCTGACAAGGATCGGACGTTTGACTCTCCTGGGCAAACCGGGCAAAGCTTCCGTTCCTGTCATCCATGGCTTCGATCATTTCGCATAACCCAGAAGAAACCGCCCAAGTGGCCCGCCACCTTGCCGCTGAGTTGCGTCGCGGCGACGTCTTGGCGCTGGTCGGCGATCTCGGAGCCGGCAAAACGCAGTTCGTCAAAGGCCTCGCCAGCGGATTGGGCATCGAGAGCGAAGTTACCAGCCCCACCTTCACGCTGATTCACGAATACCCGGCGGGGTCGGGCGGATTGCCCCTGTTCCACATCGATCTTTATCGACTGGAGTTCGAGGACGAAGTGCTTCGAATCGGCATTGATGATTACCTCGACAGCGAAGGGGTGACCGTGATCGAATGGGCGGATAAGTTTGAGTTATTGATGCCACCTGAAGCCCGCTGGATTCGCCTCCGCCCGCTGGATGGCGATTTGCGGGAAATCTCTTACTGACCCGACATTCAAGCTTGTGACCACTCTTGCCATCGATACCTCCACCCCGCAGGGAAGCGTCGCCATTTTGACCGACCGCAAGCTGATCTTCTCTGAGTTGATTCAGGCCGGTCGCAGTCACAGTTCCCAACTCTTCGCCTGTTTGGAACGCGCGCTCGTTATCGCTCCGTCCATCGATCAAATTGCCGTTGGACTCGGGCCTGGATCGTATGCCGGCGTGCGGATCGCCATTTCGGCGGCGATCGGCTTTGGAATCGCTACAGGGGCGAAACTGCTCGGCCTGGCATCCATCGTTGCGTTGGATGAGGGCGATTACATCTCATTGGGCGATGCCCGCCGCGGTTCATTTTACTTTGCCGAGGTGCGCGGCGGCGAATGCCTCGTCGGGCCGATGCTGCTCAGCGCTGAGGAGTTGTGCGAAAAGCTTGCCGAATCGAGTGGTTTGCCCGTGTACGCCTCCGAAATTCTCCCCGATTTCCCGCAGGTGGAAATCCGCTATCCGAGCGCGGAGCGCCTGGCGCGTTTCGCGGAAATCGGGCGCTCGGTGTATTCGCGTGAGGACCTGGAGCCGATCTATCTCCGTGACCCGCACATCACGCAACCGAAGCCCCGGTGACCGCCGGAGCCGGAAGGTTTCACGCGAAGTTGCGAAGTCGCAAAGGGGAGGGGTAAACTGGCGAAGATTCATCCTTTCAACCTAAATCCGGCAGAAGAGTCTCGTGCCAAGGACGCAAAGATCGCCAAGGTGAATGTCAGAAGAATAGAATTCATCCCTTCATAAAGCTCTGTCTTGGCGAAATCCAACGGTTTTTTCTACGTTCAATTTGCGCGCGCCCCGTTCCCGTGTTCCCTCCAATGAACCGGCGACACGCCGTGGGCTTCCTTGAACTGCAAAGAAAAGTGACTGCCCGAATGATAGCCCAGACGGGCGGCAATCTCTTTGACGCTCAGATCCGTGCCCGCCAGCAGGTCCTCGGCCCGGGCCCGGCGCACCTGGTTGGCATAATTCTTTGGCGCCAGGCCGGTCGCCTGTTTGAACTGCCGGTAGAGCGTCGGATAGCTGACGCTCAGCCTTTTGGCCACTTCCCGCACTTCCATTCCGTCCAACAAGAGATTGCGCGCGCCACGAACCAGTTCCGGAAGCGCGTCCTTGTCGATGCCTGAGGCCTGTTCCGATGCGGAGACCACCTCCGCCAATAAAGTCATTGCCATCCCGGCGGCGATTCCGCGATAGCCGAGCGGCCGCCCCGAGCAGACTTGGTGAAGATCGGCAAACCGTTGCCAAAACCGGGGATGCGAACTGAGGTTGACCGTCGAGCATTCCAATAAGCCGGCCTGCACCCAGGCGTCCATCGTCGCGCCGCGAAGCTCCACCCAATCCTCGGTCCACCCGCTTTCAGCTGCCGGTCGGTAGCGATGCCAAACGCCCGGCTGAAGCACCAGCACATCCCCCGCGTGAATCTCCGTTGCTCCGGTGCGCCATTCAAAGATCCCGTGCCCTTTGGAAACCGCCACCAACTGCAACGCGGAAAGCACGCGCCCCCGGTCCCAGGTAAAATCCCTGTCGTGAGGATGTTTGGGAGGCGGATAAGGATGCCCGGCCTTGATGCATGCATGGCCCACCGAAGAGACATGGACTGTCCAGGCTTCTTCGTGCGGACCGGCAGGGAAATAGTCGAAGTAACTCTTGATAGATATTTGTATCTCACAGGAAGGTCGTTGCATGCAAGCCTTCGTGCAATGGCGCGCCGAAGCTGTAAGTTTCTTGTACGACACCACCCAGTCTTGAATGCCGCTGGCTCAGTGCATCTTTCGTTAGAATCCAACCAACCCAGACTATGACGACTTCCTATACTCTCGCCCAGGAACAATACGCCGCGCTCGGAGTGGACACCGAATCCGCCCTGCGGACCCTCGAATCCGTCCCGATTTCCCTGCATTGCTGGCAGGGTGACGATGTGGGCGGATTTGAAAAACCTGATGCGGGGCTTTCCGGAGGCGGTATCCAGGCCACGGGAAACTACCCCGGCAAGGCCCGCACGCTCTCGGAACTTCGGCAGGATCTCGACAAAGCCTTGTCGCTCATTCCCGGCAGCCATCGGCTCAACTTGCACGCCTGCTACGCCGATCTCAACGGGCAGAAACTCGACCGTAACGAATATACCGTTTCGCAATTCCAAAGCTGGATCGACTGGTGCAAACAGCGCGGAATGGGGATGGACTTCAACCCCAGCTATTTTTCGCACCCGCTGGCCGATGACGGACTGACCCTCTCGCATCCCGATGCCGCCGTTCGCAAGTTCTGGATCGAGCACGGCATCGCTTGCCGGAAAATCGCCGCCGAAATGGCGTGCCAGCTCGGATCGCCAGCCGTCACCAACTTCTGGATTCCGGATGGTTCGAAGGATCTTCCTTATGACCGCAAATCACCGCGCGAACGCCTGGCCGCTTCGCTTGATGAAATCTTTGCGGCGCCGGTTGACCGTTCGCTGAATTTGGATGCGGTCGAAAGCAAACTCTTCGGCATCGGTTCCGAATCTTATGTCGTCGGCTCGCACGAGTTTTACCTCGCCTACGCCGTGAAGAACCAACTCATCTACTGTCTCGACGCGGGTCACTTTCACCCAACGGAAAATCTGTCCGACAAGATCTCATCCGTGCTCGAGTTCCTGCCCCGGCTGCTCCTGCATGTGAGCCGTGGCGTGCGCTGGGACAGCGATCATGTCGTCCTGCTCGACGATCCGACCCGGGCCATCATGGAGGAACTGGTGCGGGGAGGCTTCCTCGGGCGCACTCACATCGGCCTGGACTTCTTCGACGCCAGCATTAACCGCGTCGCGGCGTGGGTGATCGGCACGCGCAGCGCTCTCAAGGCCCTGCTTTGTGCCCTGCTTGAACCGGCAAACCGCCTGCGCGACGCCGAGCAATCCGGAAACAACACGCTGCGCCTGGCCCTCTTCGAAGAGTTGAAAACCCTCCCTATCGGCGCCATTTGGGACGAATATTGCCGGCGCAAAAATGTGCCCGTTGGCATCGCCTGGATGGAGGAAGTCCGTCAATACGAAGAAAGCGTGCTGAGCAAACGGTAACGCTTTTTGAATGGTGGTAAATCTTCGAGCGCGGTGGTAGATTCCTCCGCAAATGATAGAAGATCGCATTCAGAACATCGAGGCGCAGATCAGGGATTCGAAAACGATTTCGGACGATACACGGTCCGAATTGCTTGAACTTCTGGCTGCGCTCAAGGGCGAAGTCGCGGGCCTTTCCGAGACTCACGCCGACGACGCGAGAAGCATCGCCGGATTCGCCGACGCCTCCGCCCACGAGGCCACGCGTACGGAGAAGAAGCCGCAGTCGATCGAAGCCGCCGTCAAGGGGCTTACGAGTTCCGTGGAGGATTTTGAAACCTCCCATCCCACCCTGGTTCAGGTGGTAAACCGGATCGCTGTCATTCTCTCCAACATGGGAATGTGAGCGGAGGGAACTGGCGTATTTCCCATGGTAGGATGGCACTCCGTGCCCTCCGCCGCGATCTCGACCACCTAACGCCGCCGAATCGCCAATAGTGTTCGGCATCGTTTTTGCTTAGGACCATAGGTCCGTCCGATACCAGCCTGGGGCGGAGGCCTTGCGAAGCCCCAGGAATCCGAAAACAAAGCAATTAGGGCTGAAAGCCCGACCCATCTCCCCGGAATGGTTCGGGCCTTCAGCCCTAAATTCTTTTACATGCAAATTCCTGGGGCGGTGCCCCAGCAATTGTGTTCACGAGGCAAGGGAAAAGTCAGGATTTTTGAGCATGT
>JBAXSN010000107.1:0-11545 GCA_037130675.1 Verrucomicrobiota bacterium
CACTGAATTGTAACCGAATCGCCACGCAAACCGCACACCCTGTATTGTATTCCTGGTCCATGACCAAATCTGTTTCTGCCCGGACGGCCGCCGATAAACTCTCCCTGAATTCCCGCTCCCATCAAGTCTATCGCGTGCGGCTCGCGACGACGGAACAGGAGATCAAGGCGGCTCAGCGCCTCCGTTTCCAAGTGTTTAATTTGGAAATGGGCGAGGGCCTTGCCGCCTCCTACGCCGAGGGGTTGGACACTGATCGGTTCGACCAAATCTGCGACCATTTGATCGTCGAAGAAATCGAAACAGGAACCATTGTGGGGACCTACCGGGTGCAGATGGGAAACCGAGCCCTGGCCGGGGCGGGCTTTTACAGCGCCCAGGAATTCGACTTTGGCCCGCTGCTGGGTCACGCTGCCGAAATCGTGGAACTCGGGCGCGCGTGCGTCCACAAACAGCACCGGAATTTGGTGGTGCTTGGCTTGCTTTGGAAGGGTATCGCCGATTACGCCAAAGCGCACGGCGGACGCTACCTCGTGGGCTGCTCTTCGCTCACCTCGCAGAATCCGGCCGAGGGAATCGCTCTTTATGAGAGCCTGCGCGCCAAACACGATGCCCCTGAGGGGTGGCAGGTCCGGCCAATGCCCGGTTACGAATGCGTCTGTGATGTCCCGGCAACCGAGATTCCGGAAAAGCTCCGCGCTCCGAAACTTATGAGCGCCTACTTTTCGATCGGGGCGAAAATCTGCGGGCCACCTGCGATCGATGCCGAGTTCAAGACCATCGACTTCCTGATCGTCGTCGATCTACAGACCATGCCCGACAGCGTCGCGGCCCGGTATCAATTGCGGTGAAAACCGCGGCGGCATCGACATGACCTTCACCCGATCCGTCTGGTTTGCTAAAATCCTGCGGATAATTCTTCCCATGGACGTTCCGGGTTAGGCATCATAGCCCCACTATGACCAAGCTCGAAATTATCGATCGCATTCTCAATCCCGGAATTGTTGCCATCATTCGCGCCGATTCCTCCGAACAGTTGCTTGCCGCCGCCGAGGCGCTTTACGAGGGGGGCGTTACGGGAATGGAAGTCACCATGACCACGCCCAACGCGCTGCAGGTGATCAGCGAGGTCACCAAGCGTTTTGGCAAAAAAGTGCTGATCGGCGTCGGTAGCGTGCTCGATACCGAGACCTGCCGCGCGGCCATCCTCGCCGGCTCCGAATTTGTTGTGACTCCCATCACTCGCCCTGAGGTTATCAAGATGTGCAATCGCTATGGAAAGCCGATCGCCAGCGGCGCATACACGCCGACTGAAGCGATGACCGCCCATGAAGCGGGAGCCGATTTCGTCAAGATTTTCCCGGCCGACCAGCTCGGGCCGCAATACATCAAGAACATCCTGGCACCCATGCCGATGCTTCAGATCATCCCGACCGGCGGTGTAACCGTTCAAACGGCGGACAGCTTCATTAAAGCCGGGTGCGTCGCCCTGGCCGCAGGCTCCAGCCTCGTCAGCAAAGAAATCCTGAAGAATCAGGATTGGAAAAAGCTCACGGAATCCGCCGCGGCGTTTGTTGAGGCCGTAAAGAAGGCGCGGGCGTAGTCGCTGCCCTGTAGCCGCCCCGCTCAGTCGGGGCGGCGATGTTAAAGCGTGGGGGCCCCATCTCCCCGGAATGGTTCGGGCCTTCAGCCCTCCAAATTCAATAGCGTCCGCTTCCATTCCAGCCCTGGGCCGAAGCCGCCCAAGTCGCGGCTTCCCACCACGCGATGGCATGGCACGACGAGCAGCAATCGGTTGGATGCGCAGGCGCCGCCCACAGCTCGGGCTCCGCGCCCGCTGCCCGCGCGAACCGCCAGTTGCTGGTACGTAACCGTGCCGCCAAACGGAATCTGCCGCATTGCCTCCCAAACCCGCAGCGTGAACGGGGTAGCCGCTGGGAACTGAATCGGGTATTTCTCCAGGGCTGAAAGCAACTCGGAAAGCATTTCGGCGGTCAATCGGGCGGGGACTCGGGTGGGCAGTCGGACGCCGGTTAGGCAGCCGGATTGAAACGTGGTCTCCACCGTGAGCACTCCCACCGTGAGCGTGCGCCGTTCGTTTGCGCAGTCCGGACTTGCAGAGGAACTCATGGATTCACGTTAGCATATTTGCTGGCGCACGACAGGCGCTCATAAGGTAGGGATGGCACTCCGTGCCGTCCGAGTGTGCACGCCAATCGCAATCCAGCGTTAGGGTGGGGCAAACGGCACGGAGTGCCATTCCTGCCGTGTCCGCAATCTCCTTAGATGTGCGAGATGAAGAACTGGCAGAACCAGAATACGATCACCGTTAATAGGGCGCACAAAAAGATGAACATCCATTTGCCGTCCCGTTTCTCGGAACGCAAGCGGCGCCCACCAACGGCGCCATCCGCTGTCACGGAGGCGTGATACCTGCGTTTATCGACCAAGGTTGTCCGCGAAAGGCGCGGATCGGCGGCAAGTTGTTCGCGCCTGCGGCGGGTCTGCTCTTCTTTGAGCCGGGGCGCATCGTCGATCAGGCGCTTCAATTCCGCTTCCTTTTTGAGAAGCTGCTCTTCTTTTTCTCGGAGCGATTGCTGCCTCAAGTCAAGCGAAGTCGCAGCAGCCTTTGCAGGGCGGGAGCGTTTCGGAGACGATTTCGAGCGGAGCATATCAGCGCAGTAGCAAAATGAGGGCGACGACTAAACCGAGAATAAACAGAGGGAGTGTAAAGGCGAATCCGCTCTTTAGCCAATAAATAAAATTATATCCGATGGGTTCACTTGCGTAGCCCGGTTCTTCATCGGATTCGCCGGCGGGAAGGTCCGGCTGGATTTTCGGCAGGGACTTGCTGTATTCCGCGCGAGCATCGTCCACGGCGCTCAGGGAGCGGTTGAGTTCGCGGTTAATATCGGCGCCCTCCCAGCCTTTGGGATTGATCGACTCGAGCACATGCATGTGCTGGGCAAACGCATCCTGGATGTCCCGGAGTTGCTCCACCCGCTTTTGAGCGTCAAAAGTTTCCCGCTCCAGAACCACTGCGGCGCGCGTAAACTTTTCCATCATCTCCATCCGGCCCTGCTGGAGTTGCTCCTGGCGGCGGCTCAATTCTTCGAGTTCGCGCTTTTGCTTCTCGATGATTTCCTGCTGGCGCTTGAGTGCAACCAGTTGATCCTGAGCCTTTTGGACCTGGGCGTCGAGTTGTTCTGCGGAGAGTTCGTCCCCTTCGGGAAGGTCAAGAAATGGCTCGTTTGAATTCACGGTTTTACAGGATCGGAAATGAATTGATCCAACGTATCCGGCAAACCCTAAAACTCCAGACTTTTCAGCCGCCGAAGGGCGAGAATCAGCGGAATAAAAAGGATGCACCCGCTAAAAGTGAAGGCGGCCATAAGGGCGGCTTCTGATGGAATGGGAATAGGCCAGTGCAGGACCGTTTTCAACGGAGGAATTGCCGTCAAGGCGACAAAACTGGTGATGTAGAGAAAGCTCAAGACGAGGCAGAGCGTTCCCCCAAATCCGCTTACGACTTTGCTCGGATTATCCTCTTTGAAATTCGGATAGAGCGCGCCCAACCCCGCAGCCAATCCTGACAGGGAAGCGCTTAGCACGATGATCGAGATCACGAAAAACAGCACCCGCGTCCAAGGGAGGTGCAGGACCATGCTGCTGATCAGCATCATTGGCACGGTGAGGGCTGAGGAAATCAGGAAGCTCGACCAGAACTTTTGGAGGATGACCTTGCGCAAGCCGATGGGCGCGAGTCCTACGATCCAGAGTCGCCGGCCTTCAAGGCTGAACTGGGGAAAAACAAATCGCGTGGTGAGCGTGGCCAGCGTCAGGGCCGAAGCGGCGAGGTTCAGATACGAAATGATGGTTTCCCAATAGAGATTCCTGAAGCTGAAAGAGACATTGCGGAGATTGATAACGTAGATCGAGAGAAGCCCGAATAAGATCATGAATTGTGTCCACTGGGCGGGATCGCGCCAGAAGAGGCGGGCGTCCTTGAGCGCCAGAGCCCGGACAGGCTGGGTCAGGAAGGGGAGGCGATCGATGCTCCATTCCAGAAGAGAGCGGCGGCTGGCGCTGGTTCGGGTCCGCTCGGCTGTCCGATGGAAGCGTTCCGCACGGGAACTCAGTGCCGTGGACCAGCTTGCGTGGAAGCGCCGGTCCACAAGGCTGAAGGAGATTAGCATCCCCATGAGCGCGTTACTGAGGAGGAGACAAAAAAAGAACGCCCCTTTGCGGGTAAGATCGTCGCTGCATGCCAGGACGCTTTGGGCGATCCAGGAACTCGGCAGGAGCAGATGCTGACTGAATTGCGTGTGTCGAAGCAGTCTCTCGAAAGTGACGGCTTCCTGTGAACTGACCACCTGCTTTTCATCCACCGGCTTGATTTCCACCGCCAACCACGCCAGCGCGCAACAGCCGAGGACGATCAGGGCTCGCTTGATCCATGGCCGCGTAATCACATGGACCATTCCCAGGATTACCCACGACCCGAGCAGCGCCGGGATGACGATAAACGGCACATAGGCCCCGATAATCTGCCCGTAGAACACAGCCGGCACCTGGCGCACCTGACCATAGGCAAGCAACATCGGCGCGCTCAGAAAGATCAGCGCCCAACTTGAGACCACCAGGGATTCCACGCACTTCCACCGGAAGACGTCTCGGTGCCGGATCGGCAGGCTAAGCATCCACTCGGTTTCCCGGTTTTTGAAAAAGGTCGAGTAGCCGATCACCAGGTTGGAAAAGATCAGCAGCATGAAAAAGCAGCTAAAAACCAGGAACACCATCCGTTGGGCGAGCAGGCCTCCGATGAGCGGGAAATTGTAAAAATAATGCAGCCCGGCGTGGAATAACCAATAGCCGAGCCCGAGATAGCCGACGAAAAATGAGGCCAGGACGGCCAATAGCAGGGGGGATTTGTGGCGCACCCCGCGGAGGTGGGCCAGGAGCGTTCGCCAATGGACCCAAAGCATCAGCCGGAAAAGCTTCACGGTGCCGGTTTGGTGTGGGCGGGCAGCTTCGGGCGCAAGCGCGTCGGAGGCGATTTCACTGTTTGCGCTGGCAAATGGTTCAGGCATTTCGGATCGGCGGGCAGTTGGGCTGAGTCGTTGCAAACAATTCGAAGCTCCGCCCGGCTCCGCTCCCGCTTACTTCATCAAAAACAGCGTGGCGATGCCGAAATATGAGAGGAGGGTGGTAATATCGATCAACGCCAGCGTCACCGGCCCGGCGGCAATCTTGGGATCGAGTTTGAGGGCGTGCAACATTGCGGGGACGCTCAGTCCGAGGAAACACCCGATCGTTTGCGCCAGGCAAACGCTGCTGCCAATGGCAAGGGCATTGCCAGGCGAGCCCCGCCACGCCCACACAATGAGAAACACAGCGAGCGCGCAGGAAAGTCCCAGCAGCGCCGCGCTGGACAACTCGCGTTTCACGGCGCTCCCGTACCAGCGCAGTGTCGGGCGACTCGCGCGGAGCGCCTGGATGGTGATGGCCATCGACTGCATGCCGACGCTTTCGCACAGGCCCAGAACGAGCGGCAGGAAAAACGCCAGAATGATCAGTTCAGAAAGCGTCCTCTCGAACAACCCGCAGATCACGGCCGCCGCAGTTCCGCTACAGAGGGAGGTGACCAACCAGGGAAAGCGGAACCGCAGGGCTTTCAGCGGAGACGCATTGCGAAGCTGGGAGAGGTGAAAGCCCAAGGCTTCAAAAACGTCCTCCACCTCCTCATCGGATACCTCCAGGACTTCCTCGGTCACCAGGCTGATATCCACGACCCCCACGATCCGCCGTTTTTCATCCACCAGCGGCAGCGAGAAGAACTTGTGCAGCACAAAAAACTCGCAGGCATCGAACACCGTGGCGCTCTGCGGGATGGCGACCACCCTGCGGTTCATGATTTCCACAATTTTCTGGGTGGCACTCGAAGTGAGCAATTGGCGCGTCGGCACGATGCCAACGAGCTTTTCGGTTTCGTCCACCACGTAAAAATAGATGATTTTGGCCCCAATCTCCTGTTGGCGGAGAAATTCGATGGTCTCCGAGACGGTCCAGTCTTGCTTGAGGAGCAGGAAATCACTCCTGGAATGGTTTAAGACCGGTTCTTCGAATCGTTTTTGCTGGGCACTCGTCACAACCGCGATGCTATCCGCTCCCCATCGCGCTGGCGAGTGCGCGCTTTCGGAAAAATCGGGCCTGTCGGAATCCGAAAAGTCCTCACGCGAAGACGCGAAGTCGCGAAGGGTCGACAAATTTGGCCGAAATGGGAATCATGGGAAAATATGGGATGAATGAGAGCAGAGCTTTCCGAATCCCATAATTCTCATGCTTCCCATATCTCCCATATAAGAAGCATGGCAATTTCGAGCGTGTTCTGCCAAAACACTGCCATGAACAGCCAATGGACTGAAGGACCGCTTACTTGGAGCGCCGCAGACCCCCAAGGCCGCCGCTGAAATGGAATATGAATGTGGAAATTTTTAACTCCCCGCCGCTGGTTGAGATCGACCAGCTCACCAAAATTTACGGCACTTTCACGGCAGTCTCGGATCTGACGCTCAACGTCGGGCGGGGCGAACTCTTTGCTTTGCTGGGGCCGAATGGCGCAGGCAAGACCACCACGATCCGCATGCTGATGGGCATTCTCCAGCCGACGCGCGGCCGGGCACGAATCGACGGCCTGAATTGCTTTGCCGATCGGGTGGAAGTGATGAAGCGGGTCGGCTACCTGCCGGACGAACCGATTTTTTATTAGAAAGTGGCGCTTGGGCGGACAGTGTTCTTCAGCACGCATCTGCTCGACCAGGCCGAGAAGCTGTGTGATCGCGTGGGGATTGTCTATCAAGGCGCTCTGGTTGCCGCCGGAACCCTTTTCGAATTGCGGAGCGGATTGAAGCAGGAGAGCACCTTGGAGGAAGTCTTTTTCGCGCTCACCAAAGGGGCAGGGGACCACGAAGCATGACGCTCGCCCGGACCACCCAACTGATCGCGGCCCTGCTGCTGCGCCGGTTCATGAACCGGATGCGCTTTGGCCTGAACCGGAAAGGGGCGGTCGTAGCTGGCACGGGCTTCTGCGTCCGGTTGGTTCGCGATGGCCTGGTGACAGCGACCGGGGCGTACATCGGCAAACGCGGATCGTCAAAACTGGCAGCCACCTCGCGCAACTTTCTGCCGGCGGGCATCGTCGGAAAAGACATGCGATTGCTCCTGCGCGACCGCAATTTCCTGGTGCAGACGCTGGTTATGCCGGTTCTCATGGTCTGTTTCCAGTTGTTCAACGCTGGGGGTGCCCAATTCATCTGTTCCAGCTTTCAATCGGCGGCCACTTTCGCCTACGGACTTGGCGCTTATGTGCTTATATCCACGGCGCTCAGCATTCTGGCGGTTGAAGGCAACTCGCTTTGGATGCTCTTTGCGCTGCCGGTTCCGCTCTACCGCGTGATGCTTCGCAAAACGCTGCTCTGGGCTTGCTGTGCTCTCGCTTACACCGTGGTGGCGCTGGCATTGTGGGCGTCGCGGATTCGCTCGTTTCACCCGATTGATCTTGTTCATTGCACCATGGCCTGCGCCGGCGTGTTTATTTACGCATTCATTGCCGCAGGGATTGGAATGCTGGGCACCGATCCCCTGGAGACGGAGGTAAAGCGCCGGGTCGGTCCGGGCACCGCCTATCTCTACCTGATCCTGGCTTCGATGTTCGGCTACGCCCTTCATGCGCCATCGATGTGGACGCGGGTAGGACAGCTCGTGCTTTCCACGCTTTTGGCTTACGCGCTCTGGCAAAAGGTCCGTGATCGTTCCCCGTTTCTTCTCGACCCGGTTTCTGCGCCGCCGCCTCAGATTTCATTGGCGGACGGGTTGATTGCCGCGCTGGCATTCTTCGTTTTGCAAGGGATCGCGCTCCTGATCGCGCTCTGGTGGAAGCTGGCTATGGGCCCGGCGATCACGGTGGCGTTTTCCGTGGCGGGCTGTCTCGTCGTTTTCTTTACCTGCCTCGTTTATTGGCGCACGCCCTGGGTATTAGTCGTCCACACGTTCACCGGTCGGAAATCGTTCCTGCAATCGATCGGCAGCGGCGTGCTTTTCGGGTTGGCAGCCGGCGGGTTCGGGCTGGTGTATCTGGAAGCGCTCCAGCGGTTGCCGCTATTGCAGCAACTTCGCAAAGAGGCGGTGCAACTTCATGACGTGCACGGCTTGTGGCTGGCGCTGCTTGCAGTGGTTGCCGCGCCGATGTTTGAGGAGTTTATCTTTCGCGGACTGGTTTTCCGGGGGTTGCGTCGCTCCTTGCCTCTGGGGGTCTCGGTTTTCGGGAGTGCGGCGATCTTTGCCCTCTGTCATCCGCCCATTTCGGCGTTTCCCGTCTTCATCATGGCGTCCCTGGGCCTGGAGTTATGAGCGTTCCGGCCGGCTCGTGACGCCCATTGCGGTTCACATGACCTATAACGCCATTGTCGTATTCGCGAATCAATTGGTGGGGTGAGTAATGGGCCTTTCGTGGTCATCGATCCAGATTGGAACCTGGAATGACGGCGACATTCGCGCAGAATCCACACGCAACTCCAACGGCGTAGGCTGCCAGGTCCGGCCAGGCGAAGACGCTTCCGAGCACCAGCGCGCCGAGGCGGGTGGCGCGCATGGCGTCGATCCATGGGGCGTGGTAGATCTGGCTGAACTCTACCCCGACGGAAAAGAGGAGGGCCAGGAGCGCGCGGCGGCGGATTTGTAGCTCGGGCCAAAGCAGTCCCATTCCCCAAAAAACCATCAAGGCCCAGAGGGCGTCGCCACCGTATTTGGCGGCAAAGACGGGCAGGCCTAATGCCTTTGAGCGCCAAAGCAATCCGGTGCCGATCGTGAGCAGGCAGCACAACCCATAGGCCACGCGTTTCAACGACGATTTCAATTGCTAGTCCAGAAGCCGATACCAGTTGTTGCGCATCCGGGGTTCAAAGCCGGTTTCCCGGATCAACCCCTGGATTTCCTCTTTGTGAAGATGGAAATGCGCGCCGGCGCTGCTGACGACGTTCTCTTCCATCATCACCGAACCAAAATCGTTCGCGCCAAATCGTAGGGCGACCTGACCGATCTTCGGGCCTTGCGTGACCCAGGAGCTCTGCACGTTCTCGAAGTTATCGAGGAATATGCGCGCGAGCGCCTGCATCCTCAGATACTCGGCGGCCCCCACGGTCTGTGCCTTAAGGAGCGTGTTCTCCGGTTGGAAGGTCCAGCAGATGAACGCGGTGAAGCCGCCCGAGCGATCCTGCTGATCGCGAAGGCGCTGCAAATGTTCCAGGCGGTCGTCCACGGTCTCGACGTGCCCGAACATCATGGTGGCGCTGGAGTTGAGTCCCAATCCGTGCGCGATGTCCATGACCTTGAGCCATTGGTCGGAATTGCACTTGAGCGGCGCCACGCGGTCGCGAACGCGGTCCACCAGGATTTCGCCGCCGCCACCGGGAATCGAGCCCAGCCCGGCTTCCTTGAACTTGGCGAGCACCTCGGGAAGCGGCATTTTGAAGACCTCCGCAAAGTGGTTGAACTCAGGCGGGCTGAATCCGTGGACGTTGATGTGCGGAAATTTTTCGCGGATATGCGAGAGCATCGTCAGGTAAAAATCGATGCCCAGCTTGGGATGGTGGCCGCCCTGAAGGAGCACCTGCACGCCGCCAATATCGGTCAATTCCTGCAGCTTTTGGTCGAGCTGATCGAGCGAGAGGACGTAGTGGTCGGAATCGCGCTCGGTCCGGTAGAACGCGCAGAACTTGCAATAGACGTTGCAGACGTTGGTGTAATTGACGTTGCGATCGACGATGTAGGTCACGATTTCGTTGCCGCGCCCGTCATACGCCTCGCGTTTGGCCTGTTTGCGCCGCCAGTTTGCGAGTTCTCCCAGTTCCTCCAGGGGCGCATGATAGAGTGATTTCGCCTCGGCTAGGCTGATCCGGTCCCCTGCGAGGACCTTGTCTGCGATTGATTCGTCGAGAAGTGGTGCAACCATCTTGGTTCTTTCCATAGCGTGAGACGGAGCATCTGTCAGGTGGAATCACCCTGGAAAAAGCAGTCGGGTTTCGCGCCAGGCCCGCAAAGGACGCCAAGACAGAGCTTTATGAAGGGGATGATTTCCCGCAGAGGCGCGGAGAATCTCAGGATATTAAATCTCTGCGCCAGCGTCTCTGCGGGAAACCCTTCTGCCGGATGCAATCACGGCTGGCGACCAACTCGACGCTCCAAATCGAGCATCCGCCAGCGGTGAATGCTCACCGGCTCTTGGAACCAGGGATTGCCCGATGCTGCGGCGCTGCGGGCATCCACCTGGATGACTTTGCCGAGCTGCGGATCTGCTTCGATCCAGTGATGATTGCCTAAAAACGCGAAGGCCTGAACGCCGCTTCGGGTGATCGCAAAATCGCCGGGGTCCAGGTGGGATTCGTCCATGCCTTTGATCGCGGGAACCTCTTTGATCAACCGGGTTCGCCCGCGTGCCCCGCTGCCGAGTTCGCGAGCACTCAGGTCCGTCCACCAGACGAGGGCGGCCCGGCGCACGAGCCATGGATTCAAGTGCCGGACGCCATGAAGAAACAGGGCATCGATGATCCCTCGCCGAACGAGGCCAGAGCCGTCGATGCCGAGGAACCCTTTGCCGCCCCCATAGTAACGGGTCCCTTCATAACGGAGAAGGGCGCGGGCTGTTTCCTGTCTCAGGGCGATGCGGTCGTAGTCGGTATGCCCCGGCAGGAGCACAAAAACGGCACACCCCACGTAAAGAGCCACCAGCGCCCATCGCAAGATCCGGCGCGTCCAGCAAAGCGCCAGCGCTCCCGCCGCCAATGCGCCAAAGAGAATCACTTCGACCAGTCGCGTGAGATGGGCGCTGATCGGAAACGCCATCAAACCCAGCAGCAAGAACAGACCGAGACACCAGAGGAGCAGAGGATTGCTAAGTGCCGCTCTGAAATATTGGCGAGCAGCCGTGGCCAGAGTGGTCCGACTGCTCTTGCGGGTTCTTTGTGGTTTACCAGCCATCTTCGCTCAATTTGATGTTAACTCTTCTCCTAAAGGCGGAGGACCGCGCGAAGTCAATCACCCCGCAAAGCCTCGGCGCATTATTCGTTGCCGGCGGTCGGTCGGGCGTCGGATTCGCCGAGGAATAGGCAATCCAAACCAAAATCCTCTTTTACCTCAATATATGGTTCGGGAAGCTGATTCCAGCCCTTTACGGCAAGAGTGGAAGATGTAGCTCCGATGCCTTCAAAACCGGGGTCTGAGACACCCAAGGGTGAGTTGCTCTCGATGCCTCGCCCCCCGCTGGCATCGGGTGCGGTTAAAGGTGGTGTGAGCATAGGAACCCGGAGCGCCAACGGCGCGGCTAACCGTAGCCCAGGGCAAAGCCCTGGGTTGCGAGGCCAAGAGGCTGGAGCCCTGTAGGGGCGACCCATCAGTTAAGTCGCCCTTACAGGGCTCCGAAATATTTGGGGGCACCCGGGTTCCCAGGGCGTTGCCCTGGGCTACGATGGAATGCCCCTTCGGGGCGCGGGGA
>JBAXSN010000108.1:0-11403 GCA_037130675.1 Verrucomicrobiota bacterium
GGGGTCGCGCCTTCAGCGCTGAAAAAGGAGTCGACAAAATTTGATGCGTTTGCCAGCAATCTTGGGGTTCGGTCGTTTCCGAATTCTTCTTTCAGCAGGTTTGCATGGTTTGCTTGATTCCGGTTAGGATCAACTCACCGTGACCGCCATTAGCTATCGTGGCCGAATTGCCCCCTCCCCCACGGGCTTTCTACACCTTGGGCACGCGAGCACGTTTTGGATGGCCCAACAGCGAGCGAGGGAAGCGGGCGGGCGACTTATCCTTCGGGTCGAGGATATCGATGAGGCACGGTGCAAGCCGGAATTTCGCGACGCGATTTCCGAGGATCTCCGATGGTTCGGGCTGACGTGGGATGAGGGTCCGGACTGCGGCGGAGCGTTTGGACCGTATGTCCAAAGCGAGCGGCGGGCATCTTACCGGGCGGCCCTCGACCGACTCCGGGCGGGCGGGCACATTTACCCGTGCCGCTGCTCTAGGCGAGACGTGCTCAATGCGCTGAGCGCTCCCCACTCCGGGGATGAAGAGCCGAACTACCCTGGAACCTGCCGCCCGGAAATCGGGGCCACTCAGCTCTCCTCCACGGCCTTGAACCTCGAGGACGTCCACTGGCGGTTTCGGGTTCCCGATGGTGAAAAGTTAATGTTTGTCGACGCCGCCCAAGGGATTCAAACCGCCGTGGCGGGAGCCGATTTCGGCGATTTCGTGGTCTGGCGCCGGGATGGCGTTCCCGCGTACCAACTCGCCGTGGTGGCCGATGACGCGGCGATGGAAATCACCGAAGTCGTGCGCGGAATGGATCTGCTGCTCTCGACTTTTCGGCAGTTGCTCATCTATCGGGCGCTCAAGTTGGAAGCGCCCCGCTTTTGCCATGTGCCGCTGCGGGTCGATCCGGCGACGGGGCAGCGTCTGGCCAAACGCCATGCCAGCTTGAGCCTCCGAGAACTCCGCGCCCGGGGGGGCGAACCTCACGAATTGCAGCGGCAATTGACGAAAACTTAAGCGTGTGATAACCAAGAATTTATCCCCCCGGCAGACTTCCCCAAAATGACCCAAGCACCGATTCCGCAGAATGAAAAGGCCGCGTTAAGTCCAATTCAGCAGCAAGCGCCTTCTGCGATGGAGGAGAGCGAATGCCGGTTTCTTCGGCAAGAGGCGGAAATCCGCCGCCTCAACCGGCTCTATTCGGTTTTAAGCCAAGTGACGCAATCGGTGCTGCGCAGCAAGTCGCAGGACGAATTATTAACGCAGGTTTGCGCCAGTGCTGTGAATTTTGGCGAGTTCAAATGCGCGTGGGTAGGGATGATCGACTCCGAGACGCAGCAAATCGTTCCCGTGGCGTCGGCGGGAGATATACAGGGCCTCTCTTACATTGAGCGCATCCAGGTTTTCGTTGACGATCGCAAGGAAGGGCATGGGCCCTGCGGAATCGCGGCCCGCGAAAATCGGCCCTTTATTTGCAACGACTTTGCCAACGACCCTATAACGTTGCCTTGGCGCGAGTTCGGGGCGGAAGCAGGAATCGAAAGCCTGATTTCATTACCGATTGAGATAGGCGGACGTATTTGCGGCCTGCTGAATGTCTATTCCGGCGAGCGCAATTTTTTCCAGGCCAGGGAAGTGATGCTGCTTCAGGAAGTGGCCGGAGATGTTTCTTTCGCATTGAACCACTTGGATCAGGAAGCACAGCGCTGCCGGGATGAGGAGGCGCTCACGAGAAGACTCCGGCAGCTTTCACGCGCCGTCGAGCAAAGCCCGTGTTCCGTGGTAATCACGGATACCGAGGGCCGAATCGAATACGTAAATCCCAAGTTCACCGCAATCACCGGCTATACGCTTGAAGAGGTCGTTGGGCAAAAACCGAGCCTCTTGAAATCCGGCCACACTCCGAGAGAAACTTACACAAAGCTCTGGGACACCATCACCGCCGGGCGCGAATGGCGGGGCGAGTTTCAGTGCAAAAAGAAAAACGGGGATTTATTTTGGGAATCGGCTTCCATTTGCCCGATTCACAGCCGGAGCGGAAGGATCACCCACTATCTGTGCGTTAAGGAAGACATTACCGAGCGCAAGCAGATGGAGGAGAATCTGCTGCGGGCGCAACGACTGGAGAGCATCGGATCCCTTGCCGCAGGCGTGGCGCACGATCTCAACAACATCCTGGCGCCGATCATGATGTCCGCATCGATGCTGAATGACGACTTGCCTTCATCCACCCGCCGTGAACTGGTGACGACCATCGAAGAAGCGGCCCAGCGCGGTGCCGAAATTGTCCGCCAAGTGCTCACCTTTGCGCGCGGAGTCGAAGGCCGGCGCGCCACGCTCAATCCCGAAATCGTAATCAACCAAGTATTCAGAATCATCCGGGAAACTTTTCCGAAATCGATCGACTTCAAGCAGTTCGTGCCTGAGGACATCTGGCACATCAACGGAGACCTCACGCAGTTGCACCAGGTTCTGCTGAACCTCGCCGTCAATGCGCGCGACGCCATGCCCTCCGGCGGAACCTTGGACCTTTCCGCCAGAAACTATGCCTTCAGCGAAACGACGGCTCCGATTTTTCCTGCCGCCAAAGCCGGGCGATACGTCATCATGGAGGTGCGCGATTCGGGCAGCGGCATTCCGGCGAGAACGATCGACAGGGTCTTTGAACCGTTTTTTACGACCAAAGGGCACGGCCAGGGGACCGGGTTGGGCCTTTCCACCGCGCTCGGAATTATTCGAAGCCACGGCGGGTTCATGCACGTCACTTCCGAAGAGGGCGAAGGCTCGCTGTTCCAGGTATTCATCCCGGCGAATTGAATCACTTCCACTGCTGAATCACCCAGCGCGCGCCTTCGACCAGGGCCGCCCCGTGATGGACGAATTCGCGGGCGAATCCCCTCACGGTGGCGTGGGGAGCGGTCAGGATGACGAGCGCGGTCAACAGGGCCACGTTCATGAGATAGATGACCACCAATGAAAAGAGTTTTCCGTGGTAGGTGATGTCGCTCTGGCCCTTGGGGATCATCCAGAGGGTGAAGGTAATGTGAAAGGTCCAGGTGATTCCCAACGCCAGAAACAGCCAGCGCGTGTGCGGCGCCATGTCCCAATGCAGCGAGGCCAGCCCATACACAATCACCACCGCCACGCTGTAGATCGGGTAAAAATAGGGGGCCAGCGCGATCCAGAAGTTGTGTTTGTCGGTGACGATGTATCCGCCTTCGCTCCCGGCCTTGAATTCGCTGATGTGCCCCCCCATCAGCCAGACCCAGATCGCATGGGTGAGTTCATGGCCGAAGACATAGAGGGTCACCGGTCGCGGCAGGCCAAAAAAGAAAATCAGCCAGAGGATCGCGCCCAGGCAGAAATGGTAAAACTCTTCGCTGGCCCAGAACCCATTATGAATCGTCTCGTGTGAAAAGATCGTGAAAAACGCCTGGGTCCAGATGACGGCAAGCGGGAGCAGGAAGACGCCGACGATCCATTTCACCCATCGGGTCGGAACGACCCACGAGGAGCGGGCAGAACGCGGCTCGGGTACAAAAGTCGGCTCGGCGTCGCTAAACAACGCCGAGCCGAGGTTTAATCGTTGGGATGTTGCCGGTTGCGAGCGCCTGGTGCGCCTCTTCATCACATGCAAATCGCCGGGGGTTGCCGCAGTTTAGGCGCGCCCGAGATAGTCGCCGGTGCGGGTGTCGATCTTGACGAGTTCGCCTTCCTTGATGAAGAGCGGCACGTTGATGACCTTGCCGGTTTCGAGCACGGCGGGCTTCTGGACGTTGTTGGCGGAGTCGCCGCGAACGCCTTCGGCGGATTCAACCACCTTGAGCGTCACCGTGGACGGAAGTTCGACCTGAACCGGCTTGCCTTCGGCATAAAGGACTTCCACCGCGAGGTTCTCGACGAGGTAATCCTTGGCTTCGGCCAGGAGGTTTTCGTTCAGCGAAATGGTGTCGTAGGTTTCCGGGTCCATGAAGTGGAACCCGGTCTGGTCCTTGTAACTGAACTCCAGCTTCTGGCGGTTGACCTCGACGAGATCCACCTTGTCGGTGGAACCGAAGCGGACGTCGGCGGATTTTCCGGTGCCGATGTAGCGGATAATCAACTGAACGAAAGCTCGAAGATTGCCGGGGGTGCGGTGCTGGACTTCAAGGACAATGGCGACGTTTCCGTTGTAACGGATGGCCATGCCTTTGCGGAGATCATTTGCTGCTGCCATAGAAAGGTGGATTAAAGACGAAGGTCCAATAAAACAGCCCTCGCGCCCCTAGACAAGCCTGAACTTGGCCAAGTCTTGCGAGTCCACCAGCCCCACGGGAATGTTCCGGGAATCGACCACGACGATGTCGTCGATGTTGTGCCGCTCCAGGACGCGGAGCACTTCCGCGGCGAGCTTGTCGTTGGTGATGGTAACCGGCCCCGCCGTCATGAACTCCGAGACCGCATGCTCCAACAAATCGGGCACCCGTTCGAAGTGGCGGCCAAAGTCGCCATGCGTGAAGACCCCGGCGAGCGTTCCGTCGGAGTTGGTAACAATGGCGGAACCCGCCCGGCACTTTGCCATCCGGTGGAGCACCTCGCGAACCAGCGCGTTGGGCGCAACGACCGCCAGCCGGTCGCAGCCCCGCATGATCTGGGTGACTTTCAGCAAAAGGGTCCGGCCAAGCCGTCCGCCCGGATGGTAGCGAGCGAAGTCTTCTTTCTTAAACCCTCGCGCCTCCAGCAAAACCATGGCCAGGGCATCCCCCAACACCAAGGTTGCAGTGGTGCTCGAAGTCGGAGCCAAGCCAAGCGGGCAGGCTTCCTCTTGAATGGAAACGTCCAGATGAATGTGGGCGTTCTGCGCCAGAAACGACTTCGGGTTGCCGGTCATCGCAATCACCCGGACATCGAACCGCGCCAGGGCCGGGAGGACATTGAGCAGTTCGTCTGTCTCGCCGGAATAGCTCAATGCCAGGATCACGTCGCCATCGGCCACCACGCCCAGGTCTCCGTGTAGGGCGTTGAGTGAATTGAGCACCACGGCCGGGGTTCCTGTGCTGGTAAGGGTTGCGGCGATTTTCTCGCCGATATGGCCGGATTTCCCGACGCCGATCACGACGACCTTTCCCTTGCGTTCCAGGCAGGCAAGGATCGTTTTGACTGCAAAGCTAAAGGCCCCGTCCAGCCGGTCGGAAACCCGCTGCACTTCGGCTATCTCGATATTGAATACGTGTTTGGCTCGCTCGACGAAATCCATGCGCCAACTCTGAACGGAGCGGACCGGTTTTGGCAAGGAGGAGATTCTAAGAAAGGAGCAAGGGGGTGCGGCTAAAGGTGGTGTGAGCATAGGAATCCGGAGCGCCAACGGCGCGGCTAACCGTAGCCCAGGGCAACGCCCAGCCCGTTAGGCTGGGCTTTAGGATGAAGCGCCGTTGGCGCTCCGAACCGGACCGCCAAATTCACACCACCTTTAATTGCACCCGGAGCACGGGCGTCCCGCCCGCCCCCGGAGCGGCCAAGCTGGCCACTCTCCTGTAGCCGCCCCGCTCAGTCGGGGCGACGATGTGGACGTCCGGTTTTGTAACGGAGCGCTCCCCCGACGGCGACAGAGCGCCGCAGCTACAGGAGCGCGGGATATCAGATCCCTTCGCGCTCTTCCTGGCGTTTGAATTCTTCGAGGAGAAAGCAGAGCCGCTCCAGAGCGCTCTCGGCATCGGAACCTTCCGCGCGAAGGAGCATGGAGGAGCCGCAATCAAGATTCGCACTGAGCACGTCGAGGATGCTGGCGCCGGAATAGGTGTCGCCGTTCTTCACGATGCAGACGGTGCATTTAAAAGTCCGGACCGCGCGAACGAACTCCGCGGCAGGCCGGGCATGCAGCCCCAGCTTATTTAGAATGGTCACTTGACGTTCCAACATTTCGGCGTGCAACCTATCCGGGCTGCGAGTTTGGGCAACACTTTCATTGATCGAATCCCCATTTATAATAAGCCCTGCGGGGAGGAACTTCTGGGCGGCAGTTTGGGACACTCCGTCCGTCGTTTGGATTGGGTGCGATTTGTCCACGGAGGTATTACGATGAAAACGCCCATTCTGTTCGCATTTATTTCGGTCGCAACCGCCACTTTGACTCTTTTTGGAGCCACCGGCTGCACCAGCCCTCAAACTTACCGCCACGCGAACTCCGGTTGGCGAAATCGAACCGGCCAAACCGCCAATGCCCGGAAATCGACGCCGCCCGTCGTGGCAGAGCAATCGGCTGCTGTGGCGCAAACTCCGAAAACCGTGGACGGAGTGGTGCCGCGCGTCTTGACTGCGAGCGATCCCGCGCAGATGATCAACCCGCTTGCACCACCCGAATACGGAAGCGGGCGCGACCTCGTAGTCTATACAGAACGCGACCCCTACCGCACCGACAATGAAAACAAACGCCGACTCCAGCCCGATGGACTTCGGCTCCTGACCATCCGCCCGCTTTGGTAGAAAACCCGACACCCGTTGCCGTCCAGTATTGCGCCACCTTTCTCAAGCCCGAGATGCTCCACATCTATCGGCAAATCACGGCGTTGAAACGCTGGAGGCCGGTAGTCATTTGCCACAAACGCGAACAAGCCGAGCGCTTCCCGTTCGAACCGTTGATCAAACTCCCGCGACCGGCCACCCGGGCCTTGCGCCGGTTCGTGGTGCGGCAAGTCTTGCGGCGCCCGGTCCAGATTTACCCCTGGGAGGCCCGCCGGATCGTTACTGAAATCAAGCGAGTCAACGGGCGGGTGCTCCATATCTACTTCGGCCACATCGCCGTGCAAATTCTGCCATTGATGCGCCGCTCCCCCGTGCCGGTCATCGTTTCATTCCACGGCGCCGACGCCATGGTCGATCTCCACAAACCCGCCTACCGGAAAACCAGCGTGGAGATGCTCGCCCTGGCAAAGCTGGTGCTCGTCCGATCCGAATCCCTGGCCGAACGCATCGTCGCCCTAGGTTGCCCCAAGGAAAAGATCCGGATCCACCGCACGGGCATTCCGCTCGACCGCTTCCATTTCATCCCTCGAATCGCTCCAGCCAACGGAGCGTGGCGCTTCTTCCAGGCGTGCCGGCTCATTCCAAAAAAGGGTCTTCAAACCAGCCTGCGTGCGTTTGCCCGATTTGCCGAAAAATATCCCCTCTCCGAGTTCACCGTGGCCGGAGACGGTCCAATGCTCGACGAACTGGTAAAATTCGCTGCCGAGCTGGGCATCGCGGAAAAGGTGGTCTTCACCGGGTTCCTTTCCCAAAACGCCCTCCGCGAACAGATGTATGCGGCCCACGCGTTCTTGCATCCGAGCGAACTCGGCGCGGACGGCAACCAGGAGGGGGTGCCGAACTCAATGTTGGAGGGGATGTCCACCGGGTTGCCGGTTCTGGCGACACATCATGGGGGCATTCCCGAGGCCGTCGAGGATGGCGTCAGCGGCTACCTGGTGAGCGAACGCGATCACGACGCGCTGGCCCGGAGGATGTTCGATCTTGCGGACGATCCCAAGCGGTACGCGGAGATGGGCATCGCCGCCGCCCAAGCGGTCGCCGAGCGGTTCGAACAAGGAAAGCAGATCCAGGTGCTGGAAGACTGCTACTATGAAGCGGCTTCGTGACTCGCGAAATGGTTGGTTTCTGCGAAGCCCTATCAAAGGCGGTGGAGGGCCACCGCACTCCAAGGCGCTACGCGCGGGCCTCAGGAGCGCGCCAGCGCCTTGGAGTGCGGCAGTCCTCTGGCCGCCTTACGCGGCGCTACGGATTCGCACCAAACCTTTTGTTAAGCTGACGCCCATGCGCCAGAGCGGGGCGGATACAGGGCAGAGCGTTACTTCAAAAAGTACCGCTTGGACTTTAGCTTGCCAGTGGTCTTAAAGTTCTTGGGATTGTTCTTAAGGAACAGAACGACCGTTTGATAATTCAGGCCGCTGGCATCGGAAATTTCCTTCTGGCTCAACCCGGTGGGAGCCGCCGCGAGAGCTTTCAGAATCCCGCTCTTAACGTCCTCCGGACTGGTGCGCTTGCGGCGTTCGGGCTTCGTGGCCACGGGCGCTTTGCCGGTGAGTTTAGCGATTTCGGCTTCCAGCGCTGCAACGGTTTGCCGGGCAGCCTTGAGTTGGTCCTGCAATTCCGTGATCTGGGCGGACCGGAGTTGCAGAATTTTGGATTCGAGTTCCGCGATTTGAGAGAGAGTGTCTTGGGGCATGGTTGGTGTTAATAATGATTGTATCGGGTGCCGTCAATGACGGCGTGCATGGGATGGATGGGACTTATGGAGCGCCCAAGTCGCGGTACCCCCGTTGAGTTTTTGAGGATGTGGTAAATGTCTTTTTGGCCCAGGGCTGTGTTGTCAGCCCATGTCGTTATCTACAGATAGCGCCTTGGGCTTCCACCTTGCCCTGAACCAAAAATCCTGCGCTCTATGCGCCATGTTTCTCGTTACAAGGCACTAGTACCGGTAGTGATCGGGCTTGTACGGGCCGTCCACTGAAACGCCGAGATACTCGGCCTGTTTCGGCGAAAGTGTCGTCAGCTTGACGCCGATCTTGCCGAGGTGCAAGCGGGCGACTTCCTCGTCGAGGATCTTCGAGAGGATGTAAACGCCGGGCTTGTAAGTGTCCTTGTTTTTCCAGAGGTCGAGCTGGGCCAGCGTCTGATTGGAAAAGCTGTTGCTCATGACAAACGACGGGTGGCCGGTGGCGCATCCGAGGTTCACCAGGCGGCCTTCGGCGAGCATGAAAATCTCGTGCCCGTCCGGGAAGGTGTATTTGTCCACCTGCGGCTTGATGTTGGTCTTAACCACTCCTTCGGCGGTGTTGAGGCGGTCCACCTGGATCTCGTTGTCGAAGTGGCCGATGTTGCAAACGACAGCCTGATTCTTCATCTTCGCCATGTGCTCGAAGGTGATGATATCGACGTTGCCGGTGGTGGTGACGTAGATGTCGCCGCGTCCGAGGGTGTCCTCGACGGTGGTGACTTCGTAGCCTTCCATCGCGGCCTGGAGGGCGTTGATCGGATCGATCTCGGTGACGATCACGCGAGCGCCCTGGCCCCGGAGCGATTGCGCGCAGCCTTTGCCGACATCGCCGTAGCCGCAGACGACCGCGACCTTGCCGGAAATCATGACGTCGAGCGCGCGATTGATGCCATCGACCAGCGAGTGGCGGCAGCCGTAGAGGTTGTCGAACTTCGACTTGGTGGCGGTGTCGTTGACGTTGATGGCGGGAACGAGCAGCTTGCCTTTCTCGACCATCTGGTAGAGGCGATGCACGCCCGTGGTGGTTTCTTCGGAGACGCCGCGCCATTCCTTCACGATCCCGTGCCAGCGGCAGGGGGTCTCGGAGTGGATGGCCTTAAGCAGGTCCTTGATGACCTTCTCTTCGTGGCTGCCGGAAGCGCCGTTGACCCAATCGCTGCCGTCTTCGAGTTCGTAGCCTTTGTGAATCAGGAGGGTGACGTCGCCGCCGTCATCGACCACGAGTTGCGGCCCGAGGCCGCCGGGGAAGGAGATCGCCTTCTCCGTGCACCACCAGTATTCTTCGAGGCTTTCGCCCTTCCAGGCAAACACCGGGACGCCCGCTTTCGCAATGGCGGCGGCGGCGTGGTCCTGCGTGGAGAAAATGTTGCAGCTCGCCCAGCGGATATCGCCCCCGAGCGCGACGAGCGTCTCGATGAGGACCGCCGTCTGGATGGTCATGTGCAACGAACCGGTGATGCGGACGCCCGCCAGCGGTTTGGCCGCGGCGTATTTCTCGCGAATAGCCATCAGGCCGGGCATCTCCTGCTCGGCAATGGAGATTTCCTTGCGGCCCCATTCGGCCAGTGAGAGGTCGGCGACTTTGAAGTCTTGTGTGCTCATAAATATTCGGTCGGTAAACGCTTCCAATTAGAGAGCCGCCTTGAGGGCCTCGACCTTGTCGGTCCGCTCCCAGGTGATGGCGTCGAGATCGTCGATCTTGCCAAAGTGGCCGTAGTTGGTGGTCTTGCTGTAGATCGGGCGCAGCAGGTTGAGTTGCTTGACGATGTTGGCCGGCTTGAAGCTGAACACAGCGGAAACCGCCTTCTCGATCTTCTCCTCATCGACCGTGTTGGTCCCGAAGGTGTCGATGTGAATGCTGACGGGATCGGGATAGCCGATGGCGTAAGCGAACTGAATTTCGCAACGGCTGGCGAATCCGGCCGCGACGATGTTCTTCGCGACGTAGCGGCCCATGTAAGCGGCCGAGCGGTCCACCTTCGACGGGTCCTTGCCCGAGAACGCGCCGCCACCGTGCCGGCCCATGCCGCCGTAGGTATCCACGATGATCTTGCGCCCGGTCAGGCCGGTGTCGCCCTGAGGCCCGCCGATGACGAACCGGCCGGTCGGGTTGATGAGAAATTCGGTCTTCGCGGTGAGCAGTTCGGCGGGAAGCTGCTTCTTGATCACTTCGCCCACGAGGAAATCGCGGATCTCTTTATTGCAAACGTCGGCCGAGTGCTGGGTCGAGATGACCACGTTGGTAATTTCCACCGGCTTGCCGTCTTCGTAGCGGACCGAGACCTGGCTCTTCGCGTCGGGACGGAGCCAATCGACGGCCTTCGCCTTGCGCAGGCGGGTGACTTCGCGGCCCAGGCGGTGCGCGAACATGATCGGAGCGGGCATCAGTTCCTCGGTCTCCGTGCAGGCATAGCCGAACATCAGGCCCTGGTCGCCCGCGCCCTGTTCGGCGTGGCCTTTGCCATCGGCTTCCACTTCGTCCACCCCTTGGGAGATGTCGGCGCTCTGGGCCGTGATGACGTTCATGATGAACACCTTGTCGGCATGGAAAATGTCATCGTCGTTCACGTAGCCGATCTCACGGATCGCATCCCGCACGATGCTGTTGTAGTGGACCTTGGCGCCGGTGGTGATTTCACCGCCGACCACGACGATGTTGCTCTTGGCGTAAGTCTCGCAAGCCACGCGGCTCTTGGGGTCTTGAGCCAGGCACGCGTCGAGGATCGCGTCGGAAATGGTGTCGCAAACTTTGTCCGGGTGGCCTTCGCCGACGGACTCTGAGGAGAAGATGAAGCTTCTGGGCATGGTGAAGTGGATTTAAGCTTTGGCACACGCCATCTTTATCCGGAGATATTGATCAATCGTGATGCGTTGATGTATGCCTGCGGTTTGGGCGAAAGTCAATGAGGAAAGGTGGGGGATGGGGGAAGGCGGGTGCGGTTAAAGGTGGTGTGAGCCTAGGAATCCGGAGCGCCAACGGCGCGGCTGTTAAGTCGCCCCTACAGGGCTCCGAAGTATTTGGGGGCACCCGGGTTCCCAGGGCGTTGCCATGGGCTACGATAGAATGCCCCTTCGGGGCGCGGGGAATATTGGCCAAACTCCAAACCCAGCCCGTTAGGCCACTGCCATTAAGTTAAGGATTGTTACGAATTTGATGTACTTTTTTATCGCG
>JBAXSN010000109.1:0-11177 GCA_037130675.1 Verrucomicrobiota bacterium
ATACCCAAGGTTTCCAGTCACTCCAAACCAAGTTTCAAGTCAGTCCCGCCCCCGGTTGCGTGCCTTGCCGGATCATTCGTCGGGGAAACTATACACCTGAGCACCGCGCGAACTTCCGGCTCCGTAGTAGAAGCGGCTTCCAGCCGCTCTCCCTAGGAACGAAGCGGCAGGGATGCCGCTTCTACTACCCGGCGAGACCCTCGCCGCAAACCAAGTTTCAAGTCAGTTTTCATGGGCTTCGCCCACCACGCGAGATGAAAATACACCCGGTTATTCGCGGATTCCGGGAATGTGACACAGGCTTCCAGCCTGTGTCACGTTGGGAACGGAGCCGGCGTTCCGGCATTTACGCAGAGCGCCTTTGGCGCGCAAACACAGACTACCTGATAGGGGGTAGGAGCTGAGATACTACTCCCTATCAGCCGGCGGGGCCGCCTGTGTCACTCGCTACACCTTCCCCGCCTTGATCCACCGGAAAAGCGTCGTCGGGTGGATGCCGAGTTGCGCGGCAGTCCAGGTTTGGTCGTTGCCGCTTTCGTCCAGCAATTCCCGGGCGCGCTGATATTTCTGGCGGCGGTTTAGCATCGCGCCCGGCAATGTCTGAGCCGGCGCCGTTTGCGAGGTGGGCGCGGGCGGGGCGGCCTGGACCGGATGATGCACCGGCGCTTCCCACCACTCGCGCCGCATCACCGGGCCATCGTGCAGGATGGCGAGCCGGTGGATGTTGGTGCGGAGTTCACGGACATTGCCGGGCCACGGGTATTCCATCATTTCACAAAGCAGGGCCGGCTCGACGGAGACAAAATTTTTGCCGAGCTTCTCGTTAGCCTCGGCCAGGAAATGGTCGGCGAGCATCGGGATATCTTCCGCGTGATTGCGCAAAGGCGCCACTTTGAGCACGATTTCCGAGAGGCGATAGAAGAGGTCGGCCCGGAATTGGTCATGCTCGATTTGCTGTTCCAAATCACGATTGGTGGCGGAAACAATCCGCGCGTTGACCATGTATTCGGTGTTGCCGCCGACCCGGCGGGCACGGCGCGATTCCAGGAAGCGCAGCAATTTCGGTTGCAACGAGGCGTCGAGTTCGCCGATTTCATCCAAAAACAGGGTGCCGCCTGCCGCTTGCTCGACGAGGCCGGGCCGCGACTGCGCCGCTCCCGTGAACGCGCCCTTTTCCACGCCGAACAATTCGGATTCAAGCAAATCGCGAGGGATCGCCGCGCAGTTGACCGGCAGATAAGGGCCCGCGAGGCCACTGGCTTCATGGAGCGCACAGGCGACGCGCTCTTTGCCAGTCCCCGATTCGCCAGTGATAAGGACGTTGGCCGGAGTGGGTCCGACGCGCTCGACCGTCTTCAGCAACGCTTGCACGGCTGCGGATTTCCCGACCAACTGGGTGTCGGTCGAAGTTGCACGGGAACCGTAGAGTTGAATCCAGAGCTTTTGCGATTCGGCGGCTTTTTCGACCGCTTCGATCCATCGGGCGGGCGGCTCGTCGGCAAAGATGAAGTCCGACGCTCCATCGCGCATTGCCTGAACAATCGCCTTCGAGGAATGAGAATTCCCAAAAACGATGGAACAGCGCCCGGCGTGGGTGAGGCGCACCCGAAGGGTTTTCCAGACGGGGCGGGCCATCAATTCCGAAGGGATGAAGTACACCCAGTGAGCGGTCGCTGGATCGAGATCGCGGATGTCGTCGCCAAAGAAACTTTGGACTTGAGAGCCGAGTTGCTTGGGCGGTTGGGTGTCGTTGGGGAGAACGGCGAGTGCGCTCATGGCGTCATGATGTAGCGTGTTTGCAATGCATTTGCAATGGTTTGTCTCCGCCTTGGAAGGGCGGCTTTCCTAAGTCTCTGCCCCACAGTCGCTTACGCTGTGTTTTTTAAGTTGGCACGGCAAACGCTAAGGGGAGTGCCATGAAAACGATCAGCCAATGGACCGAGTTGGTTAGCGACGATTCCGATAAAGGATTCCGTGCCGCCTGGTTGCTGGCACGCAATGCGATGACAAACGGCAATTATACACGGGCGCGCAATATCGTGATGTGCCAGCCGCGGCTGGCGAACCATACGCTGGGGCGGGAAATCGTGGCGCGACTCACCTTTTTGGAAGGAGACGAAGAGGGAGCCGTTCAACTCTTCTCTGCCCTCGAGAATGAATCGATAGAGGCCCAGATGTTCCTGGCGCGGCGCGCCTTCAAACATCGGCAGTGGGCAGAAGCAAGGCGTTTAAATCGGTTGCTGCTCGATCAATTTCCGGACTGGACCACGGTGCGAAGGCAGATTTTGGAATTGGAGCAGATGGCAAGCAACCCCGGTGTGGGCGATGGGAAGAAATGACTGCTCCAAGGCGCTTCGCGCTCACTCTCGGCAGCGACTCTCACCCCATCATTTTGGTGCGTTGGCTTTTAAGAGCTCCTGAAGGGTGGTCTTGATGGCAATGCTGTTGAAGGTGCCGGTTTGAAGCCGGTTCTGAACGGCCGTTTCGGTTTCGGGGGTGCGGATGTTCTGAAACCATTTCGCGGCCAGCGGTTGGGCATCGCTCGGGGCGCGCTGAAGCCAGTCGAGCAGCGGCTCAACAGCTTGGGTGTTCCCGATATGCACCAGGGCGCTGCCGCTGGCGGCCAGAGCCGGATCGGAGAGCGCGCTCCCAAAGTTCGGAGATCCTTGGACCACGTCCAACAGGGCGGGAATCGCCCCGGGATTGCGAACGTGCTCAATCGCTTCGCGAAGGAGATTTTTGAAATCGGGTTGCGGGGCGTTCGGTCCCGCACCGGGTTGTTGTTCCAACGCGGCGAGCAGTTGCTGTGTCCCGGCCACTGTTCCGACTTGGCCAAGGGCCTGTGCGACCGCAGCCTCAAGTTCCTGCTGGCTACCGGTCTTAGAAAGGGCCTCGCCAAAGGCCTTCTCGAGCGGCAGCGACAGCTCGGAGGGAAAGCTGCCGTCCGCCCGGCGCGAGGCGCCGATGGAACCGATGGCTTCGAAGACTGCGCTTCTCAAATCGGGCTCGGCAGTTCCCGAATCGGTTGCGTATTGAAGCAAGGCGCGGCAGCCGGGGAGAGTCGCCGATTCCGCGAGAGCTTGCGCGAACTCGACGCGGGCCGGAAGTGGAAAGGCCGGATCGTGGAGGGCGTCCAGAAACGCTTTGAGCAAGGCCGGATCGTCAACTGGAAACGCGCCCAGAGCTTTCGCGAAGGCTTGCTGAAGCAGCGCCAGGGTGACGTCGTCGGCAAGGCCGCCCGCCGCCGAGCGCCGCCAGCGCGCGAGGATGTCCAGCGGAGGCAGCGCGGCCAGTTGATCGAAATACCGCTGGCGGGTTTCAACGTCCGCATCGGCAAGAAGCGGTTCCGAGGCGGGGCTTGGCTCCGGCACGACTGCGGGCGAGGTCGGAAGCGCCTCGGTGGGGGCGGCGGAGGGCTCAGTATCCGCGACAGCCGGCTTCGGTGGTTCCTCGGGACGGGAAAGAACCGGGGCCGGCGGCAAACTCCGAAAGGCGGGTGCGCTCCACCAAATGCCAACGGCTACGACAAGTAGCGTCAGCGCGGCAAAAGCCAGGAAACGGAATTTTGAAGGCACAACAGCGCTACCACCAGGAAGCCAGGCTCTTCATTCCGGTGCGGATATCGTTGGTGCGTTCGGATTCGAAGGTGTGGAAGACCGTGCTGGTGATCCGGGTAGTCTTGAGATCGATGCCGGTTGGCAACGCGCTCAAGTCACTGAACCCTTGTGAGGCTTCCTGAACGGTTCCGTCGCCCTTGAGGTAACTTGAACTTTTTCCGTTACGAATGTAGTCGCGAGCGCCGCCACTAAGCAGGCTTAGGATGTCCACGCTGCCTTCCATTATCCCCAAAGCCATCGAGCTATAAACGTACGTCCGGTATTTGATGTTGGTCACGGGCAGCCGGTAGGCTGCCGCATTGAGATCGTTGATGGCATCGGACCCGGTGGCAAGATCCCCTGTGGTCGGACGGCGAGGATCGAAGTCCGCGACGGCTTTCAGAGTTTCAAGCGCCAACCAGGTTTTCGGGTCCGTATAATACGAAGAATGATTCTTTAAGTAAGGATAAATCCGCCCGAGATAACTTCCATGGTGCGGTGTTCCCAGAGTCAACAAACCGACCACTGCCGATTTCGCGGAACTGATGGTGCTCTGCTCCAGAAGAGCCCGCCCCGCAAGACCGCCCCGGCTATGGCCAACCAAGAGAATCTTCGCGTCTTTGTGGCGGGAACGAATCCCGTTGATGGCGTCCCGAACTTCGTTGCCAAGCGTCGCGTAGGTGGAGAAATCGCCGGACTTCGAGGAACTGGTGGAGAGGCCATTGATCCCCTTGCGACCGCTCGTGGCGTCGTACGCGCCAAACTTCACCGTGTAATAATAAACATTGGCGATGGGGCTGGCCGAGCCAGACAGCACCCCCTTGGTGATGCTCGGGGCAGTGCCGTGCATGTCCGACATAAAGCTATCCCAGGTCGCCGGCGAACCGCTCATCCCGTGCAACAACAGGACGACACGCGGCGCTTCGGCGCAGGCGTTGGACGGGATCGCGAAAAGGCAGGCCATCGCAACCCCAGCGAGAAGTAAGATTCGAGACATTCTTGATGACAGGAAATCCTTCATGTTTTGATAATAGAATTCACAGCAGCTTAAAGCAATAACTCTTATCTGAGGAGGAAAGTGATTGAGTTCGGGCTGGCCCTGCGGCGAAACCCGAGTCAAATTGTCGGCCTATGGATTCAGCAGCAAAGTCTTTTCTCGTCGATCTTCTGAACACGCCAAGCCCGACTGGCTTCGAGTTGGCCGGACAACGCAAATGGGCGGGTCACGTCCGGCAATTCGCCGACCGGGTCGAGAACGATGCGTATGGGACCACCTGGGCGACCCTGGACGCCCGCGTGGGTGAAAGCCAGCCCAAGCGAATCATGATCGAGGCCCATGCCGATGAAATCGGGTTCATCGTCAAACAGATCACCAAAGAGGGATTTCTGCGCATTGACCGCATCGGCGGTTCCGATACCGCGACCGCCCGCGGACGCCGCTTGGAGATCCTCGGCGACAAAGCACCGGTCCGCGGCATCATTGGCAACACGGCCATTCACCTGCGCAAAGACCATCAGGACGAAAAAGTGCCGAAGGTCCATGAGCTTTACGTGGACGTGGGCGCATCCAACCCCGAAGAAGTCGCGGCGCTGGGAATCCGGGTGGGCCACCCGGCGGTCTATTCGGATCAGGCCGAAGAGCTTGGCAGCCATCATCTCGTGAGCCGCGCGCTCGACAATCGCGTGGGCGGATTCATCCTTTCCCAGGTTCTGGCCAACCTGAGTCTCCGCCGCGATCAACTCCGCTCCACGGTGTATGCGGTCAATGCCGTCCAGGAGGAAATCGGAGGCCACGGCGCGAAGATGGTGGCTCACCGGTTAATGCCCGATGTCTGCATCGTTCTGGATGTCACCCACGCCACCGACACCCCCGGGATCGATCAGGCGCAGCATGGCGAGGTCAAACTCGGCGGCGGCCCGAGCGTCACTCACGGAACCTGCAATCATCCGCTGGTCGTTCAGCGACTGCTGGAAGTGGCCAAGCGACTGGAAATACCGCTCCAGCACGAGTCATCCTCGCGGTACAGCGGCACGGACACCGACGTGATTTTCACGACCCAGGAAGGGATCCCAAGCGGGCTGATCTCCGTTCCGCTGCGCTACATGCACTCGGTGGTGGAGATGGTCGATCTAAACGACGTGCAAAAAGTCATCGACCTGCTCACGGCGTTTGTGGAATCGGTGTCCGAGAGCGATTCGTTTAAGGTGGTGGTGTAGGGGGAATGGGAAGCATGGGAAGCATGGGAATTATGGGATCAATACAAATCCCATACCTCCCATAATTCCCATACCTCCCATAGGTCCCGTTCAGGGCTGCACCGCCAAAGGCTGCCCAAACTCCGGCAAGCCGTCGGCGGACCAGCCAAAGGACTGGACCCGGACATTCCGGTCGTCCCACCCATGCTTGTGGTCGGTCTTGGCGTGGTAGAAAATCAGGTCGCCCACATTGGGGAGCTGCGCGAAACAGCAGTGGCCGACGCCCCAAACTTGATCGGTCTTCTTAAACACCGGCCCACGCTTGACCCACGAGGCGGGATTGAGGAAATCGCCATCCCGGTTCACCAGCATGCCCAGGCAGTAGTCAGCGGTCCACGAACCGCTGGCGGAATAGACGATAAAAGTTTTGCCATTTCTGCGGAGGACCTGTGGCCCCTCGCAAAGCGGGAACGCCACCTGTTCCCACGCTTCGGTGGGCTCGGTGAGCAGGACCCGCCGTCCTGCCAGCGTCCAAGGGTTTTGCATTTCCGCGATATAGAGATTCTGCTGCACGTTCTGGTTGCCGGGCCATCCGCTCCAGACGAGATAGCGGCGGCCTTCGGCTTCAAGCACGGTGCCATCGATAGCCCAGCCGTCGGTCTCCAGCATGCTTCGGAAATTCCATGGGCCAAAAGGGGTCTCCGCCTCGAACACGAACATGCGGTGATTGTCGTTATTGCCGTTGTCGGCCGCCAGGTACAGGAACCAGCGGCCCTCAAGAAAGTGCATCTCCGGCGCCCAGATATTCCGGGAATAAGGACCGGTCCTGGGCGCTTTCCAGATTTGACGGGGCTCGACGCGCGCAAGCTGACTGATCCGGGGCGCCGCGCGAAGTTGCAGGGTGCGTTCGATCGCTTGGACCGAATACCAAGTGCCGTCGTGTTTTACGACCCAGGGATCGGCTGCGGGAGATGGAAGGACAGGGTTGAGAGTTTGAAAGGAATCGTGGGAATCCATGCAGGCCAATAGGGGAAAGCAGCCTGCGTGCCATGGGGAAGCTACTCCTCTTCTTCGGGCTCGGCCTCTTCACTGGGGCCTTCCCCACCCTCTTCGCCGCCCTCCGCCATTTTCCGGAGCACGTCGGTCATGTCATCGACCTCATCCCAGACATCTTTGCTGACGTAAATCGGGGCCGACTGCTGGACGGCTAAAGCGATGCAGTCGCTCGGGCGCGCGTCCAGTTCGATGATCTTGCGTTGTTGCAACTCGTTCTCGGCGCTGACGATGAGCCGCGCAAAATAAGTAGCCGTTTTGAGATCGTTGATGATCACCCGCTGCACCTTCGCGCCGAGCGCCGCCATGAGGTGCGCCATCAGATCGTGCGTGAGGGGCCGCTCCTTGGGGGCATGGCTCATGAACATCGTGATGGCCGAGCCAACGCTCTCGTCCACGTAAATGACAAACGTCTTGTCGTCGTTGCCCAAAAACACCGCGCGCCCAGCCGTCGTCGGCAACACCGCGCGCACCCGAACTTCAACAACCGGTTTGCTCATAAGCAAAGCGTAACAGCGCTCCGCCGAAAAACAAGACGCGGCTTGAGGGAGAGGAAGATGGGACTGATGGGACCTATGGGACTGATATAAGTCCCATCCGCCTCATCTGTCCCATAAGTCCCATCTCCCCCTCTACTGCGGGACCACCACCACGAACGAGCGCAGCTTCCCGCGCGCTATGGAGAGCATCACGGGTTTGCCGGGTTTGACCATGCGCGCGATCTGCGCAAACTGCTCCACACTGCGAATGGGTTGACGGGCTATTTCCTCGATCACATCGCCCGGCTGCAAAGTGGCCGCAGCCGGAGCGCCGGGAGCAATGGTGGTGACCATCACCCCGTTGATGTCGGGCGGCAGGTTGTCGCGGTGTGCGGCGGGAATTTCGCCGACCTCAATCCCGGCAAGCGGATGGCTTGAGGCCAATACATCGGGCGGGGCGGACTGTTGCGGCTGCGGGCGCGGCGTGACCGACGACTGGAACCCGGCGGGCTGTTCCTGAATGATCGCCGTGACTTTCTCCAGCTTTTTGTCACGGAGCAGCTCGATTTCAACCTTGGAATCGACCGGGACATTGGACAACAGCCGGAAAAGGGTCCGGATGTTTTTGAGGGGTTTGCCGTTGAACTCGATCAGGATGTCTCCGGGCCTGATGCCGGCCTTCTCTGCCGGGGAACCGGGCGTGATATGGTTGACCACCGCGCCGACCTGGCCCGAAACGCCAAACTGTTCCGCAAGTTCAGGGGTAAGTTCCTGAACGGAGACCCCGAGATAGCCGCGCACAACGCGCCCGGTCTTGATGATGCTTTCAAGCGAATGTCGGGCGACGTTGGCCGGGATCGCAAAGCCGACTCCCTCGAAAGTTCCGGTACCGGAGTAATTGCCGATGGCGTTGTTGATCCCGATGATCTCCCCCCGGATGTTCACCAGCGGCCCGCCGGAGTTGCCCGGATTGATCACGGTGTTAGTCTGGAAAAATTCGTTGGCGCTTTCGTCCGAAACCTGGCGGCCCGTGGCGCTGATGATCCCCTGGGTGACCGTCTCCTGAAGCCCAAACGGATTGCCAATCGCAAAAACAACCTGGCCGGTTTTTACGTCGTCCGAATCGCCCAACGGCAGCGGAGTGATCCCGGTGGTGTCGATCTTGAGAACCGCGATGTCGGAGGCTTTATCGGCCCCGACGATCCTCGCGGGCAACTCGCGACCGTCGCTCAGTTGCACCTTCACTTCGTCGGTGTTGGCGATGACATGATTGTTCGTGAGGATGTGGCCTTCCTTGGAGACAATCACGCCGGAGCCGAGGGAATTCTGGACCTGTTGCTGCTGGGGACGCTGGGCGCGTCGGCCAAAGAAGAACTCAAAGGGATCGATGATCTGGGGCACCTGCACCTTGCGCGAGGTGGTGATGCTGACGACCGAAGGGACCACGGCTTGAACGAGCCGGGTGGTTTCCTGGTCGATGGCGGAGAGCACCTGCATGTCCTTCAGATCCAACTGCGCCGTGGATGCCGGCGTGAAAGTCTCGGGAATCCGCCGATGCTGGTTCCAGCGGGAAACCGCATAGACAGCTAGGACGACGAGGACGACGAATATGAGGAACCGTTTCATGGTTGATTAGCTCACCTGGGCCAAGGTTAGTTTGCGCTTTTCAGCCAGCATCATTCGAAAGCGCCGGTGTTCGGGCAAGGCCAAATCTGGATCGCGGGCGAAGATTTCCATGGCCGCTTGGCGAGCCTGCCGCATGAGCGGCGCGTCGGCAAGCAGATCGCCGAGCTTGAGCGGGGGGAGTCCGCTCTGGGCGGTGCCCAGGAGATCGCCCGGTCCGCGCAATCGCAGATCAGCCTCGGCGATCTCAAATCCGTTCGCCGTGGCCTCCAAGGTTTTCATTTTCTCCTGCGCTTCGGGGGTATCGGCGGCATGGATCAGAATACAATAGGACTTGTGCCGACCCCGGCCCACGCGGCCGCGAAGCTGATGGAGCTGTGCCAGGCCGAAGCGCTCGGCGTTTTCAACCAGCATGATGTTCGCGTTGGGAACGTCGATGCCGACTTCGATCACGGTGGTCGCCACGAGCACCTGGCTCTCGTTTTTGCGGAAGCGCTCCATGATCGCGTCCTTCTCGGCGGGATCGATCCGCCCATGCAACAACTCGCATCGGTGCGGGGCGAACACGCCTTTCCACTTCTCGAACTCCGCGCTCGCAGCCTTCGCCTCCAGCTTCGCCGACTCCTCGATCAGCGGATAAACCACGTAAGCCTGGCGCCCTTCGGCGAGGTGCTTTTTTATGAACTCGACGGCGTCGGGCAGCTTGGAGGCGTCCCTCGCGGCGGTGATGATCTTGCCGCGATCCGCGGGCAATTCGTCCAACGTGGAGACATCGAGGTCGCCATAGACTGTCATGGTCAGCGTGCGCGGGATCGGGGTCGCGGTCATCACCAGCACGTCCGGGGCGATCGGCTGGTTCATGAGCGCCGCGCGTTGGAGGACGCCGAATTTGTGTTGTTCGTCGATGACGGCCAGCCCGAGCTGCGAGAACTGCACGCCTTCGTAGAGGAGCGCGTGCGTGCCGACCAGGATTTGCGGTTCGCCCCCGGCGCTCCCGTCAAACAGAGGCAGGGCGTTGTCCTCCTGCCGCGAACCGGTCCGGAGGGCGATCCGGACGCCGAGCGGTTCCAGCCAGCGCTTGAAGTTGAGGTAGTGTTGTTCGGCCAGGATCTGCGTGGGAGCCATCAGGGCGGCTTGGAACCCGGCCTCCACCGCGAGCAACATGGCCGAGAGAGCGACCACCGTTTTGCCGCTCCCGACATCGCCATGCAGCAGCCGGTTCATTGGCCGGGGCAACGCGAGATCGCCCCGGATTTCCGCAATCGTGCGCTCTTGCGCGCCGGTCAACGGGAACGACAACTCCCGGTGAAACGCTTCCATGAGTTGTCCCGGCCCGCAATGAGCTTCCCCCGGGCGGCTGATCGTCTCGGCCCGTTTGGCCGCGACGAAGAGTTGCAGGTCGAAAAACTCGGACAGCACCAGTTCGCGCCGGGCGATTTTCAGCGATTCGAGGCCGTCCGGGAAATGAACCGCCCGGAGCGCTTCCAAATAAGGCATGCTTGCGAGGGTGGGCGGCAGAGGACTTGGAAGCGGCGGGAGTTCCTGGAGCAGCCGGTAAATCCAGCTCCGCAGGACCCGGGGAGTGATCCCCTCGGTGGCGGGATAAATGGGCGTGATCCGCTTAAGGTGAATGGACACTTCCGCATCGTTCTCCACCACTTCGAATTCCGGATGATCGATGACGATCTGTTTGCCCTTGCGCTTCGGTTTTCCAAAAACGACCAGACGCTGGCCCGTGACGATCAGCTTCTGCACGAAATGGACGTTGAACCACCGGCAAACCAGAGCCGTACTCAGGGCATGGGCGCCATCCTCCTGGAGCGTGACCTCAAACATCTTCTTCCAGCCGCCGAATCGCTTCGAAGTCGTCTTCACCACGGTCCCGCAGACGCAGACCGGCGTTTCGGACTCTTCACGCGGGAACGAATCGAACTGGCGGCGATCCTCGTAGCGCCGTGGAAAATGCGTGGTGAGATCGTGGATTGTCGCCAGCCCGAACCGCTCAAGCTGGCGGACTTTTTGCGCAGGGAGCCATTCCAATTCGCGCAAAGGAGCCGTCAGGCGCGCCCAAGCGGGATCGGGCGCGGGACTATGGCTGGCGGGGTTTTGCATGGCGGTTCTTAAAAATGAGGGCAAAGCGCCTCCGGCACTAGCAAAAAGGAGATCGGGCAGTCAACTCGGGCGCAGGACGGGAAAGTTACAGAGTTTCGGCTGTTATCTCAGCGCCAAC
>JBAXSN010000011.1:0-38814 GCA_037130675.1 Verrucomicrobiota bacterium
CTACTACCCGGCGAGACCCTCGCCGCAAACCAAGTTTCAAGTCAGGATTAACATGATTTTCAAGATTATCAGGATTTGCCCGAGGCCTGCAAAAGTCGGTTGGCATTCGGAAATTTTAATCCTGTAAATCATGTCAATCTTGTAAATCCTGTCTAAAAGACAAAGTGATGCAATGCGCTTCCATGGTCGAGACTTGCGGGTAATGCCAAGAGCCGTCCTGCGGCGTTTCCATGCGTTTATTTTAGCTTAATTGCAATGGCCCGTTGGGCTGGGCTTTGGAATTGTTCCACTGAATGGAAGAAAGATTACGCTCAATTTGCTTGATCGGTTGATCACTGCCTTCTTGACTGGATTGCATGGCTTCTGAAAATCAAAATTCGTTGTTTGATGTCCGTGGGCGGGTGATTGCAATTACCGGGGCGCTCGGCGCGCTTTCGGGGGCCGCGGCAGAGTATTTCATCGCGCAAGGCGCAAAGGTGGCTTACCTCGACCTCGGCATGACTCGGGAGAAGTTCGAAGCGGTGATGGCTCGCCTGCGCGAGATCGATCCATGTTGTGAAGCCGTCGGCTTGGTGGCCAACGTGCTCGAGCGCGCGTCCCTGGAGGCCGCCCGCGACGTGATTCTTCAGAAGTGGGGCCGCATCGATGTGCTGCTCAACGGCGCAGGCGGCAATATGGCCGGAGCGACGATCCCACCGGAGAAGACGTTCTTCGACCTCGACTTCAATGCGTTTGAGAAAGTGGTGGATCTCAATCTCCACGGAACCGTTCTGCCTTCGATGGTTTTTGGCGAGGTGATGACCCGGCAAGGCAAAGGCGTCATGATCAATTTCTCGTCGGTTTCGGCCGATCGGGCGTTATCTCGTGTCGTCGGGTATTCGGCGGCCAAAGCGGCCGTTATGAATTTCACCCGCTGGCTTGGCGTCGAACTGGCCCGCAAGACCAATGGCGGCGTCCGGGTCAACGCGGTGATGCCGGGCTTTTTCATCGGCGAACAGAACCGCAGTTTGCTCACCAACCCCGACGGCAGCCTTACGCCGCGCGGAAACCAAATCATTGGTCAGACGCCATTTGGCCGCTTCGGCGACGCCGCGGAGCTTCGTGGCGCCCTCCACTTCCTGATCAGCGATGCCGCAGGATTTATTACCGGCGTGACCGTGCCGGTCGATGGCGGCTTTACCGCTTTCAGTGGAGTGTAACCCTTCGAGAAATTTCAATCCAACGCGTCCGATGAATCCCGCGCTGCCGCCCGAACTGCAAACGGCCCCGAATCTCCTCATGGAGGAATCCTTCCGCTGGTACGGTCCCAACGACCAAGTGCCGCTTTCCTACATCCGGCAGGCCGGAGCGACCGCTGTGTTCAACGCCTTGCACGAAATTCCTTACGGCGAGCTCTGGCCGCGCGAAGCCATTCGCGCCCGCAAGCAGATCATCGAGCAGGCTGGGCTGCGCTGGACGGCAGTGGAATCCGTGCCGGTCCATGAAGCGATCCGGACCGGGCGCGGCGATCTTGAAACGCTCTATCGCAACTATGCGGAGACCCTGCGCAATCTCGCTGCGGAAGACGTGCGCGTGGTCATTTATAACTTCATGCCTGCTCTCGATTGGGTGCGGACCGACTTGCGGCATGTGCTGGCGGACGGTTCGGAGTGTTTGCGGTTCGATCCGGTCCATTTCGCCGCCTTCGAGGTGCATGCCCTGAAGCGGCCCGGTGCGGAGGCCGACTACACCGCCGTTCAACTCACGGCGGCCCAGGCCTATTGGGAAAGCATGGACACCGCCCGGCGGGAGGCCTTCATTTCCGGGCTTATCGACGTTTTCCCCGGCTGTAAACTTGGGCTGACGCTCGACGATCTACGCGGGATGCTGGCGAAGTACGATGGGGTTGATCGCGACCGTTTGAAGGAAAACTACGCTCGTTTTCTGCGCGCCGTGGTTCCCGTCGCCGAAGAAGTGGGCGTAAGGCTTGCAGTGCATCCTGACGATCCACCGTTCCCCATTCTGGGGCTGGCCCGGGTGGTTTCCAATGCACAGGACGTGGAGGACATCTTCTCGATGGCAGACAGTCCGGCCAACGGCCTCTGTTTTTGCACCGGTTCATTCAGTGTCCGCGCGGACAACGATCTGCCGGAGATGGTGCGCCGGTTCGGCCCGCGCATTCACGCCGTGCATTTGCGCAGCACCAAACGCGAGGCGGACGGTTCGTTCTTCGAGGCCGACCACCTTGGCGGCTCGGTGGACATGTATGCGGTCATTCGTGAACTGCTCAAAGAACAGGATCGCCGCAAGGCGGAAGGGAGGGTCGATTGCCAGTTGGCCTTCCGGCCCGATCACGGCCATACCATGATGGACGATCTGGCAAAGCCGCCGATCGCCAACCCCGGCTACACCGCCATCGGGCGGATGCGCGGCCTCGCGGAACTGCGCGGCCTGCAAGTTGGCGTTCGTCGTGGGCTGACGCCACCACTGTAGACCATGGGAATACGCCCTTTCAGCGCGTTCCGCCGGGAGCGGACAGCGTAGCCGCCCGTCTATTCCCCCGAGAGGCTCCAGAACTTCCGGAACGCTC
Organism: Verrucomicrobiota bacterium; assembly: GCA_037130675.1. Classification (GTDB taxonomy): domain Bacteria; phylum Verrucomicrobiota; class Verrucomicrobiia; order Chthoniobacterales; family Chthoniobacteraceae; genus JBAXSN01. The sequence goes on from JBAXSN010000011.1 coordinate 2,570, forward strand.
GATCCCAGTCGCGGTTCTGGACGGAAGCGCGGGCATTTTGGCCGAGCGTCTGGCGCAAGGCCGGGTCTTCGATCAGGCGCAGGGTGGCTGCGGTGAAGTCGTCGATATCGAGGCTGCGCGTGATGAATCCACTCACGCCATGTTCCACCAATTCCTTCGGGCCGCCGGTGTCTGAGACGATGGTTGGAATGCCGGAGGCGTGGGCTTCCACCACGACGTTCCCGTAAGTGTCCGTGGTGCTCGGAAACAGGAGCACGTCCGCCGAGGCAAAGGCCGTGGCCAATTCAATCCCGGAGAGCGCCCCGGTGAAACAGGCCTCCGGAAGGGATTTGCGCAGTTCCTTGAGGTACGGACCTTCGCCGGTGAATACCATTTGGGCGGAGACCTTCTTTTCGCGCAACCGACCGAGGGTGGCTGCGATGACATCGAGGTCCTTTTCCTTCGAAATGCGACCGACGTAGAGCAAAATAGTTTTCCCTTCCCACGCCCCATATTTATTCCAGAAGGTCCGGTCCCGTCGTTGCGTATTAAAGAGTTCCGTATCGAGGCCGCGGGGGAGGATCGCGATCTTTTCCGGACTGATCCCGCGATCGATCCAGCAGTTGCGGTAATCGGTCGAGTTCACATAGAGCAGATCGTGCTGGCTGTAGAACCAGTGCATGAAGCGCCAGGTGAGCGTTTCCAAAAAACCGTCGTCGGTCAGGATTCGGACGTATTGCGGAAAATCGGTGTGATAAATCCCGACGCTGCGGATCCCCAGCAACTTGGCCGCCAGCAATGCCGTGATGCCGACGGGGCCGGGGGTGCTGATGATCAACTCGGTGAATCCTTCGCGCTGGATATAGTCGAACATCTCCAGGATGGGAGGGAAACTCAGTTTCTGAAGCTCGTATTCCGGCAGTTCGAACTCGCCGATGGGCGCGAAGTTCTTTATCGGGATGCCGTTGATGTTGATGGTTGTCCGCGAAGTGACGACCACGATCTCCTCGCCGGCGCTCACCCCGGCGGCTGTCATTTTCTGGATCGTGGTGGCCACTCCGTTCACGTCCTCCAGCGTATCGGTAAACCAGGCGCGCTTCCGGTTCTTGAGGGCTGGATGAATCTCCCCGGCGATTTGCCGGCTGATCTCCCTCAGGAGCGCACGGGGCGCGGCCTGGGATTGAAAGGAATAGACGTAGGGACTGACGGTGAGCAGGATCGGGGCAAGCACGCTCACGTCCTGGATCGCCTCGATCAGGTTGCCGGACGAAAGCTGCTTGATGAACCGGGTAAAAAACCGAAACGCGAGCTGCCCCAGGAACAGGTTGGCGATGAGGAACGCGCGCCGCTCCGGTTCGTTCACCCCCTTCGTCTGCTGCGCGATGAGTTGCTTGATGTCCGAGTCTGAAAACGTGGAGGAGAGCTGTTTCCAGAGCGAGGCGTGGGCGGGCTTTGCCAGTTCGAAGATCTTGCCCGAAGCAATGCCTTGGGCCACCAGCCCGATTTTGTCCGCCAGGGAAAACTCCGTGGGATCGCGCCCTTCCATGAACCGCGAGAAGACCTTGGCGAGCAGCCCCGAACTCCCTTCGTCGCCGCGCATGAACTTGTCACTCAGGAACCGGTAAACCGTATTGTAGAGACCGTGCGAAAGCGCCAGTGGGGTGCCGGCCTTGCCCATGGCCTCGCACCGCCCGGCCTTGACGAGTTCGAGAAATTCGGCGGGAGTTTTGCACGACTTCGTCTGCGTGTAAGCGCCTCCAGGGAAGATGCCGCCATGGTCGTCGGAGCCGCCCGTCAGCGCTTTTTTCCAAGGCTCGGCATGGGTCGGCTCAAAGCCATGGCGGTTTGCGAATTCCTCGATTTTTCCCGGAGTCAACCGGGAAAGGATGAACCGGGTGACGTCGCCCAGAAGCCCATCGCGGAGCCCATTGATGGCTTCGAAGTGCCGGAAAAGCAAAATGAGTTTCTCCACATGCGCGGGGGAAAGTTTGTCGTCCAGCCGGTAAAGCGGATGCGCCACGGCATGAGCGATGGCGTTCTCCGCGAGATAGCGCTGGAGGTCATAGATATTCTCGCGCGCACTCTGGATTTCACGATGCTGCGCCTCGGTGATGTTCCAGGCCAGGAGTTCGACCCGGCAGCGGTCTTCCGGGAAAAGGGCGGACACCTGTTCACTCAGGAAAACCCCCGGGCGATCGGCGATTTCCAGGCACCCCTCAATGCGGTTGTGGTCGGTGAGGGTGACAAATTGCATCCCCGCCTTCTTGAGTTGCTTATAGAGTTCGACCGGCTCCGAGTAGCTGTCGGGGAAATCAAGCCGCCTAAGCAGCCATTCCGCCGACCGGTCGCTGTAGCGCGAGTGGAGGTGGAGGTCGGCTCTGGATGGCATGGTGCGGGTTAAATCGGCGCCGGGAATCTCTCTTTCGCCCCGCGCAGATAACCTTCATACGTGACTGGCCTTCGCTCTGCAAGCGCCTGGCGGGTTAGCGCGGTAATCTGCTGCCAAATCGCCGGATGTTCGATGTCCGGCGGATGGATGCCGATCCGCATCAAGGGAGACTTTTGGAGCTTGCGGAAGAGGTGCGCATTCCAGCAGCGGCTCGCGAGGCGGCGCCAAGCGCTTCGGACGCTCCAGACGAGGGACTGCGAGGTATAAATGCGGGCGTGTTCGAAATCGTAAATGCCGGAAAGCCGCGTGGTGTAACTGATCCCCAACGCCCTCAGAGCCTGTTCCCCGCCTTCGCTCAACAACCACGCCGGGGCGATGAAGCCGTGCGGGATAATCCCGATTTTTCGAAACTCCTGGCGCGCCTCGCTCACGATCCGCAGGGCATCCGCCCCAGCAATGTCGAAGAATTCGCCCTCTCCCGCAGTGTAAATGCGGGTGGTAATCTTCTCCTTGAACGATTCTTCGGCTCGGCGATCGCGGCGATGGCAGTACCCATGAATCACCACCTCATCTCCCTTGGCCACCCGGCAACGCAGCCATTGGCAGAAATCCGGGTCGTCCAGATAATGCCCCTGCCGATGATGATCCGGAATGACCAGCAGCGAACAGCATTCCACCCCGAGGGCGTTCAACTCCTCCAGGATCCGCTCGGTGGCAGACCGGGTGAGGGGAGAGACGTCATGAACTGAAACGACCAGGCCATTGTGGGGAGGATGGATCAACAGAGGGCGAAACATTGAGGGACGGGAGAGTGAAAAAGGTCTTTCGGATGGGTTTGTGTGAGCGAAGCGTTGGAATTTACACTCTCGCGGGCAAAGTCCAAGGGAACAGAATGATTTTTAACGCGAAAAATTCACTGCAATCCCGCGCATTTCCGTATAACAAAGGCGTTTCAGCAGTCCCACAAACCATGAGACCTTATCTTAAGACCGCCATCAATGCGGCCCGCGCCGCCGGTCAGCTTTTACGCGACAACTTCGGCACGGCCCTGAACGTAAACTCTTTTGAAGCGCATGACATCAAACTTGATCTCGATGTGCGCTCACAGGATCTCATCACGGGCATCCTGCTTACACAGTTCCGCGATCATGCCATCTACGGCGAAGAGGGGATTGCCGGTGACGAGAAAAGCCCGTTCCAGTGGATCGTCGATCCGATCGATGGCACCGTGAACTACTTCTACGGCATCCCGCACTTCTGTGTTTCCATCGCGCTGCGCCACGAGGGGGAAATCATTCTTGGAGTCATCCTTGACCCGATGCGCAACGAGCTTTGGCAAGTCGAGCGCGGCGGGCCGGCGCTTTTGAATGGCAAGCCGTGCAAGGTCAGCACTCGCAGCAAGATTTCGGACGCAGTCCTTTCGGTCGGATTCGCCAAGAGCAAGGCCACCATCAACACCGGGCTTCCGCTGTTTGAAAAAATGATCACCCGCGCCCGCAAATGCCGGCTCATGGGTAGCGCGGCCCTCGATCTCGCCTACGTGGCCTCCGGGCGGTTGGACGCCTATATCGAGTCCTCCGTCAGCCTGTGGGATGTCGCGGCGGGCAACCTGCTGGTCGAGGCGGCCGGCGGAAAAATCGAAATGGCCCCGCGCGAGGACAACCCCGATAAGCTCTCCATCATCGCCACGAGTGGAGCCATGGACCTGAACGTCGAATGAACCTCACCGGAATCGGCTACGATATCCATCGGTTCGCAGAGGGCCGCAAACTGGTCCTCGGCGGGGTCGAAATCGCCCACCCTGTGGGGCTCGACGGACATTCGGACGCGGACGTCCTATGTCATGCCATTGCCGACGCCGTCCTGGGGGCCGTGGGCGAGCGGGATATCGGGCACCATTTCCCGAACACCGATGAGTCGATCCGTGGCATCAGCAGTCTTGAGATTCTCCGGCGCTCCCGGGCCATCGTGGAAGCGGAAGGCGGACGGATCGTCAATATCGATTCCAGCTTGATTGCCGAAGCGCCAAAGATCGGGCCGCACCTCGACGCCATGAGGGGAAAAATCGCGGCAGCCCTTGGAATCGCACCCAAACGCGTCGGCATCAAAGCCACCACCAACGAACGCCTCGGTTCCATCGGGCGCGAAGAAGGCATCGCCGCCATGGCGGTCGCCAGTGTGGTGGTCGATTAAGCCGACCAAAATCAGGCCAAGGGAAATCAAATTCTTGATCATCCCGCAGGGTTCTCCAAAATAGGGGAACTCTTTTTAATCCTTTCTTTAACCAAATCTATTGCCATGAACCTGACTACGCCGATCGTTTTTGAACCGCTTTACATGGAACGTGTATGGGGCGGACGCCGCTTGGAATCGCTTTATGGGAAGAATCTCCCTGGTGGCGGCCCGGTTGGTGAATCGTGGGAACTGGTCGATCGCGAAGAGGCCCAAAGCGTCGTGCACAGCGGCCTGCTTAGCGGCAAAACGCTTCACGACCTCTGGACCGACTACCGCGAACCGATTTTTGGCGCCCGCCACGCGGCAAGCGGCCCCCGTTTTCCGCTGCTCTTCAAGTTGCTCGATGCGGAAGAACGCCTCTCAGTCCAGGTGCATCCCCCGGCGGAAATGGCGCCCAAACTCAAGGGTGAGCCGAAAACAGAAATGTGGTTCGTCACCGCAGCCGAACCCGGAGCCGACATTTTTGCCGGTCTCAAAGCCGGGACAACCCGCGCGGCCTTTGAAGAGGCGCTGGCGAAGGGGACTGTGGCCGACTTGCTCCACCGCATCCCCACCAAACCTGGCGATTGCATTTTCATTCCCAGCGGCCGGGTCCACGCCATCGGGGCAGGGAACGTGATTGTGGAAGTCCAGCAAAACAGCGACACCACCTATCGCGTGTTCGACTGGAACCGCACCGGACTCGATGGCAAGCCGCGCGCCATGCATGTCGCCGAATCGATGTGCTCGATCGATTTCGAAGATCCCGAGCCGAAGCTCCAGCAGGCCGGCAGGGAATCGCTGGTGGAATGCGAATATTTCCGCATCGACCATTGGGCGCTCGAGGGCGCTCGTGAAGCCGTCGAAGCCGGAGAATTTGCGGTGATCACCTGCTTGACCGGCGGTGTCGAGTGCGCGGGCGAGTCGTTTGGCCCCGGCGAATTCTTCCTCGTCCCGGCAACGCTCGCAGATCGCGTCTTGAAGCCGCTCAAGCCCGGTACGACAGTGCTCAGGACGACGATCCCGTAGCCGTCCCGCGCCTTACGTCAAATAGGCAAAGGATCGCGCGAGCTTCTCAGCGCCAACGGCGCGGCCCCATATCAGCCTGGGGCATCGCCCCAGGTACTTTGTGTCCCAAAGACTTAGGGCTGAAGGCCCGCTCCGTTTCCGCAGCACGGCAAGAAAATGGCACGGGCCTTCAGCCCTACGCCCTGTCTTTGCGTAAACCTGGGGCTTCGCTTCGCTTCACCTCAGGCTGATATGGGGCCGCGCCGTTGGCGCTTAGGAAACAGCCGGAATCTCATCCGTAACTTTTCGGGCTATACCCGGCGGAGTCCGGGCGATAAGGGTCAAATCTCAAGAAGATTCAAGATTGCTCCGCAGGAGCGTGCAACCCCGTGAGCAATTCGATCTTGCCATCGAAATCCTCGACGAGTGCGGAGCAGCTTTCCACCCAGTCCCCGGAGTTGTAATAATCCACGCCGTGGATTTTCCGAATGATGGGCGAGTGAATATGCCCGCAAATCACGCCGCTGACCGAGTCGCTTTCCGAGTAGCGGACAATGGCGCTCTCGAATTCTCCGATAAACGAAACCGCATTTTTGACGTTTCGCTTCACGGCTGCACTCAGGGACCAATAGCCAAGTCCGAAATGCCGCCGCGCCCAGTTCACGGGCTCGTTTAGCTTGAGCAAAAACTGGTAGCCTAGGTCGCCGATGAACGCGAGCCACTTGATATTTTGCACCACGGTATCGAGTTCGTGACCGTGGATGACCAGCAGTCGGCGACCGTCCGCTGTCTCGTGGATGGCCCGTTGCTGGATCGTGATCGAGCCGTAGTTGCCGGCAAACCCGGCGATGAACTCGTCGTGATTTCCGGGGATATAGATGATGTGGGTTCCTTTGCGACCGGCCCTCAAGAGTTTTTGGATCACGTCGTTGTGAGACTGCGGCCAGAATATTCCCCGGCGCAAAGCCCAGATATCAATCAAGTCGCCCACTACATAAAGCGTCTCAAAATCATGCTCCCTCAAAAAATCGAGGAGCGCTCCGGCGTTGCATCCTCTTGTGCCGAGGTGAACATCGGAAATCCAACCCGTTCTGTAGTGTTTCATGATAAATCAGCCGACCAAAATATGGCTCCGATTTGTCACGACAACATGGCGGGAATGTCACAAGTGTGTGACATTCGGATCCGCGGTATGTCGGTGCGGCGGTGCTTATGGACACGATGGACGATATGGACCGAATGGACCCGATACCGTTAATGATCCTCCGAGGTCACCCGGAGCACTTCTTCCAGGGTCGTCACGCCTTCGTGGGCTTTATCGACCCCTGCCATCCGCAAGCTTTTCATCCCTTCGCTGACCGCTTGGTTTTTGATGACCGTGGCCGAGGCCCGCTTGATGATCAATCGGCGGATCGCCTCGGAAACCGGGAGCACCTCAAGCAACGCCGCCCGGCCTGAATAGCCGCGCCCCTTGCATCGATCACATCCAGCTCCCCGGTAAAAGGTTTCTCCGATCAAGTGTTCCATCTCGAGCTTCTGCAAGACATCGGCTTCGGGAATGAACTCTTCCTTGCAGTTGGAGCAGATCCGGCGGACGAGCCGCTGGGCGCACGTCAGGAGAACGGAGGACGAGATAAGGAACGGCTCGATCCCCATGTCGTCGAGTCGGCTGATGGCCCCGGCGGCGTCGTTGGTGTGAAGCGTGCTCAGTACCTGGTGGCCGGTGAGCGCGGCCTTGACGGCGATGTCCGCCGTCTCCTGATCACGGATCTCACCGATCATGACGATGTCCGGGTCTTGACGAAGAATCGAGCGTAGCGCACTGGCAAAGGTCAATCCGACTTCGGTCCGAACCGCGACCTGGTTTACGCCAATAAGCTGGTATTCCACCGGGTCTTCGACGGTGACAATGTTGTATTCCGGGTTATTGAGTTCCTGCAGCACGGAATAGAGAGTCGTCGTTTTTCCCGAACCGGTGGGGCCGGTGACTAGGATCATTCCGTGGGGTGCATCGATCGCTTTTTTGAAGATCTGGAAAGTGGCTTCGTCCAGGCCAAGATTCGCCACCGATCCCGAGAGGGCGCTCTTGTCCAGAATACGAATAACCACTTTCTCTCCATGCACAGTCGGCAGGATGGAGACACGCAGGTCGATCTCCTTGCCGGAAACCCGGATGCGAAAGCGTCCATCCTGCGGCAGCCGGCGCTCGGCAATGTCCAGTCCCGCCAGGATTTTGATGCGGGACGCCATCGGAAGCTGGAGCGCTTTTGGCGGCGAACTCGCCTCAATGAGGTTGCCGTCAATACGATAACGGAGCTTGATGCTTTTTTCGAACGGCTCGATGTGGATGTCCGAGGCCTTTTCCTTCAACGCCTGGACCAAAATCATGTTGACCATCTTGACCACCGGCCCTTCGTCCCCTTGGGCCCGGGCCTGGTCGAGATCGACCTCGCTACGGGTCTCTTTGATTTCCTCGATGTTTGCGGCAGCCTCTTCCGCGGCATCCCGCATGATTTGATCCATCCCAACGCCGCCGCTGTTCACGCCGGAAAGCGCCTCATTGATCGCCTTTTCCGTGCTGATCATCGGGACGATCTCAAGCTTGGTGCGCTGGCGAATGTCGTCGATCGCCAGCACGTTCATCGGGTCGGCCATGGCCACGAAGAACTTGTTCCCGAGCTTGCAAACCGGCGCCAACATGTAAGCGCGCGCCATTTCCTTTGGAATCAGGGCGGCGATTTCCTCGGGTACGCGCACCTTGGCGATATTGATGGGCGCCACGTCCAGGCAGCGCCCCATGGAGATCATCATGTCCTGCTCGGTGACATAGCCCTTGTCCGTGAGCAGTTTAACCAAACGTCCGCCCTGCTGTTTCTGCAGAGCCATCGCTTCTTCAAGCTGTGCCGGCAGCAACAGCCCGTCTTCAATCAAAACATCCGCGATCCGTTCACCGAAAGATTTAGCCATGGAGTAAAAGCGGGTAAATTATTCGGAGAGGCGGTAAGCGTCCCGGAGGACTTTATGCAAGGAACCCGGCAACGCCAGGTGCCACTGAACGTGGTAATCGACCATTTGCTGGACGGCAGCCTTGGCCCCGGCATCGAATGGGTTGTCCAGCGCCACCATGATGGTGCGGCTGACGATGTCAAATGGCACCATCAACCGGCCCAAGGTCAGGTTTTCGGGAAGCATCCGCACGATCTGACGGTCCACTTCATAGTTTTCCAGCGGGACATACGTAAATTTCGTGCGGTCGATGATTCCCACGATGAGGGTCTCGATATCCACCCCGGATTTGCTGACTTCGTCCAGAAGCGAGGGACCGACAGCCGGGGTGCCTTGGGCCTTGATCGCCGCGGTCCGTTCGTGGACCCTTTCCAGTGCGGCGTTGACAATCTGGTGGGAAGCCAGTCGGTGTTGAATGAGAAATTTTGCCAGCGGTTCGTTTCCATCTGTTTCCAGCGATACCGGGGTTTGTTGGCGGCCGAGGTTGCGGGGGAGCTTGGTTGCCGTCGTGGTAATCAGCGCGGACTGGTCGGTTCGCTTGGCGGGAACCGTCAGACTGCCGGTCCCGGCCTGGGGCGGCGCGGCTTCTACGCTTCCAAAATCAAGGGCAATCGCCGCCTTGGAGACCGCACCCTTGTTTTGGTGCAGCCGGCCTTCCAGGTCGGCCAGAATCGTCTGCACTTCCTCCGAACCAGGTTCCTGAAGCAAAATCCCTTCGTATTCAAGGAGCGCCGAAGAATATTGGCCCAACCGCATGTAGGTATCCGCCAGCCGCCGGGTCACCGTCAGCCCCTCGGTTTGCCGGTTAATTTTCCAATACGCCTCCTTCAGGATCTCCAGCGACTGATAGTCATCCGGATTCGCCTGCGTGATCACTTCAAACATTTCAATCGTCTGAAGAATCTGATCCCGTTCCTCAGGAGTGAGGTGGTCCGCCAGTGTGATGGAGATGGGTGCGTCGATGCGGATAGAATGAATCTTCCCGCGGCCTTTTTTCAAGAGGCATTTTCATGTTCGCGCGATTCGGGAAAAGCCGGGCTAATGAATTCCCCGGCACGCTGCACCGCCAATCCTTCAAACGATTGCGGCAGACAGCTTCCCATCCCTGCACGAAACTAGGACAAGCCAAGATTTGCCGGATGGGGACCGGCCTTGAGGGACGGGTATCGGGGGAGCCCGTCCCTCACTGTGTACGGAAGAGGGAAAGAAGAAGCATGGGAGTTATGGGAAATATGGGAAGCATGGGATTGATCCCATACCTCCCATACCTCCCATATTTCCCATTCTCGGTTACCCCGGCTAAGCAGGGCGGCTGCAGCCCCTAAAAACGGAACGAGAGCGACGCCGTGAAGCGCCGCTCTCGTTCAAAATCCCTGGTTTGTACCCTTGAAGAACCTATCAAACAGTGGGGCGTGCCCCACGGATCGTTAGGCTTTCTTTACGCACTTCTTGGCCGGGCAAACTTTCGCCGGGACAGTCGCTTTTCCGTCCTGAGGAGCGGGAGCGGGCTTGGTGGAGCAGGCGGTGAGAGTCGCAACGGCAAAAGCCAGGGCGAGGAATGTGTGTTTCATAGGGAATAAAGTTTGTCTCATCTCGGGGAATCCATCAATCAAAAACCGGAAATGGATTATCAACGCCCTAAATTCGGGCGGGGTTACTGCCCCATCAGCACCCGAAGCCGCCGGGGATGGAACCAGAACGTAACGGGAACATTTCCGATCACTTCGCCATCCACTTCGACCGGCACATCCTGATCGCTGCTTACGCTCAACCGTTTTGCCTGAAAATATTCCACGTCGTGAAGGTCGGCGTGCGTTCCGAAGAAAACCGCATGCAGATACCGCACGATATCCAAGTATCCGAGGTTTTTAAACACAAGCACCTCCAGCAGGCCATCGTCGATCTTTGCCTTTGGAAACACCGGAAATGGGCCCCCGTAAAGGCGGCCATTGCCGATCAGAACAAACGAGCCTTCACAGGGGGTGCCGTCGGCGTCCGCAAAGAGCCGGGGCGGCTTGCGGGCGGCGACCTGAGTGGCGGAGATCAAGTAACTCAGCGGCCCGAGGTTGCGCTTGAAATCCCAGCTTGTTGCCTCAAGCGCCTGGGCATCGAGTCCGACCCCGGCGACCTGGACAAACGCATGTCCGTTTGCCTCGGGAAGATCGATCTCACGTGTCGCACCGGCCTCGATTACCTTCCAGCACTCGCCCAGCGCTTTTGGCAGCCCGAGTTCGGTCGCGAAAACATTCATGGTCCCCAACGGCAAGATTCCCAAGGTGGCAGACGAACCGGCAATGCCGTTGACGACCTCGTTGACCGTGCCGTCGCCGCCCGCTGCCACGATCTGTTCGAATCCCTCGGCGACGGCGAGTTTCGCCAAAGCTCGGGCATCTCCCGGGCCGGAGGTCAGGCGAACCACTGCGGAAGCGGTTACCAGATCTTGGATCTTCTGGTTAAACCCGCCCGCGCGTTCACTGCGGGCAGACGGGTTGAGGATGACAACGGTTTTTTGCATTCGATTCGCTCTTTTCTTTCGGAATGGCCAAGCTAGTTTGCCAGCGTGAACAAACTTTCCAAGGGCTTTCTCGTCGCCTTCGCCGCGATGGCTGGTCTGCTCTTCCTGCTTGTTTTAGGAGCCAATCTGTACGTGGAATCTCACGGCGTCCAGGAGCGTTTGGAGTCTGCGTTGAGCCGTGAATTGCGGGTGCCGATCAAGCTCGCTCAGGTTCACTTCTCTTTCCGCGGCGAGTTGGCGGTATCCGGCCTGGCGATCCCCGCGCCTGAAGGAGCCGACGGGGATGCGCCGATCCCTTCGTCGCCCGGGAGGGGGAACTTCCTGGAAGCCCCTGAAATTTCGGCTCGCATTGCATGGGGGCCTCTTTTTTCCCGGCGCTTGGTGATTCGAGAATTGGTGATTTCCGATCCAAAGGTCGTCTGGACCCAGACCGAAAACGGGAAATGGCTCCTCCCGAAGCGCGAATTCGAATCGAAGACATCGGGGCCGCTTTCATCGAGAGGAACCGTGACCTCATCCGGAGCGCTTGTCGAGGCTTCCCCCGAGCCGGCGACCCCTGTCGAGTCGGCAGAGGAGAAACCGGCCTGGTACCCAAAGGGGTCGCACCAAACGCTGGAGTTTAAGATTGAGGCGGCGCGAATCGAAAACGCCACGTTCCGGTTTCTGGATCGCGCTGGCCAATCGGTCGCAGTGCTGGAAGGGGTCACGGTGGTCTGCCCGGAGGTCCTCCCGAATGAAGCCAAAGGGCGTGCGACCATTCGGAAGGCAACCCTGCACGACGCCTTTGTTTTTGAGGACCTGACAGCCCCGGTTAGCTACGCGGGTGGACAGATCAAGCTCACGGACTTCGAGGCGCGCCTGGCCGGTGGCAATGTCCGCGGGACTTATTCCCTCAACCCGGTCGAGTCGGGCGCTCCATTCACGCTCGATTTACTGGTCAACGGGGTGGAACTCAACCGCTTGCTCGCCCAGGGAGGTGAGCCGGACGCCGAGCGGAAAGTCGCAGGAACCCTGCAAGGGAGCCTCGATCTTTATGGGCAAAGCGGCCAAAAGAAATCGTTCGGCGGCAGCGGGCAGTTGCTGTTGCGGGGAGGGCGGATGGAGCAGTATTCCATTTTGCAGATGATCGGCCAGGCGTTGCAAATCGACGAACTCACCCGCTTGGAATTGCAGCATGCCCAGCTTGATTTGCGGGTCGGCGAGGGAAAGGTTTATGTGGACAGCCTGGTGATGGACTCGCCTAACCTGAGCCTGAGCGCCACCGGCAAAACTTCGCTGGATGGAAAGCTCGACCTTCAGGCGGCCCTCAGCGTGAACCAGAAGATCAGCCGTCAGCTGCCCAACTGGGTCGATGCGAATTTCCAACCATCCGGGAGCGGAGATCGCCGGGTCATCAATTTCAAAATCAACGGGACGCTGGCCCATCCTCAGACCGATCTGCTCAGTGTCATGGTCGGGCAGAAAATCGAAAGTCAGGTGTTGGATGTCTTTCGCCGGGTGATCAAAGGCGACGCCCATCCCAAGAAAAAGCGCGACAAGAAAAAGCCTGAATTGCAGCCGGCGATCGTTCCGGCCAATTCTCAGCCGTCCGCCTCTCCCGTCTCCCCCACCCCAAGCCCGAGCCCGAGCCCGAGCCCGAGCCCGGGAGCCCCGTCCTTGGATTCCCCGCCGCAGTAACCGTTCTTCTCCACTCATGCCTGTAACGGTTAACATTCAAGCCACCCCGAACGCTCCCCGCAGCCAGATTGTCGGCTGGCTCGGCGACCGGCTCAAAGTGAAGCTCAAAGCGCCAGCGGTGGAGGGAAAAGCGAACGCCGAGTTGGTTCGTTTTCTTGCCGAGCAATTCGAAATCCGTTCAAACGCCGTGAGCATTTTGCGGGGAGAAACCGCCCGCATCAAAGTCGTGCGGATCGATGGGGTGGAGGAAGCGGAGTTCAGATTGCGAATCGATGGCGGGAAGGAATAAATGGGTTTTAGCCGTGAATCTCCGCCTCTCCGCACATTTTCAGACAATCGCTTCGCTCCTCTGGCCCTGGTTCCTGATCTGGACAGGACTGGCGCTCGTGGTCATGCCGTTTGAGATTGACCAAAATCATCTCCGGCAGTGGATCTCGAATCCGGGTCTCGTCGCGGCGCTGCTTTGGCTTTTGAGAGCCTTCGATGTGGTCTGGATCATTCTGGCGGCCTCCGTCACGTATTTCGAAACCGTCTCCAACGAAGGCCTTGGCACGGCGCGGCGCTGGGCCGGGCGGATTGTGGTCGGTTCTGCGGTGCTCGCCTGGGTCGGGGTTGCCACGGGATTCCCATTTGGGCCATTTGTTTACACGGATCATCTGGGCTTTCGAATCGGACACGTTCTGCCGTTTACGGTGCCGTTCCTCTGGCTGGTCCTCATCCTGTGCAGCCGCTACACGGTTTTGGCCCTTCGCCCAAACGCGGCAAGCTGGCCAAAATGGCGCCTTGCCTTCGCTATCGCGACCCTGGTGCTGCTGAGCGACATCAATCTCGAAGGGATGGTCTGGCACACCCGTTTCTACTGGATTTGGTATCCGGGCGCTATCGCCGGCCCCAACTCGCCGCCCTTGCAGAACTTCGTCAGTTGGTGGGGGGCGGCGTTCTTGTTTTCGTTGAGCCTGGGTTTAAATCCTGTGTCGTCCAAAGTCGCGCCCCGTTCATGGAAGCCAGTCATCATTTTGGCCGTGATGAATGCGCTGTTTCTTATCGTTCATTTGGCTGTGACCGGCCTGCGTTAGTTCTTCTTCGAAAAGGGCCCTCCACCGCCTTTGAAAGCGCTCCTGACAAACCAGCAGTTTGCGAGTTCCGCAAACCCGAATTTCAATCCGAAAAAACCCGGGAAGAAAAGGGGGCTATTTTAACTTTTGATTGAAATGATGGGAAGTTGATCCAAGCTAAATTGGTCGTCCCACTTCCACTTACCCATGTCAAACAAGGTCCCTCAGTCTGGAGAAACGACCCTGCGTGGAGCAATTCAAATCCCCTTTTCTGACTTGGCCGTCTTGGAAATGGTGCCTGACGCCATCGTGATTGCTGGCAGGGATGGGGTAATTGTGTTCGTTAATTTCCGCGCGGAAATGATGTTCGGCTATTCGCGAGATGAATTCCTTAAGATGGATTTGGTGAGCCTGATGCCAGAACGCTTCCGGGAAAGCCATCGCGCCCATCAAATCGAGTTCTTATCCAAACCGGGCACTCGCCCGATGGGTTCTCGTCTGGAGCTTTATGGTTTAAAAAAGAATGGCGCGGAATTCCCGGTCGCGATCAGCCTCAGTCCGTTCCAGCATGGGGAAGGGACCCTGGCCGTTGCGGCGGTCCGTGACGTATCCGAACTCAAGGAAGTGGCGGAGCAACTAAAACAAAAGGTCAAGGAGTTGGCGGACTTCAAGTCGGCCCTTGATGAGCATTCGATTCTTGCGATCACCGATCCTCGCGGAGTCATCACTTATGTGAACGACAAGTTTTGCCAGATCTCGAAGTATTCGCGCGAGGAACTGCTGGGGCAGGACCACCGGATTATCAACTCCGGCTATCATTCGAAGGAATTCTGGCGCGAGGCGTGGACCACTATTGCCCATGGAAAGGTTTGGAAAGGCGAGGTGCGGAACCGCGCGAAAGACGGCTCATTCTACTGGGTGGATGCCACGATCATTCCGTTGTTTGGTATTAACGGGAAACCAGTCCAGTATGTCGCCATTCGCACGGAGATCACGGCTCGCAAGCAAGCCGAGGAAGAGCGCGAACGACTGATCCAGGAATTGAAAAGCGCGCTGGCCGAGGTGAAGACCTTGAGCGGCCTGCTCCCTATTTGCTGCGCCTGCAAAAAGGTCCGGGACGACCGCGGGTATTGGAGTCAGATTGAAGCCTATATATCCCAACGCTCAGACGCCATGTTTAGTCACGGCTACTGCCCCGATTGCATTGGACAGCTCTATGAAAGCGCCGGCCTTCCGGCGCCCGAGGCAGATCAGAAGTAGTCCCGGCCCCCCGCTGTCGCCGTCGGAAGGAACGCGTCGGTTGCGCTGGGGCCACATCGGCCGCCTCGACTGAGCGAGGCGGCTACAGGTCGGGCTCAGACCAAGCTTTGCAGCCCGCGCGTGAGGGCTTCTGCAAACGCGGTTAACTGAACGGGTTTGCTGACGTAGTCGTTCATCCCGGCCGCGAAACACTTGGTGTTATCGCCCGTCATGGCATTCGCCGTCATTGCGATGATAAATGGCTGGTGAACGCCGGGCCGTGCGGAACGAATGCGCCGCGTGGTTTCGTAGCCGTCCATCTTCGGCATCTGGCAATCCATCAAAATGATGTCATAGGCCGTGCGTTTGAGCGCTTCGAGGACCTCGGTGCCATCGGTTGCCAAGTCCGCGCGGTAGCCGAGCTGCTGTAACTGTTGTATAGCTACGAATTGATTGACCGGATTATCTTCGGCAAGGAGGATTCGCACGGATTGCATTTCCGCCGGTTGCAAGGCGACTGGACTCTGGACCGTTTCGGGCAGATCGATCCCCTGTTCCTCGCGCTCTTGCGCCATGACTTCGACGAGGCACTCGTAAAGTTTGCGTTGCTGCACCGGCTTGACCAAACAGGCATCGAGGTCGGAATCGGTTTCGCCGAGAAGCGAGTCAGTGAGCGACGTCAGAAGAATGACTCGCATTTCGGAAGGTTTCGGAGCCGTTTTGAGCGCCTGAGCCAGCGTCAGCCCATCCATTCCCGGCATGTGCAGGTCCACGATAGCCACGTCAAAGCGACTGTCCGGCCCGGCTTGCTCCAGGGCTTTGAGTGCTTCGGGGCCGCTTGCCAGGGAGGTGCTTTCGATGTTCCACGCCGAAAGATAACGGGCGAGGATCTGGCGGCTGGTTGCGTTGTCATCGACCACCATGGCCCGCAGCCCGGCCAAACTTGCCTGCCCCGAGGCAATATGCCGTTCCGTTGCCGTGGCCTCCGATTGTTTCTCAAAACGTGCGGTGAACCAGAACGTCGAACCGATCCCCGGCTGGCTGGAAACGCCGATCTCACCGCGCATCATCGCCACCAGTTGCCTGGAGATGGCGAGGCCCAGCCCTGTTCCGCCATACTTGCGGGTCGTCGAAGCATCCGCCTGGCTGAACGGCTGGAAAAGCCGGGAGCGCACTTCTTCGGTCATGCCGATTCCCGTATCCCTGATTTCAAAGCGTAATTCCACCTCGGAAGGCGTTTCGCTCTTCACCGAAATCGCCAGAACGACTTCCCCTTTAGTCGTGAATTTCAGAGCGTTGCCGATCAGGTTGGTGAGCACTTGACGCAGCCGCCCGGCGTCGCCGCGAAGGTCAACCGGGGCGTTCGCTTCCAGGAAGTTGGCCAGTTCGATGCCCTTGGCGTGGGCTCGTTCCGCGACGAGTCCGATCGCGCTTTCGACGGTGTTGGCGAGGTCGAAATCGATGATTTCGAGCGTGAACTTCTGCGCCTCGATTTTTGAGAAATCAAGAATGTGATTGATGATCGTTAACAGGGCGTTGGCGCTGCTGCTGATGGTTTCGGCGTATTCGCGCTGCTGCTTCGTGAGGGAAGTGTTCAGCAACAAGCCGGTCAGCCCGATCACTCCGTTCATCGGCGTGCGAATCTCATGGCTCATGTTAGCCAGAAACTCGCTCTTGGAACGATTCGCCGCCTCAGCCATTTGCTTGGCGGCTTTCAGCTCGATTTCGAACCGCTTGCGCTGGCTGACATCGTGCGCGATCGCCACTGCCCCGAGCAATTTTCCGTGCGAATCGCTAATGGGCTGGGCGCTGACGGAGAGCGTTCGGACGCAGCCGTTTTCTTCCGTGATCTCCAACTCCTGGGCCCGCACATATTCTCCAGCCAGGGCGCGAACCAGCGGCATCTCTTCGGTGCTCAGGAGGATGTTCCCGTCGGGCTGGCAGAGGTTCAATGGACTCTCGAAATCATCGCCGCCGGAACCCGCGTCGGCGAACCCCCGAGCCGCTCCGTTGGCGATCGTTACCCGGCCTTCGGCGTCGCACGCGACAATGCCCGCTTCCAGGCGTTCCAGGAGGGTTTTTAAAAACGCCTGTTCGCGTTGGAGCATTTCTTCGGCCCGCTTGCGCTGGATCAGCGCGCCAAGCTGATTGGCGATAACCGAGATAAACTCGATGAAGCGCTGGCTCTCTTCGCGGGGCGTTGTTCCGTAAAATTCGAGAACCGCGATGGTCTCCTGACCGGCAATCACCGGCATGATCACCCCGCTGTCGAGCCCGACTTCCCGGGCCGCCTCCGCCCGGGGGGAATGTCCCCGGTTTGAATTCTCCGTGAGCCAGCCGGGTTGCTGGGTGACCCAAGTGTGCCCGACCAATCCTTCGCCCGGCAAATAGCGCTGGGTGAGGCTCACGGCCCGGTACTTTTTTACGCCCTCGGTTCGGCAGTGCCAGGCGGGGCTGCACTCCAGATAGGTCTCGGCAGCATTCATCGTCCATGCTTGGGCGAAGTCCCAACCGGTCACTTCGCATGCCTTTTGAAGCACGGCATCCAAAGCCGCGTGGAGGTCTTGCGCTTCGCTCACGCCGAGAGTGATCGACTGCAAAACCCGAATTTCCTCCTCGGTGTGTTTGCGCTCCAGAATCTCCGCTCGCAGCGTCTCGTTGGCTTTGGCCCACTGCGCGGTCCGTTCCCTCACTCGCGCATTCATAATCTCCTCAAGCTGCCGCTTTTCCCCTGCCGCTCTCTGCGATTCTCTTAAGCTTTGCCAAGTCCATGCCAGGAGGGTGATCACAGACCCGATTATCAGCCCGATCCAAAGGTACCCGGGGTTCCCGCTTGGGGTTTGGCCCCAGACTTTGGGTGGAACGAAAAGCGCGATGAGGCTGCCAGCGAGCCACAGAAAAACCATAAAACCGGCAAACCAACGGTCCGTCCGCCGAAGAATTCCTCGGCCTTCACGATCAAGAACTTCCTCCCCACGCTCCGTGGGAGTTTTACTCGCTGCTAGCTTTTTAAGTTCTTTGGATGTTATCCTCATTATCAAGAACCATCGACGAATCGATGTTGGGGGGTGATCGTGAACTGGCGACTCTTTTATAAAAGGCGTTAAATAGCAAATATTGATTTTTTCTGGATGAACTCCATCTCCATTTACGGCAAGGTTTTTAACATCGGGCTTCAGAACACGTTCGTTTACCGCTGGAATTTCCTGCTCCGTTCACTGTTCAGCCTGGTTCCGCTGGCCGGCACCGTGTTCATCTGGCGCGCGGTGTTCGCCTCGTCGAAAACCACCATCGGCACTTACGATTATGCGTCCATGATCTGGTATTTTCTTGTCGTGTTAATGGTTGAAAACCTGGTTACCCCGACCGAAGACGAGTGGCAGATCGCCTCCGACATCCGCGAAGGCCAGCTCAGCGCGTTTCTGATCAAGCCGATGAATTATCTCGGCTATCGCATCTCGCTTTTCGTTTCTTCGCGGGTCGTTTACACGCTGGTGACGATCGTGCCGGCCGCGGTGGTGCTCCTCTGGTTTCGCGACTACATCGTGCTGCCCAGGCACGCGATCACCTGGCCCCTCTTCTTTCTCTCCGTGGCGATGGCCGCGAGCATTTCGTTCTTGATCGCCTACACGTTGGCCATGATGGCGTTCTGGATTTTGGAGATCAGCACCATCGTCTTCATCCTCTATTCGTTTGAGTATTTCTTGAGCGGCCAGACGTTCCCTCTCGACATCATGCCCGCGTGGTTTCAAGCCATCCTGCGCTGGCTCCCGTTCCCGTATGAACTCTTTTTTCCCGTGCAGATCTTTCTCGAAAAAGTAAAAGGGGCCGAACTCTGGACGGGTCTGGCAATTCAGGCCGGTTGGGTCTTTTTGATGTGGCTGGCGTCCCAGGCGCTCTGGCGCCGGGGGATTCAGCATTATCAGGCAGTTGGGGGGTAAAGACGAAAATTAATGAGATCTATTGTTCCCGAGAATTCTGCTCTTCAATCCCAACGGGATTCTGGCTTAAAGCCCAGGGTTGGCCCGCTTCGGACTTACCCTGGGATCCTCGAATCCAGCCGTCAACCCCAACGGGGTTGTGGTCATTCCTTTCGCACCTATTTCCAGCGTGGTCACAACCCGTTCCGGGTTGGTCAATCACCTCTCTACACCCAGGGTAGCTCGTTCCTCGCAACCCTGGGCTGGAGGTCACAATCCCGTCGGGATTGCCTTGCGGCTTTGCTTATGTTCGCGATCGCGACAGTTCCCGCTTTTGGAGCTGGGGAACACCACCCTTTTCCTCAACACACCGTGTACACGCCCGGAACGATCAAGCCTTCGGCGAAAAGCCAGGCGGCGCTCAATCAGGCCGTGACCGACTTCTACAAAATCTGGAAACAGAAGTACCTGCGGCCGGCAGAGGAGGGGCAACTCTACGTCTTCGCCAACGCTGAGAAGACCCTGGACTCGCCCGATACGCGCTCGGTTTCCGAGGGGCACGGCTATGGGATGCTCGCCTCCGTGCTGATGGCGGGAGCGGATCCCGAGGCTCACGAGCAATTCGATGCCCTCTATCGGTTTTTCCGGGCGCACCCGACCGAAACCCATCGCGACCTGATGGCTTGGCGGCAAATTCTGAAGCCGCACACCAAAACCCTGACCGAAGCCAAAGGCGACCGCGACTCCGCCACCGATGGCGATCTCGATATCGCCTACGCGTTGCTGCTGGCCGACCGCCAGTGGGGGAGCGATGGCCCGATCCGCTACCGAGCCGAAGCCCTCAAAGTCATGGCCGCAATCTTAAATGGGGAAACCGATCCGCGCCGTCAGACCTTGACCCTGGGCGATTGGGTCGATGATGAATCTCCCAAATGGGGCAGCCTGCGCTCTTCGGATTTCATGCCGGGCCATCTAAAGGCGTTCGCCGCGGCCTCGGGCGACGCCCGTTGGACCCAAATCAATGATACCACTTTCCGGATTTTCGATCGCCTGGTCGCGGGCTTCAGCCCTGAGACCGGATTGGTTCCGGACTTCATCGTTCCCAAGGGAGACGGCTATTGCCCCGCTCCGGCGAAGTTCCTCGAAGCCCGCAGCGATGGCGCTTTCTCTTACAATGCCTGCCGGGTTCCGTGGAGGCTCGGCGTGGATTATCTTCTCACGGGCGACCCGCGTTCGCTGGCCTTGCTTCGGCCCTTGAACGCCTGGATTCAAAAAGCGACCCAGGGCGACCCGGCAAAGGTGAACGCCGGGTACTCTTTAGATGGGAAGCCGCTCAAGGAAGACGACAGCGCCGCGTTTATCGGGCCCCTCACCGTGAGTGCCATGGTCGAGGCAGGGCAGCAGCAATGGCTCGACGCCCTCTGGGCCAATTTGCTCAAACGCGATCCCAAAGACGAAGATTACTTCGGCAACACGATTAAACTCCTCACCATGATCACCGCCTCCGGAAACTGGTGGTAGCCTTCCCATTCTTTTCCATGCGCCGCTACCTGGAAATCTACGCGATCATGTTCCGCAACTCCCTGATTCGGGAGATGAGCTTCAAGGCAAATTTCCTGCTTTGGATCGTCGTGGAACTCTGCTGGTTCATGGGGCAGATGGTCTTTATAGAGGTGTTGTTCCAGTACGTTAAAGAGATTGGGGACTGGACGAAATGGGAGGTTGTTTTGCTTGTGGGCACCCATCAGTTGATCGGACAGCTTTATCAGGCGTTCTTCTATGTGAACGTCGCGAACATCCCGGAACTGGTGCGCACCGGGCGGATGGATTTCATGATGTTGCTGCCGATCGACACCCAATTTGCCGTTTCCACCCGGCAGTTCGGGCTGGATAATGTGGTGAACGCATTGGTGGGGGTTGCGATCGTAGGTCTTTCGCTCGTCAAACTGGGGGCGCATCCCTCCGCGCTCCAGTTCCTCATCTATCTGGGCGCCTTGGGCTTTGGGATCGCCGTCCATTACTCGATCATGTTTTTCCTGGGGACGCTTTCGTTTTGGATCGTTCGCGCCCAGGGACTTGTTTATGGCTATTTCAGCCTTTTCAATATCGGTCGCTACCCGGATTCCATCTTTGGGCGCGGCGTTTTCAGGTTCCTGTTCTCGTTTATCGTCCCGATTATCCTTGTGGCGAACGTTCCCGCACGGGTTCTCATTCATTCCTTTTCAGGGGCAACCCTCTGGCCGCTGGCTCAATTAGCGGGTGCGGCGTTTTTCGTGCTCGCCAGCAGCCGATTATTCTGGAGAATGGCGCTCGCTCGATACACCAGCGCCAGTTCATAACCGATTCATTCCGTTCAACCTCAGCACAGCCCAGAAAATACCTACCCGAATCGGGGCGCAAAATTTGCCGGATATTCCCCTTGCGTGCTCATTTGAAAGCCGCTACATATTCGCGCTCAATTTTTCGGGCACCTTCGATACCTATGGCGAAAGCGAAACAAGACACAGCAGACGATCTGAAGACTTCAGGCAACGCACCAAGCGTAGCGAAGCCTGCGAAGGCTGCTGTAGTTTCAGCGGATGCCAAACCTGGAAATAACATGCCCAAGACCAAGTCCTCCCAATCCAACGACTCTTTCAATCCCGCTGAATCCAAGCCGGCCAACGGGGATGCCAAACTTTCGCCTTTTCTGAAAAAACAGAAGGAGCGCCTGCTCGCCCTGCGCGATACGATGCTTGATTCCATGGCCGGAGTGGCCAAGGACAACCTGCGTTCGCGCGCTGAAGGCAGTGAAGCGAGCGCCTTCGGCATGCACCAGGCGGATGCCGGCAGCGACGCTTACGACCGCGATTTCGCCCTGAGCCTGCTTTCGCAGGAGCAGGACGCCCTTTACGAAATCGAAGAAGCCCTCAAACGCATTGACGCCGGGACTTACGGCGTTTGTGAGATGAGCGGCAAACCCATCCCGCACGCCCGCCTCGAAGCGATTCCATTTGCTCGTTGCACAGTGGAGTGCCAATCTCAGATCGAAAAACAGCGCAAAGCTTCCCGCGTGCGCCAACCTGTCACTTCCCTTTTCGGTTTAACCGAAGACGAAGGCGGAAGTGGCAGCGACAGCGAAGAAGAGGAAGCCCCTTCGGATTTGAAGGAATAGACTATGGCCAGAGACATCATCATTCTTGAATGCACCGAGGCGAAGGCCGAGGGTAAGCCGGCATCTCGTTACGTTTCAACGCGTAACAAGAAGAGCCCCAACACCCCGAGCCGCCTTGAGAAGAAGAAATACAACCCCTTCCTCAAGCGTCACACGCTTCACCGGGAGACCAAATAACGTAATGCAGCCCAAAACTCCTCAACGCCGTTCCGCTTTCCGCCGTGCCAACCGCACGATGCCGCGCCGTCGCATCGACATCGCCCTGGAAGCCATCGATTACAAGAATCCCGAGATTCTCAAGCGCTTCGTGACCGAAGCCGGCAAGATTTTGCCCCGTCGCGTCACAGGTCTGCCTGCCCAGTATCACCGCAAGATCACCCGCGAAATCAAGCGGGCCCGCGCGGTGCTCCTGATGAAGTAGTCCACCGGGGAACCTGTTTCCCGGATCATCCTGAAACCTTTAAGAGCGTCATCAGCGGGGTAAATCCCGCTGATGACGTTTCCGCTTGCCCGCAAGAGACGGGGTTTGAGAGCAGGAGATGGGACGGATGGGACCTATGGGACAGATGTGTTTCGGATACATCCGCCCCATCCGTCCCATCGCCTAACGCGCAGACACACCACCATGCCAGCCATCCAGACCCGCAACTTAGCCAAAGTCTATCGCACCTACCGCAAGGAAGCAGGCCTATGGGGTGCGGTGAAAGG
Source organism: Verrucomicrobiota bacterium (assembly GCA_037130675.1). Taxonomy (GTDB): domain Bacteria; phylum Verrucomicrobiota; class Verrucomicrobiia; order Chthoniobacterales; family Chthoniobacteraceae; genus JBAXSN01. The sequence continues at coordinate 25,434 of JBAXSN010000011.1, forward strand.
GCTCGTCCATCGCAAGTACGACGAAACCCGGGCGGCCGACGACATCAGCTTCTCGATCGAGGAAGGCGAACTGGTCGGATTTCTTGGCCCAAACGGAGCCGGCAAGACAACGGTCCTGAAAATGCTTTCGGGCCTGCTCAACCCGACTTCCGGGGAGGCGCGGGTGCTTGGCTATGTCCCCTGGCATCGCCAGGAGGAGTTCAAACGGCAGTTTTCTCTGTTGCTTGGTCAAAAAAACTCGCTCTGGTGGGATCTCCCCGCCCGCGAATCGCTGGAACTTAACCGGGCGATCTACGGGATTTCCCGAAAAGCGTTCGATCAGATCGTCGGCGGACTGGCTGAATTGCTTGAGGTGAGCGATAAGCTCAACGTCATGGTCCGCGAACTCAGCTTGGGCGAGCGGATGAAAATGGAATTGATTGCCGCACTGCTCCACGCCCCACGCGTTCTCTTCCTGGACGAACCGACCATCGGCCTGGACGTTGCCAGCGCTAAAAAAGTCCGCGAGTTCCTCAAGAATTACAACGCGGACCATCGGATCGTCACGATGCTCACCAGTCACTACATGCAGGACATTGAGGAGCTTTGCCAGCGAGTGATCATCATCGACCACGGAAAGATCTTCTTTGACGGCCCCCTGAGCAGCGTCGTGGATCGCTTCTCCACTCACAAGATCGTCAGTTTCACGTTCGAAGACGCGGCGCCGCGCGATTTTTCGGTTTTCGGCGAAGTCACCGAACAAACTCCGCAGAGCGTCCTCTTAAAAGTGCCCCGGGCCGGAGTGGCCGAAATCTGCCGGGAAATCCTGGCGCGCTACCAAGTGATCGACATCAACGTCCAGGAACTGCCCATCGAGGAAGTCATTCGCCGGATGTTCCACAGCCACGGCAACCCGGAAGTTGAATCCGCCACTTGAAGCGAGGCGATTTCTGCGTAACGGTAACCCATGAAGATTAAGCGGCCTGTCGTGGGGAAAATCCTGTGCCACACCAACGGACTGGGCGTGCCATCTCCCGAAACCGTGCGAGAGCGAGCCCTCGAACTGGCGCGCATCGAAGGGCGCACGGAATATACCGATGAGGATTGGAAGCGCGCCTTTCGGGAACTGCACGGCGGGCATCACGGCAATGAGAATGAGGCCACCCGCGCGGCGGACGATGAGATGATCGATACCGCCTCGGAGCGGGACATGGTGGCTCCCACTTTGGGCCACCACAACGGCCATAACATCGATGGAGGAGACTGCATCGGCGAGGAACTGGTTGCAGAGGGCCTCGACGAAGCCGATCACGACCGGATGCTGGCGTCCCGCCGACTCGAAAACGCCGAGACGGAGGAAGAGGAACCCCGCGGGCGGCAGTAGTTCCAGAAAAGCATGGGACGCATGCGTTTCATCCCATAAGTCTTATGCTTCCCATCATTCCCATTTCTCGTCTTCAACCCCTACCCATTGACGATCTCCCCTCCGTTCGGGTGCAGCACCTGACCGGTAAAGTAGGAAGAGTCGCCGCTCGCCAGGAACAGGTAACTCGGTGCGATCTCTTCCGGCTCGCCGGCGCGGCCCAGCGGAACGTCCGAGCCGAATGACGCTACTTTTTCGGCAGGAAACGTGGAAGGGATAAGCGGTGTCCAGATCGGGCCGGGCGCGACTCCGTTCACCCGGATTTTCCGATCCACCAGCGAATGACTCAGGGAACGGGTGAAGGCCACAATGGCGCCTTTCGTGGAAGAATAATCGATCAACTTGGAACTGCCCCGGTAAGCGGTTACGGAGGTGGTATTGACGATGGCTGAGCCTTCCTTCAGGTGTGGGAGAGCCGCTTTCGCAAAGAAGAAGTAGCCAAAAATATTGGTGCGAAACGTGCGCTCCAGTTGTTCCGCCGAGATCGCTTCCAGACTTTTCTGGGGGTGTTGCTCTGCTGCGTTGTTGACCAGGATATCGAGATGGCCGAACTCCTGCACCGTTCGTTCCACCGCTTCTTTTGCGAACGATTCGTCGCCTACATCTCCCGCAATCAACAGGCAGCGGCGATTTTCCGCCGTGACGAGTCTTTGTGTCTCGGCGGCATCGGAATGTTCCTTAAGATAAACGATCGCCACGTCCGCTCCCTCGCGGGCGTACAGAACCGCGACAGCCCGACCGATCCCGCTGTCTCCCCCGGTAATCAGGGCCACTTTGTTTTTGAGTTTGTCACTGGGCCGGTAATCCGGGCGAACGGATTTCGGCTTGGGGATCATTTCCGATTCAAGTCCGGGTTCTTCTTGATGCTGGGCTGGACGTTGTTTTTGAGAAGGCTGTTGTTTCTGCGGCATATTGCAGAAAACGAAATCGCGACAGGCACCGGAGGTAAGAATCGAATCCAAATTCCCTGCGCCCCGGAGTTGTGCGTCTCGCCAAATTGTGTTTGGCGTTTTGCCCCAGGGGGCCGTTCCATACCAGCCTGGGCCAACCGCAACTGGAAAGGCGGATCAGGGCGTCATCGGAGAGAGGGAGTCCCCCTACTTCCACTCCAGCACGCCCTTCGCCCAGGCCCATACCAAGCTCTCCAGAAGCAGGAGAAGGAACACCATCATCGCCAGGAACGCGGCGACGGGGAGTTGGAGGAAGGTGGTGGCGAACGGAAGCAGGAAAACGGTTTCCACGTCGAACACCAGGAACACCAGGGCGTAGAGATAGTAGTGGGACTGAAACTGGATCTGCGCGCTGCCGGTCGATTCGATGCCGCACTCGTAACTGCTCTGTTTCTCTTTGCCGGGTTTGGCCGGTGAGAAAAACCGCGCCCAAAGCCAGGCGAGCGAGAGCGGAATCAGCGGGAACACAATGGCGATTCCCAGAAAGATCGTGAGGAACAGGTAATCGTGGCTCATTGAAAGGAAAGGTTAGCGGGCGGCGGTTGCGGAATACGAAGTCATGGCAGCGCGGATCGGCTCCAGCAGCATGTTCGGGTAAAGGCCCAGCAGCAGGACGGCAAGGGCGAGAACGCCTACGGCAAACGACGCGGCGCATGCGGGACGGGTCTGGTTGGCGGCGCTCTCGGAGGGCTCGGCGACGAAGACGTGTTTGAGCACAACGAGATAGTAGTAAAGCGAGACGGCGTTGAGCGCGATCGCGACGATGACCAGCCAGAGCATGCCGGGGTTCGCGCGGACGGTAACCGAGGCCAGCGTTGCGGCGAAAATGTAGAATTTGCCGAAGAACCCCGCGAGCGGCGGGATGCCCGCGAGGGAGATCAGGAACACCAGCAAACAGAGCGCAAGGCCCGGCGCGCTTTTATAGAGGCCGTCGAAATGATGGAACTGCGAGCCCCCCCTGCGGGCTTCGACCAGCGAGACGATGCCGAATGCGCCCACGGTGGTCAGCGCATAGACGATCACGTAAAAGAGGACGGGAGTGACGCCCGTTGCGCCCGCCGCCGTTAGCCCGAGCATCATGTAGCCGGAGTGGGCGATCGCCGAGTAAGCGAGCAAGCGTTTGACGTTGGATTGAACCAGAGCGGCCAGGTTGCCGAGCACGATGGAAATCCCGGCCATGATCGCGAGGAGTGGCAGCCAGCCGGGTTGCAGGTGGGTCCAGGCGGCGCTTCCGGCCGCTCCCGCGAGGCCGCCGGCCAGCACCTTCGCGATAATGAAGAAGCCTGCCACTTTCGAGCCGGAAGCGATGAGCGCCGCCGACGGCGTGGGCGCGCCTTCATAGACGTCCGGAGCCCAGAGATGGAAGGGGACTGCGGCGACCTTGAAGCCGAATCCGACCAGCGCCATCACGATGCCCGCAAGCAGCAGCGGATCGAGCGCAACGTCGCGGGGCATGACGGCCAGCGCGCGCAGGTTCGTTGTTCCGGCAACGCCGTAAATCAGGCTTAAGCCGTAGAGCAGGAACGCGGCAGAGATGCCGCCGATGAGGAAATATTTCAACGCGGCTTCCGCCGAGGCGGCACTGCGTTGCTGGTAAGCCGTCAACACATAGAGCGAAATGCTCGTGAGTTCCAGGCCAATGAAAACCATGAGCAGCTCTTCGGAACCCACCAGCAGCATCATGCCGACAGTGGAAAAGAGAATCAGCGCCAGGTATTCAGCAAAGTGCTCGCGAACGTCGGAACTGGATGCGAAGAGCGCCGTGATCAAGCTGAGCACGATGATCGCCAGCTTGAAGAGCCGGGTCAGCGGATCGAGCACGACCATGCCGTTTAGGATGCAAACGTGCTCGGGGTGCGGAAAGAGCATCAGCAATCCGGCCGCGAAAACTCCGCCAATCAGCGTGATGCCGAGGAGCAGATCTCGGCGTTGGTTAGTCACTTTGAACAAGCCGAGAATGAGGAGGACCAGCGCGGTTTCGACCAGGGTCGATTCCGGCGCGAGGAGTTGCAGAAGATAGAGGTAGTTCATTTGGTTACCACCTCCCGGATCAAAGTGTGCATAAGCGGGCTGTCAAAGCTGCGCATGATGGGATCGAGCAGAACCTTGGGATAAACACCAATGCCGAGTGTGGCCGCCATCAGGAGCAGCGCGCCGAGTTTTTCCGGCAGGGTGATGGGTGCAAGCGGTTCGTGGGGCGCGGGAATCACACTCAAATCGGTGGCCGCGAAAAACGTCCGCTGCAACGCCCGGAGTGTGAAGCCGACCGTCACCACCACGCCGGCTGCGGCGGGAATGAGAATGGCCGGGAAGGCGTTCCAAGTGCCGATGAGAATTGTCACTTCAGAAACGAACCCGCTGAACCCCGGCAAGCCCATGGAGGCGCAGGAGGCGACCACGAACGTGACCGACGCGAACGGAATGGCTTTCGTGAGGTCCATGCCGCCGAGCACGCTGATTTCGCGGGTGTGCGTCCGATCGTAAATCATGCGGCCGACCACGGCGAACAAGAGGCCGCCGATGATCCCATGCGAGAACATCTGCAAGACCGCGCCGCTGAGGCCGAGGTTGTTGAGCGTCACCAAACCGAGGAGCACAAAGCCCATGTGATTGATGCTCGAATAACCGACCACAAATTTCAGATCCCGCTGGGCGAGAGCCACCAGCGCGCCATAGACAATCCCGACCGTCGCCAGCATCGCAATCGGCATCCGCCACTGGTCGAGCCCTGCGGGGAAGAGCGTCATCGCCACCCGGAGCGCCGAGTAAGAGCCGAGCTTCATCACGACGCCTGCCAGTAGCATCGAGACTGCGGTGGGCGCGGCGACGTGCCCCGTGGGCGCCCAAGTGTGAAAAGGCCAGATGCCCGCCAGCACGGCAAACCCGATGAACATCACCGGGAACGCCCAGATCTGGAACGCCGGGGCGTAGTGAAGCTTGGCGAGAGCAAAGAGATCGAAGGTGTGCGCGCCGGAGACGGCATAAGTGGCCGCCATCGCCAGGAGAACGAGCGCGCTGCCCGCGACCGAGTAGATCGTGAGCTTCATCGCGCCGTATTCGCGATTGGTGGAACCCCAGGTGGCGATCAGGAAATATTTCGGGACAATGACGATCTCGTAAAAGACGAAGAGCAGGAAGAGATCGAAGCTTTGAAAAACTCCATACACCCCGCCGATGATTGTCAGGAAAAACGCGAAAAAGGCGCGGGGCCGCATCTCGACATTCCACGAGAAGAGCACGCCGGTGATGGCGATGATCCCGGTGAGCACCAGCAGGACGAGGCTGATGCCGTCCGCGCCGGTGTAAAACTGGATGCCGAGCGCCTCAATCCACGGCAGCTTGGTTACGTATTGCAGCCCATTGTCGCCGGAGGCCGGAGCGTAGCCGTGGAAGGCAGTCAGCGCGAAACCGAATCCGGTCAGAGCGGAAAGGAGAGCCAGCCACTTGGCGCATTTGGCGAATCTTTCCGGCAGCAGCAGGATGAGCGCCGCGCCAATGAAGGCTGAGAGAAACGTCGCGTTAAGCATCATGGCAGGAGATGGAGAACCGTCTGGTTGAAAAGGTTGATCAGGAACTGCGGATAAATCCCCAGGACGAACATCAGCGCAATGGAGGGCGCGACGGTGATGCGCTCGCTCAGGCTGAGGTCCGGCAGTTTGGCCCAGCGCTCATTGAGCGGACCGGTGAAGACGCGTTGGATAATCCCCAGCAGGAAAACCGCCGTGACGAAAAGGCCGACCGCGGCCACGGTCGAGGCCCAGGGAATCAGGGCGAAGCTGCCCTTGAAAATCAGGAACTCACCCGCGAACCCGTTGAGGCCTGGCAGGCCGAGCGAGGAGAAGATGCTGATCCCCATCAATCCGCAAAGCACCGGAGCCACGGCGCGGATTCCACCGAAGTCAGCCAGCCCACGCAGGCCGAGGCTGCGGGTTTCGAGGAACCCGATAAAGCAGAAGATCGCGGCGGCGGTGATGCCGTGATTGAAAACCTGGAGCAGCACGCCGTTCATGGCGGCGGCGCGATCGTTGGCCGGGCCGTGGACGGCGGCGGCAACCGCGAAGATACCGAGCAGGCAGTAGCCAAGGTGATTGATCGAAGAGTAAGCGACGATCCGCTTCAGGTCGGTTTGCGCCAGGGCGGCGAGGGCTGAGAAAACAATCGTCAGGAGCGCCAGCCAGAGCAGCGGCGTGGCCAGTTGCTGCATCTGGGCGGGGAAGAGCGGCATCAGCAACCGGAGGAAGCCATACACGCCCATCTTGGAAAGCACGCCCGTCATGAGCATCGAGACCGGGGCCGGGGCCTCGGAGTAAGCGTCGGGTAGCCAGGTGTGGAACGGCACCACCGGCACCTTCACCGCGAGTCCGAGGAAAATCCCACCGAAGGCAAGCAGGCCGATGGTTTGCGGTTGCAGGCCGATCCACGCAAAGCGTTTCACGAGGGCAGTGGTCAACTCGCCCGAGTGACCCAGACCGGCCAAGGTGATCAGATTAAAGGTTCCGGTTGCCTGATGGATCGCCAGGAACGCAAGCAGCATCGCGAATCCGCCGAGCAGCGTATAGACAAAGAACTGGAATGCGGCGGCGGTTGCCTTGGCGCTGCCGCCCATGCGGATCAGCAGGAACACGGGGACAAGGCTCAGTTCATAGAAAATGAACCAGTGGATGAAATTCAGCGCGGTGAACGTGCCAAACAGAGTGGCCTGCAAAAGCAGGATCAGCGTGACGCTGAGCTTCGTCGTTTTCGACCCTAGCGCCAGCAGCGCAAACGGCGTGACGAGCGCCGTGAGCAGCAGCAGCATTAAAGAGAGGCCGTCCGCGCCGAGGTAGTAGTCGATCTTCAGCGCCGGAATCCAGTCGTGATGTTCGACAAAGGCAATCGCGCCCGCCGCGTAGTCGTAGTTGAGCACCAGCGTCAGAACGACTCCGAGTGCCGCGAAGCTGAATCCGAGCCCGGCGGCGCGGCTGAAAGCGGTGCGGTTGCCCGGAAGCATCGCCGCCAAAATAGAGCCGATCAGCGGGAGGAGGGTGAGGAAGGTGAGGTAAGGGAAAGCACTCATGCGAGGAGCCAGGCGGTTACAGCCAGAAGAATAAACATCCCGATGCCGATCATCCGCAGATAACCTTGCACCTGCCCCGATTGCAGGGCGGAAAGTCCGCCGCCGTATTCGCGGAGGGCGTTGCAGGATGAGTCGAAGCCGAAGTTCAAGAGGAAGCGATCCATCCCGTCGCTTACGCGGGAGATGAACACCGAAAGCCAGGCGGTCGATTTCACCGCGCCGCCAAAGATCCAGCGGTCCACCCAGGCGGCAAGCGCGCCGAGGCCAGCCAGTGCGCGGACGACGGTCGCGGCATAAAGTTCATCCACATAGAGGCGGTTGGCCAGCCACTTGTAGGCGGTCGTCGAGATCGACTCCAGCGGATCGAGCGCCGTGGCGGACAGCACGCGCCGACCGTAGATAAGATAACTCAGGCCGATGCCGCAGATCACAATGACAATGGACGTCCCCGCGATCTTCATGAACTCCGGATCGAAGAGCTGGTTGAAATCGAAAGCCAGATGGTGGCCCGTGATGAAGCTGTGGAACCAAGGCCAGGCCGGGGTGGCGGGAATTGACATGAGCACGGTTGCTGCAGCGAGGAGCGTGAGCGGGATGGTCATCACGGCGGGGCTTTCGTGCGGATGCGCATGCCCGCGATAGCTGCCGAAGAAGACGTAGCACATTTGGCGCGTCATATAGAACGCTGTCAGGAACGCCGCCGCTACTGCCATATAGAACGGGTAGTGGGAAACCGACCAGCCGTGGGCGGCGTGCAGGATTTCGTCTTTGCTCCAGAATCCTGAGAACAAAAACGGCACTCCCGAGAGTGCCATCATACCAATTGAATACGTGATGAAAGTGACCGGCATAGATCGGCGGAGCCCGCCCATGTGCCGGATGTCCTGCTCTTCATGGACCCCGTGAATTACCGAACCGGCGCCGAGGAACAAGAGAGCCTTGAAGAACGCGTGCGCAATGAGATGCAGCATCGCAGCCGCCACGCTGCCGACGCCCAGCGCCAGCATCATAAAGCCAAGTTGGGAAACCGTGGAGTAAGCCAGGATGCGCTTGATGTCGGTTTGGGCTACCGCGATCAGGGCGGCGAAGAGCGCGGTGATCGCGCCGATCCACGCCACCGTGGTGAGCGCGACGGAAACCGTGCCGGTCGCGGAGAAAATCGGGAACATCCGCGCGACCAGGAACACACCGGCGGCCACCATCGTGGCCGCGTGGATGAGTGCGCTGACGGGGGTCGGGCCTTCCATCGCGTCCGGGAGCCAGACATGCAGCGGGAACTGGCCCGACTTGCCGGCGGCCCCGCAAAAGATCAGGAGCGCGATGGCGTTGGAGACCGCCAACCCGCCGAATACGAGCTTGGTGGACAGGGCTGTAAGCGCTGTCTGTTCCAGGCAGCCCGCGCCGTGATCAAAGAACAGAAGGGTGCCCGAGGCGGAATAAAGCCAGAGCATTCCGATCAAAAATCCCATGTCGCCGACCCGTGTGGTGATGAATGCTTTCTTGGCCGCGGCGGCCGCTTCGGGTTTGTGGAACCAGAAGCCGATGAGCAGGTAGGACGCGAGGCCGACCAGTTCCCAGCAGATGAAAGTCAAGAGGAGGCTATTCGAAAGCACCACCCCGAGCATCGCTCCAGAGAAGAGCGAGAGGAACGTGAAGAACCGCGTGTAATTGCGGTCTTCTTTCATGTAGCCGTGGCTGAAAATGAAAATCAGCAGCGTGACGAACGTGACCATCGCGGCCATCCCGGCGCTGAGCGGATCGAGCAGCAGGCCGAGCCGGAGCGTCTCCGTGCCGAAGGTGAGCCAGGCAAAGTTCAGGAAGATCGGCGCGCCGTGTTCCCCGCTGCTGTGTGAAATCGAAACAGCAAAAAGAAAAATGCCAATGACCGTCGAGATCGCCTGCGCCCCGATCACCAGCGATGCGGAGAGGTCCCGCTGTTCCCGTTTTAGAAGCGCGGTGATTCCCGCCGCCAAGAACGGCAGCAGCGGAACGAGCGCCATGAGTAAAGCGATGTTCATTGAGGTGCTTATCCCTTAAGTTGGTTGGCCTGGTCGATGTTCACGCTCTTGAAGCGCCGGTGAACCAGGATGACGATGGCCAATCCGACCGCGGCTTCGGCGGCGGCGATGGCAATGGAGAAAATGGCGAACATGACGCCCGTGAGCAGTTCCGGGTGGGCGCCGTAGCGCCAGAACGCAATGAAGTTCAGGTTCCCGGCCCCGAGCATCATCTCGATGCCGATGAGGACCATGATGGCGTTCGTTCGGACCAGCGTGGCCAGCAGGCCGAAGCTGAAGAGGACGGCGGAAATGGCGAGCAGCACTTGAAGGCTCATGATTGCTTTTCCTCCTTTGCGATCAATGCGGCCCCGACGAGGGCGGCGGTTAACAAAAGGCCGATGCATTGAAGCGGAAGCATGTAAGCGACCATCAGTTGTCGGCCGATCTCAACTACGGGCGCGATGGGCGCTCTCTGGGTCGCGGCCACCGAGGCGTGGGCGTGAGGGCTTACCGCAATGGCGGCGAGCATTCCGCCGAGCACCAGCAGCGTCACCAATCCGCCGCCGATTGCTGACACCGTGCGGAACGGACTCCGCGGCGCAGCCAGTTGATTGCGGGGCGTGAGCAGGATGGCGAAGAGGATCAGCATCGACACCGCTCCCACATAGACGAGCAACTGAACGAACCCGACGAACTCAGCGCCCAAGGCAATGAAAAGCACCCCGAGCGCGATGAAACTCAGCGTGAGGCAGAGCGCGCAATGGATCAGGTTCCGCAAGATCACCGCCGCGGCCGCAGCCAGCAGCATGACGAACGACGGGATCAGAAAGAGCCAGGTCTGAAAGTGGCACATCGGGCAGGAAGCGAATCGGTGAATAAGTTCGTGCATGTTATTCAGAGAAAAGATAGCTGCGGTTTGCAGCCGAATAGCGGCGGGAGAAAAAGCTTCCGAGCAAGAGGTAAGGCAGCCCGACAATCGCCAGCGAGAGCAGCCATCCGAGAATTCCGCGCCCCGCGTAATGCCAGCAGGCGGCGCCAATGAACGCCGCAAAGCTCATCGGGAGCATGAATTTCCAGGCGAACGAAAGCATTTGATCGATCCGGATGCGGGGGAGCGTTGCGCGAATCCAGATCATCGTGAACGAGACAAAACAAATCTTTCCAAAAAACCAAACCCAGGAGGGAATGATCGTCAGGAAGGGGAGGGGAGCCTGCCAGCCGCCCAGGAAAAGCGTCACCGTCAAGCCGCAGATCGCAAACATGCCGACGTATTCCGCCATGAAAAACGTGGCGTATTTGAATCCCGAGTATTCGGTCAAATGCCCCGCGACGAGTTCCGACTCGCCTTCGGGAAGGTCGAACGGGCTGCGGTTCGATTCCGCCAATGCCCCTAAATAGAACAGAACAAAAGCAACAAAGCCCCACGGCGTCATCACATACCAGTGGAGGAGGTTGCCGCTTTGCGCTTCCACAATGCCGGTCGGGGAGAGCGTTCCGGCGATCATCGCCACCACAATGGCAGCCATCACCAGCGGCAACTCGTAACTGATCATCTGGGCGATGGCGCGCATCGCTCCCATGACCGAATACTTATTGTTGCTGGCCCACCCGGCCATGAAGACGGCCAGTTCGGTGCCCGCGCCGACTGCAAAGAAAAAGAGGATACCCGACTGAAGCTCGATCGGAGCCATCCCGCGCCCATAGGGGAGGATCGCCAGCACGAACAGCGCTGGCGCCACCATCACCACCGGAGCCAGGAAATGGACGATTTTGTCGGCCCCGCGTGGCACGATGTCTTCCTTGGTGATCATCTTGATGCCGTCGGCAATCGGCTGAAATAGACCACATGGCCCGACCCGATTCGGGCCGTAGCGATTCTGCATCCGGGCGAGAATCTTCCGTTCGAAAATTGATGCCGCTGCAAAAAGCGTCAGGAAAACAGCGATGATCACCCCGATGCTCATCACCATCGAAAGGGGCGTCGTCACCCAATGCGGCACCCCAAAGGAAGTCAGCAAGCAGAGGAACCAATTTCTGAGATGGATGGGAGCGCTCTCCAGTAACTCGAAATAAATCATGGGGTGGTGGTCTCCGGTTTTGCCGCTTCGGGTTGGACTTCCGGGTTTGCGGCTTCAGCGGCTTTTGCGGCCTCGGCTTTCTCCGCCGCCACCTTGGCTGCCGCGGCTTTTGCGGCTTCGACTTTGGCTGCTGCCGCCGCCTCTTTCTTCTTCCGGTCGGCTTCAAGCCGCGCATCCGTTTCCGCCGCTTCGGTGGGATGGATGCAATGGTAATATTCGTTCGACTTCAACAGTTGCGATTTGTGAAGCAGCAGCGCACCGAAACGATCCGGCGAACTCAGTTCGTAATCCTGATCCATGCGGATCGAGTCGAACGGGCAGACCTCGACGCAAATCTGGCAGCTCATGCAGACCGAGATGTCGATGTCGAAAATCTTCGGGCGCTTGACCGGTTTGCCTTTCTCATCACGCTCCTGAACGATGTAGATGCACTGCGGCGGGCATTCCTTTTCGCAAATCTTACAGGAAACGCAGCGAATCCCGGCTTCGGGATCGGTGCCGTCAAACACCAGGAACGGGAAGCTCCGGAAACGCTCGGTCAGCTTCGACCGCTCCTCGGGGTATTGCTCGGTGGTCAGATAGCGCTGATGCTTCTTGTCGAAGTAACTGCCGAACATATTTCGCGCAGTGACCGCCATGCCTTTTAGAATGCCTGAGCCGGGAAGATTCATGGGTCAGTGGGAAGAAGACGCGGAGACGCGGGGACGGGGAGACGCGGAGAAGTAGAAGCGGCTTCCAGCCGCTTGCGTGGAGCGAGAGGACGCGGAGAAGTAGAAGCGGCTTCCAGCCGCTTCACCGGGACCCGGAAATGTCAAATTGCAGAGCGCTTCAGGGCCAAAGGCCCGGCCCCATACCAGCCTGGGCCAACGGCCCAGGTCTTTACGCAATAGCGGCTTAGGGCTGAAGGCCCGAACCATAAAACGATGGCGCGGGCTTTCAGCCCTGATTTCACGCCTCGAAGCCACCTGGGGCGTTGCCCCAGGCTGGTATAGGCCGCGCCTTTGGCGCTCAGAACCGAAGGCCGAGTAGAAGCGGCTTCCAGCCGCTTGCGGGGAGCGAGAGGACGCGGAGAGAAGAGTTAAGAAAGCCGGGTGCATACTATCTATCTACCTCCCCCAAAACGATGTCGATGGAACCGAGAATCACCATCACGTCGGCGATCTTCGTGCCCAGGCACAGCTCTTCGAGCAGGGTCAGGTTGATCAGGCTCGGCGGGCGGATGCGATACCGGTAGGGTTTGTCGGTGCCGTCGCTAATTAAATAGAAGCCCAGCTCGCCTTTGGGCGATTCGATGCGCCCATACGCTTCGCCCGCCGGCGGTCGGAACCCGCGCGACTTCGCTTTCGGATTCACAATCGGCCCTTCGGAAATCCCGTCCAGCGCTTGCCGGAGGATCTGGAGCGATTCGTTGATCTCCAGGAACCGCAACATAAAGCGGTCAAAGCAGTCGCCGACTTTCCCCCGCGGCACGCGGAATTTGAATTGGTTGTAAATCCCGTAGCCGTCCACCTTGCGGATGTCGTAATCGACGCCGGAGGCGCGGAGCACCGGCCCGGACATGCCGCCGTTGATCGCGCGTTCCGCGCTGAGCGGGGCGATTCCCTGGAGGCGCGCCAGCAAGATTTCGTTTCCGGTGAGCAGTTGATCCATTTCCTCCATGAAGGCCGGATAGGAATCGACGATCTTGCGGACGCCTTCGAGCCAGCCCGGAGGCAGATCGACGCGGCATCCGCCAAAGCGCATGTAATTGCACATCATCCGCGCGCCGGTGAGTGATTCAAAGAGATCGAGAATTTTCTCCCGTTCGCGGAAGGCATACATCAGCGCCGAACCCCACGCGCCCATGTCGCCCAGGACAAACCCGAGGAACGCCGTGTGGTTCTGGAGACGGGTCA
>JBAXSN010000110.1:0-11135 GCA_037130675.1 Verrucomicrobiota bacterium
CGGGACGACAACAGATGACGAAGTCGTCCGCGTAGCGGTGCATCTCGGCCCAACTTTTGCATCGCTCGTTTACCCCATGGTCGAGTCCATTGAGGTAGATGTTGGCCAGCAGAGGCGAGATAACCCCGCCTTGCGGTGTGCCGCAACGATTGGGGATTACCCGTTTCCTGCCTGCTCCGTCTTCTTCCACTATCGGCGCTCGCAGCCATGCTTTGATCAGCTTGAGCACACTGCCGTCACTGACCCGTCGCGCCACTTGCCGCATCAACTCCCGGTGCGGGATCGTGTCGAAGTATTTCGACAAGTCCGCATCGATGATTTCCGTTTTCCCGTGCCTTACCGCTTCGACGATCCCGTCGATGGCTTGGTGCGCCCGCCGGTTCATTCACCGCCTGCTACCCCTCGCTCCTCGCGGAGCGACAGTTGACGATGTGTTCGGTCGTGAACCACCCAATTCGACCGGCAGGACTTTCACCTGCGTTTCCGCCAGATTCGCTGGCTGCTGCACCCGAACTCCGAAGCCTCCTCTGAAAACAACACACAATTTGGTGCAGGGTCTGGCGTTTTTGTAGCCGCCCCGCTCAGCCGGGGCGGCGATGTGGACCTGAGCCTCTTGCCTCTTGTTTGCGCTCGACGCGCCACCCCGGCGGCGACAGAGCGCCGCAGCCACAGCAAACCGCAACTTCGGAGTTCGGGTTAAATTTTCGAGTCAGTCCCGCCCCCGGCGGCGTGCTTTGCCGGATCATTCGTCGGGGAAACTATACACCTGAGCACCGCACGAATTTCCGGCTCCGCAGTAGAAGCGGCTTCCAGCCGCTTTCCCTTGGAACGAAGCGGCAGGGATGCCGCTTCTACTACCCGGCGAGACCCTCGCCGCAAACCAAGTTTCAAGTCAGTTCCGCCCCCGGTAGCGTGCCTTGCCGGATCATTCGTCGGGGAAACGTGAAGGTGGCACTGGACCTCTGGCGCTTCCTGCGCGCCATCCAAGGCGGTGGCGCGCTCCCGAAGGCGATGCGCGAAGCGCCTTGGAGTGCACTAGTCCTCTAGCGCCTTACGAAGCGCCCCGATACACAAGGGTTCCAGTCACTCCAAACCAACTTTCAAGTCAGTCCCGCCCCCGACGGCGTGCCTTGCCGGATCATTCGTCGGGGAAACTAACCACCTGAGCACCGCGCGAATTTTCGGCTCCGTAGTAGAAGCGGCTTCCAGCCGCTTCCCTTGGAACGAAGCGGCAGGGATGCCGCTTCTACTACCCGGCGAAGCTCTCGCCGCAAACCAAGTTTAAAGCTAGGTCATCGACGATGGACGTGATGGTAAGGACTGAGCGCAACGCGTCCCCGCATCATCCGATGAATCTCAGGAATCAGAGTTGCTCCCAGTTTGGTTTCAGGCTATTGATAAAAATTGCTTCGATTATCGTTCTCCCTTTTTCAATCGCGCTTGGAATGACGCGCCAAAATCTAGATTTTTTCATGAGTTTTGATGATTCATTGCCCCCGATGCCGCAAGCAGTTGCTCCGGTAAAGGGATTCGAAGAAAGCAATCTGCTCGCCGCCTTGATGGATCACCTGCCCGATTGCATCTATTTCAAAGATCGCGACAGCCGCTTTGTGGCCGTGAACCGGGCGCTTGCAGAGAAGCACGGCTTGCGCAACCCCCAAGAAATGATCGGGTTGACTGATGGTGATTTTTTTACCGTTGAACACGCAAACGCAGCGATGGAGGACGAGCATGAGATCATCCGGACGGGCTGTCCGCTGGTGAATCTTGAGGAAAAAGAGACCTGGCCGGACGGAAGCGCAACCTGGGCTTCCAGCACCAAACTTCCCTTTCGCGACTCGGAAGGAAACGTGATCGGCACTTTCGGGCTCTCCCGTGAAGTCACCGAAAAAAAGCGCGCTGAGGATCAGCTTGCGAAGTTCGCTGCGGAATTGCGGTCCAAAAATGAGGCCTTGGAGGAGGAACTGGCGATGGCGCGGGAATTGCAATACACGATGTTGCCGCAGCGCTACCCGCGGTTTCGGGATGCTTCCGGAGAGAAATCGTTGAATTTCCACCACTTCTATCAGCCTTCCGCAGCGGTGAGTGGAGACTTTTTCGATATTTTCAAAATCTCGAAGGACATAGCCGGAATTTTCATTTGCGATGTCATGGGGCATGGCGTCCGGGCGGCCCTGGTTGCCGCGACAATGCGCGCTCTCGTGGAGGAATTTCGGGCCAAATGGTGCGACCCGGCTGAGTTTCTTGCGGAAGTCAACCGGGCGCTTCGGCGCTCGTTGAGGCACGCCCGCACCCCGCTTTTTTCCTCCGCGTTTTACCTGGTCGCGGACCTGGCGAAGGGAGAATTCCGCTATGCAAACGCCGGTCATCCCCGTCCGTTGCGGCTGAATTCCGAGGGTGTCTCGGCGCTCGATTGCTCGCCTGGCTCGGTTCTGGGACTCTTCGATGAGGTGGCGTTTGAAGCCTCCAGTTGCAAGCTCGCGCCCCACGATAAGATCCTTCTCTTTACCGACGGCCTGTATGAAGTCGAAGGCGCCGACGATCAGGTCTATGATTACAGCCGGTTGTTAAAAGCTGCCGAGAATCACCGGACGTTGCCGATGAAGGAACTCTGCCGGGATTTGGTGCAGGAAGTGCAGCAGTTTTCGGCCAGCAAAGAGTTCAGTGACGATGTCTGCCTGATCGGCGTTGAAGTGGAGCATCTCAGTACGGATGCTTGAGGTATGGGGCTGAACGGGCTACACATGGGCGCTTATGCCCCGCTGGCTCCATCTCCCGCTCTTCTTTTCCTTAATTTCCGGTTTGGGAACCCTTCCTGCGCCGGCTCAGGACGAGAACCTCAAGCCAACGTGGGAAACACAGCGCCAGGCGCGCACCTATCTGCTCGGCATCCCGGCGCCGCGCGGCCAGATCTCCGATCGCAACGGCGAACCGCTGGCCCAAACTCGCCTCTGCTATAATCTTGGAATCAGTTTTCCGACCCCGCTGGATTCCTCCAACGCCGGGGCGATTGCCTTTGCCCGCCAGCAGCTCGCGATCGCGGAGCGCCTCCTGAACCGGCGCATCTCCGTTTCCGATGAAGCCATTGCGAGGCACTATGGGAACCGGGGCGTTCTTCCGCTCGACATCGCACAGGATCTCACCGAGGCGGAACGCGATCGGGTCAAAAGCGGGGGAGGCGACGGCCTCACCGTGCATCCCGTTTATGTGCGCTGCTACCCGAATGGAGCGCTGGCTGCCCATATCCTGGGCTATGCCGGGCGCGCGGGGCGTCCGCTCGATGGCCCCATTGAAAATAACGAGCTTCTTTGGCCGGAAGCCGTGGGTCGCGACGGACTGGAATTGACCTTCAACGAGCAACTCACGGGCAAACCCGGCCAGATGACCCTCAACTTCGACGCGAAAGGAAAACGCGCCCCCGAGAGGGTCAGCATCGCCCCGGAGCCCGGCTACAACGTCGTCACCACGCTCGACGTCCATCTCCAGCGCCTCTGCGAAAAAGCCCTGGCTGCGGGATGCAAACGCGGCGCCATGGTCTTCATGGACCCGAACAATGGCGATATTCTAGCCATGGCTTCCTGGCCATCGTTCGATCCAAACGTGTTCATTCCGGTCATTTCGCCCGAGCAGTTCAAGGCGCTCAACACCGACCCCAACATTCCCCTTTTGCCTCGGGCCTTCCGCTCCGCTTATCCACCGGGATCAACCTTCAAGGTCTTCGTCGGGATTGCCGCGCTGGAGAGCGGCGCGATCACCCTCGACCAGGAGTTTCCCGGCCCGCCTTCGATGCAAATCGGCAACCGGGTCATGCGGAACTGGAAAAAGGAGGACGCGGGAATGCTGAACCTCGCCGGCGCCATTGAACAGTCGTGCGACACTTGGTTCTATCAGGTCGGCATCAAGACCGGCGCGGCCCCCATTGTCGATTGGGCGCAGAAGTTTGGGTTTTCCGCCAAGACCGGGATTCCACTCTGGGCCGAAGCCGAAGGGCGCGTTCCGACCAACGAGTACATGAAAAAGGTTTATGGGCGTAAACTGATGGACGGCGACATGGCCAATATGTCCATCGGTCAGGGCGATACGCTGGTAACCCCTTTGCAGATGGCGCAGGCGATGGCGACCGTCGCGAACGGGGGCACTTTCTATCAGACCCGGCTTGTAAAGCAGGTCCAAAGCCTCGATGACAAGGTGGTGAGCGGATATGATTTGAGGGTGAAGGATCAGCTCCCCATCAAGGCGGAAAACATGGAGGCATTGCGCAACGCCATGGTCGCGGTCGTCACCGGCGGCCACGGCACCGCCCATCGGGCCGCCGTGGACAACGTCGAAGTGGCAGGCAAGACCGGAACCGCCCAGTGGGGGCCGGAGAAGAACGAGCGCAACGCCGCCTGGTTCGCCGGATTCGCTCCAGCCAGACAGCCGAAATACGCCTTTGCGGTCATTTATGAGAGCGATCCGGGCCAAAAAGACTCCCATGGCGGCACCGTGGCCGCTCCGTTGGTCGGGCAGGTCCTCCGCGAGCTCTATCCCACGGAAACAAAGGCTCAGCGGAAGAAAGGCAGAGCCGAGGCGGCCAAGCTGGAAGAGCCCAAGCCAACGCCGACGCCGGAACCGAAAGAGGATTCGGGAGATTGATTTTGACCAGAAGAACGCTCCCCCGGCACGCGAAGCCCGGAAAGGAACGTGGGCGTCCCGCCCGCTACCCGGTGCGCTCCCCGCCCTCCCTCGTTACCAAGTTGACGAGTATGAGTTTGTTGTGACCGAGGCGGCGACGTCCTCAAGAGCGCGCAATGCGGAAAAATCGGCGACGCTTACCGCATCAACGACCGAATCGATGCCGTCAAACTCGGGCGCATTTACTTCTGCGGTCTCTCCAGAAAGGTGTGGGTGCCCAATGAGACAACGCGGCTGCGGCGCGAGGTATTTTTCGCCCACAACCAGGCGGTAAAGGACTCGACCCGCGCCCGCTTGCGCATCCGCAGCTTTCTCAACCAATACAGGGTGCGGCTGGATAAAGGATTCGAGCTCACCGCCGAAACGGCGTTGGAGGGGGTGCTCAAACTGCGCGACTGGCGTCCAACGCAGATCCGGCCTTGGCGCGACACCTCTTAATTATCGGAATGTCTCGCGCCAAGGACACAAAGAACGTCAAGATGAGGTCACGATAACATCCCATTTTGACACTGTGCGGCCGCACAGTGTCACAGGGCGAATGCGAGATTCAGGAGAGCGCCGGTTCGCGCCTGATTCCTTCGCGCCGCTTGTCAAGATTCAAGTTTCCCCGACGAATGATCCGGTAAGGCACGCCGCCGGGGGCTAGACTACTCTACTCGAAGCGCACCGGTTGCCCGCTGATCTCAATGACCGCCTGCCAAAGTTCGCCGTTGGGATCGACTTTCCGCCGCCCATGGGTGACCAGATCGATGGGCATGTGGACGTAACTCCCGTGCCAGCGCCCGATCACCATGGCGGTTTTCCCGGCCATGGCGGCGTGAACGGCATGCTGGGCCAGGCGCGAACAATAGACGTTGTCCTGGGTGGAAGCGGGAACGCTGCGAATCGTGTAACTCGGGTCGATGTATTTAAGCGTGGTCTCGATATCCAGCTCCTTGAAATAGGCGGCGATCCGGTCTCTAAGATAAATGCCGATGTCGCCCATCTTCTTATTGCCGGAGGCGTCCGCCCCCAGGTTTTGGAACAGGTGCTGGCCCGCCCCCTCCGCCACAACGATGACCGCGTGTTTGCGCTGGTTTAGCCGGTTTTTCAGGTGCTCAAGCAAACCGCCCCGCCCTTCGAGGGCGAAAGGAACCTCGGGAATGAGCACGTAATTGACCTCGGCGCAGGCCAGCGTGGCCAGGCAGGTGATGAACCCGGAATCGCGCCCCATCAGCTTAACCAGGCCAATCCCGTTCAAGGCGCCCGTCGCTTCGGCGTGCGCGCAGGAAAGCATTTTAGCCGCTTCGGCCACGGCGGTTTCAAACCCGAAGCACTTATCGACATACATAATGTCGTTGTCGATCGTCTTGGGGATACAGACCACCGCTTTTTTCAATCCGCGGCGCTGGATTTCCACGGAAATCTCGCCCGCCCCCCGGATGCTGCCGTCGCCACCGATCACAAAGAGCATATCCACTCCCATCTCCTCGAGCGTATCGACCATCATCCCCACATCCTGCGGCCCCCGGGAGGACCCCAAAATGGTGCCCCCCGACTTGTGGATCGACGCAATCCCCTCCGGGCGGAGCGTGATCGGGACGCGTCCAAAGCTCGGGATCAACCCTTCGTACCCGTACCGGAACCCGTAAATGTTATTCACCCCGTAATTGTGGTGAAGGACCATGACGAGACCGCGAATGACGTCGTTGAGGCCGGGGCAAAGACCGCCGCAAGTTACGATGCCGGCGGTCGTTCGCCGGGGATCGAAGAAAATCTGCTCCCGCGCTCCCGCCACTTCGAAGCTCGGCGGAGCGCTTTTTCCGGCGAGCGCCTGATTGAAGGCCGCAAGGGAGTCGTCGAGAAGAATCCGGTTGTTGTCGCTCTGAAAATAGGCATCAATCCGCCCACTACTGATCAGCGGGGACGGATACTGACACGGTCCGAGCGAAGTGATGTCTGTTTGCATCCGCGCTGTATAAGGGGCCTTGGCCATCGGGGCAACCCGGTAAACAGAAAAAATTGCCGTGGATGGACAGGGATGGACTTACCCGAGCATCCCCCGGAGTTGGCCACAGCCGGCTGCGACGTCGATGCCCCGGCGCTGGCGCAGGGTGCTTGGGATCCCGGCGCTTTGGAGGATTCGCTGGAACTGGTCCCCTGCCCGGCTCTCAGCCGCCGCGCCGCTGAAGCCGTCCGTGGGATTGAGCGGGATCAGGTTCACATGAGCGTCTATGCCAGACAGCAGCGCCGCGACGCTCTCGGCGTGCCGCCTGGAATCGTTGACTCCGGCGATCAGCGTCCATTCGAAGAAGATCCGGCGTCCGGGTTAGTTGGGCGTAGGTGCGGCAGGCAGCCATCAGTTCGGCGAGAGACCAGCGCCGATTGATGGGAGCGAGCTTCGAGCGTTCTTCGTCAGTTGCGGCATGGAGGCTGACGGCCAGATTGTAAGGTTGGTTCTCTTGGGCCAATCGAAGGATGCCAGGCACGACACCGACGGTGCTAAGGGTGATCCGCCCCGGCCCAAGGTTGAGGCCGCGCGTGTCGGTCACGATTTCCAGCGCGGCGATCACGGCGTCGTAGTTGTGCAACGGCTCGCCCATTCCCATGAGCACGATGTTGCGCAGCCCCGCCTCGCCCTGGCTCTGCAACGCCCGTTGACAATGAAGGACTTGCGCCACGATTTCACCGGGACGCAGGTGGCGCGAAAACCCAAGCTGGCCGGTGGCGCAAAACACACAACCCATCGCGCACCCGGCCTGAGTGCTGACACAGGCGGTGAACCGCCCAGGGTAGCCCATGATGACGGTCTCGACCGTCTGGCCGTCGGCAAGTTGGATCAAAAACTTTCGGGTGGTTCCGTCGCCGCTGCGGTGATCGGCAACGACCGAGGGCGCGTCGATGGCAAAGCGGCCTTCCTCGCCCAGGTTCTCGGCCACCCAGCGCTGGAGCGGCGGGAGAAATTTTGGATGAGCCAGCAAATCCGTTGCGGACTCGCGATACAAGGCCCGCCAAAGGGCGCGAGCGTGGACCGGCCGAATCCCAGCGCCCGTGAGTTCCTGCTCCAACGCGAAAAACGTGAGATCGTGGAGGGATTGGCGAGAGTTGGACATCCTGTGGAATGCTAGCGAACTTTAAACAGATGGCTTGTCTAAAATCATTGTTTTCCCCCAAAGCGGCGGAGGACCGCACGCACTACAAGACGCTGGCGCGCGCCATACAACGTCATCTGATTCGCGATAGCGTTTTGTAGCGCTGTGGTGCTCCACAGCTTTGGGATGGCGCTCCCAATTCACCCTGCGTCCTACTACGGCCTCGAATACCACAAGTCGCACTTGTCCCTGTGCTTGACCGCCCCCGGGCGGGCCATCATGAGCACTCGCCAAAGCAACTGCCGCTGGCTGTACCACTCCATCTTGCGGGCTGAAGTGACGACAGGAGCTCTGGTGATCACCCTGAATTTCCGGTCGTTGGCCCTGGCCCAGCGCTTTAGTTCCCGCGAGAAATAGATTTCCTCCCCGGCATACACGCTTTCGTCAAACCCGCCAAGCTCCTCCCAGGCGCGACGGTAGCAGAAGAGGTAGGACCCGGCGGCCAGGTGAAAGGTGGAAGAAATGGTGTTCCAAACCCGGGTCAGCGCCGCGGCGAAAAGCCCCAGGTCCTGACGGTCGAACTGCAAGATGGAACCCCCGCCGCAAATGGCGCCGGATTGAAGGCTGCGAATGGTTTCGGCGAGCAACTCCGCTGTGAGGAGGGTGTCGGCATCGAGGAAGATAAACCATTCGCCCGTCGCAGCTTTGGCCGCAGTGTTCCGGGCGCGCGCGATCTGATTATGCGGTTCTTTCACCACCATTGCGCCGGACGCGGCGGCCAGTTCCGCCGTGCGGTCATTCGAGTTGTTGTCGCAAACGATCACCTCATATTGCGGACAGCCGACCGCTTCAAAGCAGCCATGCACGCGAGCAAGAACCTTGGCGATCAAGGCTTCCTCGTTATACGCGGGAATCAGAACGCTGATCCTGGCAGGTGCTGGCTGAGCTTCGAACATTGAATAGTGGACTTACTCCACTATTCGTCGGTGCCCCGGAGTTTTGCAAGGATGCTGAAGTCCTCAAGCGCGGTGGTGTCGCCGGTGACGTTGATGGCGCCGCTCGCGAGTTCTTTGAGCAAACGCCTCATGATTTTGCCGGAACGCGTCTTGGGCAACGCGTCGGCGAACCGGATCTCGTCCGGCTTCGCAATCGCTCCGATCGCCTTGCCCACATGCCGGCGGAGTTCCTCGCAAAGCTCCCTATTGGCCCGGACTCCGCCCTTGAGGGTGACAAAGACCACGACGGCCTGCCCCTTGAGTTCGTCGGGCCTGCCCACTGCGGCGGCTTCCGCCACGGCGTGATGGCTGACCAGCGCGCTTTCGATTTCGGAAGTTCCCAGCCGATGCCCCGCGACGTTCAGGACGTCGTCGATGCGCCCGACGATCCAGAAATACCCGTCTTTGTCCCGGCGTGCGCCGTCGCCAGCCGTGTAAACGTGCGGAATCTGGCCCCAGTAGGCGCTAACGTAGCGTTCCGAATCGCCGTAAATCGTTCGGATCATTGAGGGCCACGGCTTTCGGATCACCAGCTTGCCCCCCACGTTTGGCGGGACTTCATTGCCCTCATCATCGACCACCGCGGCGTCGATGCCGAACATCGGGAGCGTGGCGGTTCCAGGTTTGGTGGGCGTGGCGCCGGGCAGCGGGCTGATCAAAATCGCGCCGGTTTCGGTCTGCCACCAAGTGTCCACAATGGGGCAGCGCCCGCCTCCGATGACTTCGTGATACCACATCCACGCCTCGGGATTGATCGGCTCGCCCACGCTTCCCAACAGGCGCAACGAGGTAAGATCGTACTTCTTCGGCCAGTGGTCGCCCCATTTTATAAAAGCGCGAATGGCTGTCGGCGCGGTGTACAGAATCGAGACTCCGTATTCTTCCACAATGCGCCAGAACCGATCGTTTTCGGGCCAATTGGGAGCGCCTTCATACAGGACGGTGGTCGCGCCATTGGCCAGGGCTCCGTACACGGCGTAGCTATGCCCGGTGACCCAGCCGACGTCGGCGCTACACCAGAAAACGTCCTCCTCGCGCAGGTCGAAGACATACTTGGCCGTCGAGTGGACGCCCACGAGGTAGCCGCCCGTCGCGTGCAGAATGCCTTTCGGTTTTCCGGTGGAGCCGCTGGTATAAAGAATGAAGAGCGGATGCTCGGAATCGAGCGGTGTCGGCGGACACTTGGCATTCACGTATTCCAACTCACGGTGCCACCAGACGTCCCGGTTGGGTTCGATGTGGACGTCGTTGTGGGCCCGTCGAAAGACGATGACGCGCCGGACCTTGTGTTTTCCGTGCGCCAGCGCCTCGTCCACGTTGTGCTTTAGTGGAATGATGGCCCCGCGACGATAGCCGCCGTCCGCCGTAATGACCGCCGTGGCGCAACAATCATTGATGCGATCCCGAATCGCCTCCGAACTGAACCCCGCGAACACCACGGAATGGACCGCCCCGATCCGGGTACAGGCCAGCATGGCGATGGCGGCCTCCGGAATCATCGGCATGTAAATAAGGACGCGATCCCCTTTTTTGACCTTGTTGCGTTTGAGGACGTTTGCGAAGCGGCAGACGTCGCGATGGAGTTGCTGGTAGGTGAGTATCCGTTTTTCGCCGGGTTCCCCCTCAAAAATGATGGCGGCCTTGTTTCGCCGCATTCCGACGAGATGCCGATCGAGGCAGTTTTCGGAAACGTTAAGTTGCCCCTCGACAAACCACTCGGCATACGGCTCCTCCCATTTTAGGACTTTGGTCCACTTCTTCTGCCAGTGAAGCTCCGAGGCCTCCTCGGCCCAGAACTTCTCTGGGTCCTGCACCGAGTCCCGCCATTTCTCCTGATACTCAGCCAGGCTGCCAACCCGGGCAGCCTTCGCCAAGGCTTGAGGGGGATGAAAGACGCGGTTTTCAACGAGATGCGATTCAATGGTTGGGCTCACGCGGGATAATCGGCTCAGGAGCCGGTTATGCGCCTTTCTTCGTTGAATCACGGCCATTTTCTGGCTTCGGAATTCTCACCCGTAAAGCCCCCCACACCCCCGGACATGCGGTTTTTCCCAATCCGGCGGTTGGCCAAGACGGAAGTGTCAGTTGCCAGCTCCCGCGAAGTCCCACCGTATGATGAATCCATACTAAAACTCGCCGCCCGCGAAAAAGCGGTTGCCAGCCCCGGCATTCATCGATAGTCTCTCCCTTCCCAAACGGCGCGTTCGTCTAGGGGTTAGGACACAGCCCTCTCAAGGCTGGTGCACGGGTTCAAATCCCGTACGCGCTGCCAGTATTCTCATGCTGGACCCCGAATGATTTTCTTCCACCGGGTTCGTTGCAAACACGCCACAAATTTTTGGGACTGACTTGAAACTTGGTTTGCGGCGAGGGTCTCGCCGGGTAGTAGAAGCGG
>JBAXSN010000111.1:0-11132 GCA_037130675.1 Verrucomicrobiota bacterium
CGTTGGCGCTGAGATAACAGCCGAAACTCTGTAACTTTCCCGTCCTGCGCCCCCGCTCCCCGCGTCTTCTTCTCCTGCGTTGCCACTTGTGTCGGTGCCGGTTATGTTGGGCTGTTATGGCTTTCGAACTCGCGTCCCAATACCAGCCCATGGGCGACCAGGCCCAGGCGATCGCCAAGCTGGCCAAGTCGGCGGCGGCAGGCAACCGGCATCAAACCCTGCTGGGCGTCACCGGTTCGGGAAAGACCTTCACGGTGGCCAATGTCCTGCGGGACCTGGATCGGCCCACGCTGGTTATCTCGCACAACAAGACACTGGCGGCGCAGCTTTACAGCGAGTTCAAACAGTTCTTTCCCAACAACGCCGTCGAATATTTCGTCAGCTATTTCGATTACTATCAGCCCGAGGCTTACATCCCGCGCACGGACACTTACATCGAGAAAGACTCGTCCATCAACGACGAGATCGAGCGGTTGCGGCTCTCGGCCACTTCCTCGCTGCTTTCGCGGCGGGACGTGATCGTCATCGCCAGCGTCTCGTGCATCTACGGGTTGGGATCGCCAGAGGATTACCTGAACATGTTGCTGACCTTGAAACTCGGGCAGCAGATCACCCGGGAAGCCGTCCTGGCGAAGCTCGTGGACATGCTCTACGAGCGCAACGACATCGCCTTCGACCGGGGCCGGTTCCGGGTGCGCGGCGACGTGGTGGAGGTCTATCCGGCAAGCGCGGATGAGGAGGCGGTCCGCATCGAGTTTTTCGGGGATGAAATCGACCGAATCTCGATGTTCGATCCGCTCACCGGGCAGCTCCAGAACCAGCTCACCGTTCTCACGCTCTATCCGGCCAAGCAGTTCGTGACGCCGTATGACAAACTCCAGACCGCCATGCGGACCATCCGTGAGGAACTCGATCAGCGGGTGATTTGGTTCGAGAGCCAGGGCAAGCTGCTGGAAGCGCAGCGCATCAAGATGCGCACCGAGTTCGATCTCGAAATGATGCAGGAGATGGGATTCTGCAATGGGATCGAAAATTACTCGCGCCATCTCTCGGGCCGTCCGCCCGGCTCGCGACCGTTTACGCTGCTGGACTTTTTTCCGCGCGATTTCCTCTGCATCATCGACGAGTCGCACGCCACGATCCCGCAGATCGGCGGCATGTATGAAGGCGACCGCTCCCGCAAGAGCGTGCTGGTCGATTACGGATTCCGGCTGCCGAGCGCCATGGACAACCGCCCGCTCAATTTCCCGGAGTTCATGGAAATGATGAACCAGATGATCTACGTCAGCGCAACTCCGGCTGAGTTTGAAATGCGCAATAGCGTTGTCGGCAACACGGGATTCATCGCGACCAAACGCAATCAAAACAACGGAGCGGAACCCGAACCCGCCGCCATCGCCGGTGAACTTCAGCTTTCCCGCACCGATCAGTCGCCGGAGCTGTTCGACGTCCACACGCCCGGCGCGCGCTTGATCGCCGAGCAGATTATCCGCCCGACCGGATTGCTCGATCCGCAGATCGCCATTCGCCCGCTCCAGCACCAGATCGATGAGACCATCGAGCTCTGCCGCAAACGCACGGAAATCGGCGAGCGCGTGCTGATCACCACGTTGACCAAGCGGACCGCCGAGGACCTCACCGATTACCTGCGCGACGTCGGGCTGAAGGTTCGCTATTTGCACTCGGACATCGACACCATCGAGCGGGTCGAAATTCTGCGGGCGTTGCGCGCGGCGGAGTTCGATATCCTGGTCGGCATCAACCTGCTGCGGGAGGGCCTGGATCTTCCGGAGGTTTCGCTCGTCTGCATCCTCGACGCCGACAAGGAGGGCTATCTCCGCAGCCAGACTTCGCTTATCCAGACGGCGGGCCGCGCCGCGCGTCATGTGAATGGGGAAGTCTATCTTTTCGCCGATACCGTGACCAAGAGCATGGCCAAGCTGATCGCCATCACCGATTACCGGCGCGGCAAACAAATGGAGTACAACACCGAGCACGGCATCACTCCCACCAGCGTCAAGCGCGCCGTGCAGGAGAGCCTCCATACGATTCTCAAGGGGCGCGAGATGGAGGAATCAGTCGTGCGCGAAGCGGGCGGGAACTTCAGCGTCAGCGAGTTGTTGCGCGAGTTGGAGGACGAAATGATGCACGCGGCCGGCAACCTGGAATACGAAAAGGCGGCTCTCTTGCGCGACCAGATCACCGAACTCAAGAGCGGCATGGGGATCGAAAAAATCGAGCCCAAACGCCGAGCGGTCAAATACACGGCAGGCAACAAGCACGCCGGTAAGAAGGCTGCCCGGAAGAGTTGAACGCCCCTGGCCGGGTGGGGATCGGGCCGCTGACGCCTTTGGCAACCCCTTCATTGCGAGGTCGAACGTCGCATCGCCTCTATTTTTGATATTCGAGGGAATCAAGATAGCCGTTGGTTTCGGTCTGCATGGCATCGGATAGGGGAATCCCTGATTCCAGTGCTGCTGGGGTTTTTCCGCTGTTTCCCGTTTGACCGCATCGGGGGGTTCCTGATAAGCATTTATCACACCGGACAAAGGGCATGTGTTCCGGGATTTCGAAGGATTTGGTAATGGAAATATTGACAAAAACAACACGGAGCCGGTCGAAGAATAATGGCGGCTCCAAACAAATTGGGTGTTCGTACCGTGAGGCGCGAAAGCCGTTGGGCGCGAGGCTTTGCCGGGCTTGGCTGCTACTGTCGCTGCTCGGGGTCTGCCCGGCTGGCGCGGTGGAGTGGGAGTTCAAGCCGCCGCGGGTCGGCTCGGTGGTGCCGCCGTCCGCGTGGATGGTGGACCGGCCCCTCGCCACGGTAACCATTTCGCCGGAGTTCACTTTCCCGCTGCAACTGGTTTATTTCTCCAGCCGCTCGGAGTTGGGGGCTTTTGGCGGGAAATGGTTTTGTCCGCAGCTTGAAAGCGTTGTGCTGCCGCGCGGAAAAGGCGTGTTGGTTTGGACCCTTCCCTCGGGGAGCGTCGTTGGCCTGTTTGCAAAGAAAAGCAAGGCGGGGTTTTTCGCGGATGGCGACCACAATTATCTGGGAAAAGTCCTCGGCCCGCTGACCACCATTACCAGCCGGGACGGCTGGGAATACGTGTACCGAAACGGACGCCTGGCGACGGTCCATGCGCCCACGGGTCGGCAGCTTGAGTATGAAGCTGCGGGAGGCAATCTCACCCAAATCACGTTTAGCGACACCGCGTCCAACCAGAGGCGCACTGTTTTGACGCTTACCCGGCAGGGTAATGATCGCGTGGTGGAACTCGCCGTCAACGGAACCAAATACCAGTTCGCCTACGGAAACGGCAAGGAGTGTCGGCTGCTTTCTTTGAACCGGCCCGGGTTGCGCGACCCGGAAAAGTTTGAGTACACTCGGGACGGGTTGCTTTCTTCGCTCGCTGTTCCCGGCGGCGCCCCGTTGGTTTTCAAAAGTCAATTCGTCAAGTATGGAAAAGGCGAGCCGCCGCCCAACGACCCTGCGGAAAAGAACAAGGCCGGCTATTGGCGGCTCGCAGATGACGGCGTGTATTCTTACACCTACGAAAATGGCGCGGTCACGGCTCACGACCGTTTGGGCGGGTGGCAAAGCTATGGGTTTGCGCAAAATCGAGGGGTCGAAACCAGCCGGAATTCCGGAGGAGAGGAACTGGTCAAATATTACTTCCGCGCGCCGGGGCGCAAGCACGACGGCAAGCTGCGCCGGGTCGAGAAGAATGAGCGGGTGCTCTTGGAAAATTTCTACGACAAAAAGACCGGCAACCTGATCGAGAGCCGGGACGAAGCCGGCGTAAGCACCTACTACGAATACCCGATTCCCGTCGTGGCCTCCCAGGCGGACGACCCGGTGTTCGAGAAACCCGTTCGCATCCTGCGCGCCAATGCCAAAGGCGGGCGGGATCTGGTCGCGGCCATCGAGTATGACAGAGCCGGGCGCGTTCTTTCGCGCACTGAGCCGGGCAACAAGATCACGAAAATCGCCTACAACAGACGCGGCGAGCCCGAGAGCATCACCGATTCCGCCGGAGTGCAGACCGCCATGTACCGGGATGATTTTGGCCGGCTCAACAGAGTCGTCAAAGGCGACCAGCGCCAGACGATTGTTTACGATGACAACGGCCGGGTGAAATCGAAAGTGCAGCCCGACGGCCAGGTGACGGAATACACCTACGATCCCGCCGGCAACATCGCCGCCGCCAAGCAGAACGGTGTCACCGTCACCACCTGCCAGCGCGATGCCAACGGGGCGGTCACCGGGCAGACCGACGCGCTCGGACGCTCCACCCGCATCGAGCGGGACGCTCGGGGCAACCTCATCGCCGAGCACCAGCCCAACGGCACCGTGACCCGGTACGAATACGACGACGCCGGGCGCCGCACCGCGCAGATCGACGGCAACGGCAACCGGATCACATTCCGTTACGACCTGGGAGGCCGGTTGATCGAACAAAAGAACCCGCTCGGCCAGACGCTCACCTGGACTTACGACAATGAAGGCCGGCTGGTCAAACGCACCAACGGCGTCCAGACCGTCACCCAGACCTACAACGAGAAGGGTCGGCTCAAGAAAATCGACTACGGCGCGCCCGGGGAAAAGATCCTCTATTCCTACGACGCCCTGGGCCGTCCCAAACGCATCAGCACCCCCACCAATAGCGTCACCTTGTTCTACGACGAGGCCAGCCGGGTCATCGCCCGCCAGCTTACGCGCGGCGGCATCAAGCGCGTCGTCCGGTACGGCTGGGACGCACAGGGTCGGAAAACTTCCGTTACGCTCTCCGAGAAAATCGCCGCGCCCCAGCCTTCAGCAAACGCGGCCAAACCCGCCGCAGCCCCTTCCGCCTACCGGCTGCTCCAGCAGACCGAGTACGCCTACGATCTCAAGGGCCACCTGCTGGAACTCAAGAGCAACGGCGTGAGCGTCTGCCGCTACCAATACGACGCCAAAGGGCGGCTTTCCGGGCGCAAATACGGCAACGGCATCGCCGCAAAATACGAATGCGACAGCTTCGGTCGCCAGACCCGGCTGGAACTCACCGGCGGCCCGCTCGTCAAGCCGCTCCTGCTCGCCTACGAATGGGACAACGCCGGGCAGCTCCTGAGCCGCACCTGGAACGGCCAGAAGCAGACCTACGGTTACGACCCCAGCGGCCAGCTCCTGACCGTGCGAAAGAGTGACCCTGTGCCCAAAGCCATCATTCCCGCAGCCAACACCCAGCCCGCCTCGGGCCTTGATTCCGCGCTGCTCGAAAGCTACCAATACGATCCAGCCGGCAACATGCTCGCCAAATTCGAGAACAGAGAAGCGACGACAATGTCCTACGATCGCGCCAACCAACTGAGCGCCTCGATCACCGGCAACCGGACCACCGCGTTCCAATACGATGCGGCGGGTCGTCTTGTCTCGCAAACCGCCTCTGGACAGTCCCAAAGCCGTATTTACGGGTTCTTCGATAAATTGATCGCCATCACCATGCCTGATGGCAACCATATTGGGTATGACTATTACCCAGACGGGCAAACTGCTGTTAAAGGCACAATCCCTAAAGCCACCTTCACCGCCACGACTGGTACTGTAGCAACTCACCGGGACAAAACCGTTGGTAAAATGATTTCGGACTTTTGCGGAACGTGCCCAGAGGAAAATTCACCCAATCTACAACAGGACGCTGTCAACCGAAATATTATGGAAGAATACGTTTGGGACGGGCCTGCTATGCTCTACCGCACGGGAACAGCTTTTGTAATAGAACCGGACGCCATTGGCAATGTTCCAATCGCGATGATCGATATCTCTAAAGTCAATTCACTAAACTATTTTCTCAACGACCTCACTGGCACGACACTGGTGGTAATCCGTCCAGATCGTGTCGAGGTTGTTTCGCTGGAAACGTTTGATAAACCGAAAAGCACCCCAAGGATAGTGCGTGATCAGCAACCGCTTAATCTTTTTCGGAAATAGTCCACTCAGTCAGCAAACAATACAAAACAATGAAACACAAATATAAAACACTATTAATCTGCTTCTCATTAGCTCTCTCGGCATTTAGCACACCAACACCTGCCTCAGATGTAACTCCGCTTGGCCCAGATATTATCTTGCCCCTTGATCAAATACTAAGTAGTCAAGGCGGCGGCGGATCGTTTTCTCACACCCTAACCTCAACACCGCAGGAAACTTCGACCCGCATCCTTACTGGGAACACTTGCCCAAAATGCACAAATCAACAAGGATACGCAACGATATCTGCCCGCACTGTATCCGTATCTTATCAAATTACGATTCCATGCTCTTCCGGAACCAGTCTTATCTCTGATCTAACCGGGAAAAGCGGAACCGTGTCGCAAGGCTTTTGCGATCGCGTCAAGACGCATGAATATCAGCACTTAGAAATTGAAAAACTCATTGTTAGTAAAGTATTCGATGAATATACATCCCGCACCTTAACTTTGCAAACAGGTGTATACTGTAATTTATCACAAGCCGATACTCAGATTTACAAAATGGAGGGCGAGTTATGGGATTTTGCGTACGCGAGCTATCAACACCTGGAACTATGCCAAGATAACCAACTGCATAACAGCAACCCTGCATTCGTAGCGACCGGGAATCTAAACAACTACTGGAGCTACACCGATAATGGATGGGCAGCCAGCGCTTTGGATTACATCAATAATTTCACTTTAAATTGGCCAACTCCAAATATAGGGGGGCTTACATGCGAATAAACCGACATAAAATGTTTGCTGTTATTTTCTTTTTATTTTCGATAAAGTTGATTGCAGTGCCTGTTCTGCAGCAACCTCTTTCCGATCTAATATCCAAAAGCGATTTAGTGTTTGAAGGCGAGGTCGTCAAGGTTGAGCGGCTTCGATCAAGCCTCCCTCAAAGCAACACTGATGCGATCTTACATGTGCGCCCGATGCGCATAATGAAATCATCGTATTACCGTGCAGCCTCTGATTCTTTAGTGAGAATTCTCGCTAAAGATGATGTAAACATCAGCGATAAAGGGCGACCTTACGGAACATACATAAATTCGTATGCCGCTGAGGGTAAACAAAATAAACTAAAAGGGATATTTTATCTGTCTGTATCCAATACAAGCGCATCCGATTTGTATACTGGCTTAGTTGGGTGGGATGATGCACAATTCGGAGTCCTGGATTATCCAGAACTGCTCCGCCAAGTGAGCATGCTCGCTAAAGACAATAACGTCAGTTCGATTAAAATGCGAGAGAGCATTGCGTGGATTATAGTATTTATAAACTCTGCAATTATTTTCTTCCAGAGGGCACGAAACGCCAACGTCAGAGAGACATAGTGGGGGCGGGGTCAAGGGGCGGCGTCAACTCCAAGGGGCGGCGTCCAAGGGGCGGCGTCAACTCTTGAAAATTGACACACAATATGGGGGCATAGGGGTCTCAAGATTCATGATTCCTATGAGTCATGGCAAGATTGGTTCTGAACCAACGAGCGGGCCGAAGTTCAATCTTCGGCCCGCTCTAGGGCGACACACAAAGCAGTGAGCAAAGAGCCAAGTTTTCTGACTGAGCCGACGCCCATGTCGCTGGCTATTCATTTTTCAGTTTCCACCGCCACGCAAGGTTCATGAGCCAGCAGGAGTCACAATGAAGGAAATTTACATTTACAAAGACGGAGAAAATTCCGGGCCGTTCACGCGCGATGAGATTTTCGCGCGGGTGCGTCAGAAGGAGTTTTCGATGGAGGACCTGGCCTGTACGGAAGGGATGCCGGAGTGGAAGCCGCTGGCAGAGGTGCTTTCGGCCAAGGCAACGATGGTGATCCTGGCGGAGCGCGAATTGCCGCCCGCGCCCCCTGTTATTATTCCGATTGATGAGCCAGTTCCGAGTTTCGGAACGCGTCTGATGGAAACGCCGGAAGCTGAGCCAGCGGAATCGGCGGATGCTGTTGCCGGGTTGAAGCGACTGGCGGCGGTGCTGGTGCTGGGGGCCTGCCTTTATCAGTTCGGATG
This sequence comes from Verrucomicrobiota bacterium, assembly GCA_037130675.1. Classification (GTDB taxonomy): domain Bacteria; phylum Verrucomicrobiota; class Verrucomicrobiia; order Chthoniobacterales; family Chthoniobacteraceae; genus JBAXSN01. The sequence goes on from JBAXSN010000111.1 coordinate 8,007, forward strand.
GGGCGGCTGGGAGCGGTTGCGCGGACGGGTTGCAAGCGAAGCGGTGCGTCCGGCAGCGGCAGGGGTGGAGGAGGAGACGCTTGCGGGTGCGGCCCCCGTCAAGGAGTCAGCCGGGCCGGAGCGGGCGGTCGGCGCGGACCGCGCCGACCATGGCGCGTTGGCGGCGGCGAGAGAGCGCGGGGGGGCGGAGACGCCGAAGGGGGTGCCCGGGAATGGTGGGGGAGCGGCAGACACGGGCGGGGGGAATGGATCGCCATCTTTGGTCACTGCGCGTGGTGCCGGTGCGTCGGTGGAGGCGATTCGAGAGGTGGCCAAAGCGTCCGATGTGCCGGAGAGAGAAGCGTCTCCGAGCCAATCTGCGGGAAGCGGGGCTGATGCGACAGAGGTGGCTATGGTTCAAGGGGTGGATGGCGCGGCGGAGGCGGGGAGCGTGGCGGTGGAGCAGTCGCCTGCGAGCAGGGAGCCGGATCGGGACGAAGATCCGGACGGGGTTCCTGGGCTGGCGGTTCAACCGGCGTCATACTTTGGGAAGCGATGAAACGACAAGAGAACGTAGTTTTCAGAGAGCAGAAGGGGCGGGCCGCGGGGTTTTCCGGGGGGCAGTCTGGCGGGGCGTGGGGTGGCGAAGCTCAGCTTCGAAGATGGGTGCGTTCCCAAGCTCAGCTTGGGAACGAGGGCAAGGTAGGGATGGCACTCCGTGCCGTCCGGGAGGGCGCGCCATTGACTTTTTGCATCGATCTCGTCGAGTTCGCGGAGCGGTCGGCGCGGAGTGCCGCCCCTACCATGGGAGGGTGCGCTTTGACTACATGTCTGGAGCTTGGGAACGAGGGGGCATGGGCCTTGCCCACCATGCAGACTGGAAATCGGGCGTGCTCCCATGGAAAGCGGCTGGAAGCCGCTTCTACAGTAGAAGCGGCATCCCTGCCGCTTCGGTCTGGGAGCCGGGGGCGCGGCGGGGCTTGGACGAGGGCGTGGGCGCTTGCGCTGGGGTTGTGGGCGATGTGGTTTTCCGGCGCCGCGGCTAATGAGTTGAAGGAGGTGCGGGTGCAGACGCCATTCGCGTTGAATCGGGAGGCGGTGTTTTCTTACCGGGAGCCGACAGGCGGCGGGGCGCGGGCGATTCTCTTATTGGTTCCGGGATGCAACGGGGATGGGCGTGCGTTTCTGAAGAACGAGGCGGTGTGGGGGCGGTTTGCCGACCAGGAGCATTTGGTGCTGGTCGGGCCGACCTTCAAGACGAACCTGGAGGAGGTGCATTCGCGCCTGGGGTATTATTATCCGGAACTATGGAGCGGGGCCGTTACGCTGAAAGCGCTGGAGCAGATCCGGGCACGGACGGGTGCGGAGACCGGGAAGGCGCTGGTGTTCGGCTTTTCGGCGGGCGCGCATTTCGCCCATCGGTTTGCTCTCTGGGCGCCGGAGCGGGTCGGGGCGTTTGTGGCGTATTCGGCGGGATGGTGGGACGCGCCCACTTTGGCGTTGCGCGATGTGCCGGGTCTGATTCTTTGCGGGGAAGCGGACGAGCGTTATCGGCCGACGTATGGATTTTTCTCGCAAGGAAGGAAGTTGGGACTGCCGTTGATCTGGCGGGGGTACGAGGGTGTGGGGCATGAGTTGACGCCGCAAGTGGTGAATCTGGCCCAGGCGTTTCTGGGGTTCCATGCGAGAGCTGCCGGGGACCGCGCCGCCGGGGAAAAGTACGTGGGCGACATTCAGACTTATCGGTTTTACCCGGCGAACGCGGATGCGGCGCAGCGGGTGCCGGATGAGTTGCGGGTCGCCCTGCCGTCGCGGGAAGTGGCGGAGGTTTGGAGCAAGGAGAAATGAACAAAACACGTAACGATATGATGCGAAGCCTTCCAATAATAGCTTCCGCGATGCTGGCCTGCCTTGCCGGCACGCTGGACGCGGCACAGAGACAGCCCTCGAAAGCGCCGAAGAAGCCGCCCGAAGCGGAGCCGTCGGCCACCCCTGTTGTCATTCCCGCGAATGTTGAAGTTTTCCGGGTTGAAACACGATCACCGCTAAACAAGCAGGTTCCGTTTTACTTGCGTGTGCCGGCCCATTACTCCCAGACGCGCCTGAACCGAGTGTTGCTGTTGTGCCCTATTTACAACGGGGATGGGCTGCGGCGCGTCTCGGGAGACGGCCCGTTTTTGCGCTTGGCCGATGAGCGGGGCTGGTTTGTCGTGGCGCCGACGTTCAAGCAGGAGGGCAAGGACACTCATGACCGAACGAAGTCCTATTATTACCCGGAGGAGTTTTCCGGGAAGGCAGTCATGGAGGCGTTGACGTTGATCGCGCAGAAGCACCCGATTTCCAAAGAGGGACTCCTGCTCCAGGGGCTTTCCGGTGGCGCGCAGTTTGTGCATCGGCTGGCCATCTGGGCTCCGGAGCGGGTGGCGGCGGTGGCGGTGAATTCATCGAGCTGGTTCGATGAGCCGAACGAACAGTCACGCAAAGTGGCGTGGCTGGTGACTATTGGCGATTCCGACCTTAGTTATGAGAACACCTTGAAGTTTGTCGAAAACTTGCGCGGCGCAGGGGCTTTGCCGATTCTTCGATCCTACGCGGGGATGGTCCATGAAGGGAGCAGCAAGGTGGATGAACTGGACGCGCTCTTCCTGAAATTTTACGATGAGGCGACACAGGATAAGCTCGAAACCCGGCGAAGTTCATCGGAGCCTCCCATTCTCGCGGGGCAGATGCCGTTTGTGGGAGACACGCAAGACTGGCGTTGTTACCCGAATAAACCGGAGTCGGCGCAACGGGTCGCGGAAGAGTCGAGGGTGTATTTGCCGTCGGATGAAATCGCGAAATTCTGGAGCGGCAAGAAGGCGGATGAAGATGTCGGAACCCCAACGGGGCTGAACGGGGGGGCTTACTGACTTGAAACTTGGTTTGCCGGCGAGAGTCTCGCCGGGTAGTAGAAGCGGCATCCCTGCCGCTTCGTTCCTAGGGAGAGCGGCTGGAAGCCGCTTCTACTACGGAGCCGGAAGTTCGCGCGGTGCTCAGGCGTATAGTTTCCCCGACGAATGATCCGGCAAGGCACGCTACCGGGGGCGGGACTAGCTTGAAACTTGGTTTGCGGCGAGGGTCTCGCCGGGTAGTAGAAGCGGCATCCCT
>JBAXSN010000112.1:0-11099 GCA_037130675.1 Verrucomicrobiota bacterium
GCCACTCTGCCCGAGTTTCCTCAACGAATGATCCGGCAAGGCAGGCAGCCGGGGGGCGGGACTGACTTGAAACTTCCACAAAGCGCGCTCGTTCCCAATCTCCCGATTGGGAACGCACTTGGCCCCGAATCTCCGATTCGCAAACCGCCCGCGAGCAATTTGGACTCCCAAGATCGCATCTCGTTCCCAAACTCCCCCTCCTTCCGTCCGGGAAGTTTGGGAACGAGCGCCTTTGGCACAGAAAATCTGTCCTACTCCGGATCGAAGCGGCAGGGATGCCGCTTCTACTTGTCCTCGTTCCCAAGCTCCAGCTTGGGAACGCAAGCTCCCCGGAAGCTCCAGCTTCCCGAACTCCGCTTTATGCCCACTATGAACCCCGCTCCCCTCTCCGCCTGCCGGCTCTACGGCATCGTCGATCTCGGCTACGTCACCGCGGAGGCCGCACCGCACGCCCTGGAACAGATGCTCCTGGGCGGCGTCGATATCGTCCAACTCCGCGCCAAATCGCTCGCTCCTGAAGCGCTCGCGGCCCTCGCCCGTCAACTCCAGCCGTTGGCCAAAGCCGCAGGCGTCCCGTTCATCCTCAACGATTACCCGCAACTCGCCGGGGAACTCGGCGCCGACGGCACGCATGTCGGCCAGGACGACCTGCCTGTGGCCGAAGCGCGCCGCCTGGCTGGCACCGGCCGTCCGATCATTGGAAAATCGACCCACAGCATTGCCCAAGCCCTGGCCGCCGTGAAAGAAGGCCCGGACTACATCGGCTTCGGCCCGCTCTTTGCGACGCCCACCAAACCCGATTACACCCCCATTGGCATTAAGGAAATCCGGCGCGTTCATGAACTTGTCGATCTGCCCATCTTCTGCATCGGCGGCATAAAGCTGGAGAACCTCGATCAAGTGCTGGCCGCCGGCGCGCGCCGCGTGGTGATCGTTTCCGGAATCCTCAAAGCGCAAAACATCGCCGCCTACTGCCGCGAAGCAAAAGCAAGATTGGAATAACGCTCGGGCTGCGGGCGGCAATAAGAAAGGAGCGGGGCCATCTTGGCCACGCGGAGCGGCGGGCGAGACCGGATCTCCGATTCTCAAACCGCCCGACCTTTGCGTCCTTGGCGCGGTGAAGTCTCTCTTGCAGAGCTAGTTCCGACTGGATTGCTGGAGAGGGCCTGCACCCCCCCAGCAAGACGCCGGTGAGATCGTTGCCAGCCCCGAACCCAAGTTCGTGCCCCAGCCAGATCCCCGTGCGCCATCGGTCTGAACTCGGGCGAAACCAAGTTTCAATTCAGACTCAGGAAAGCGCCCTCTCCCCCTACTTCATCGGCGTCACAGAAACACCGCCGCTGGAGGGGTTCGCTTCCCTTATAAGATCATTCAACTCCTTAATCGCGCCATCGCCGCGAATGAAGAGACAGCCGTTGCCGTGCAGATCCCCGTTTTCAAGCGCCCAGGGCATCGTTGGCCAGCGATAGGGGGTTGTTGGCTTGTCGTCGAACTGCGCCGGAGTGTAGTGGATCTTCGGGCGGTCCGGGCTGTCTGATGGCATCGCAGCCAGCCTGCGCTTTAACGTTGGGCAAATCCACGCGGAATCCGACATCCCATAAGGCCGCAGGGTTTCGATCCAGAACTTCTCCTCGGCAACACGGTCCAAATCCTCCGGACACTGGGGCCACTGCTCATTGTCCGTCAGATAACTTCCCAACGCGATGTGAATCGACCGGAGGTTTCCGACGCAAACAACCTTCTCCACCCGGTCACGCGCGGGGCCTGCCGCAGGGACGATCAACGTCACCAGAATCCCTAGAATGGCGATAACGACGACCAATTCAACCAGAGTAAACCCTGCATGCGGATTTACCTGCGCCTCGCTCAGCCCCAGCTTGAAGCGATGGCTCACTTCCAGGCGCTCACCGAAGGCTGCTCGACCGTTACGGAACCGGTGAATGTCGGAGAGAGTTCGGAAGTTTTAGCTCCGCTGACCCGGATCTTGATATTCTGGAGAGCGGGATCGGGATCGAGGAGGGGCACCGTCCTAGTCATCCAGGCTGTCGTTACGGTTCCGTCGGCATTGGTCTGCGCGGGTTCGGGGGTGACTTCATCGGCCACGGGCCCATTGGGAGCATTGAGGTCCGGCTGAGTGATGGTCAGTTCCCCTTTTCCAGCAAAGGTGATCGTCGGAAAGGTTTGGTTGAACTTCGCACCGAAAAATCCGGCGATGTTCACCACGTCGTTGAGCGTCGCTTGCTGGGTCGTGTTTTCCAATTTGGTCGTGTTTACCACAGTCCCGTCAAAAATAACTTCAGGCACGTTAACTACTGAACTGGATGTCCGTGTCAGCGACTGAACCGAGCGCAAGCGGGAACCGTCAAAGGATGCGGAAACGCTCTGCGCAGGCAGATCGACCACGGCAGCCATTTCACCGACAACCAAAACCCCGTTGGTGAAAATTGCGATGCGCCCTTCGCTGCCCGAAGAGTTAAAGATGCCGCTGGTGCCCGACAAGGAAGCGGCACCGCCGGTCGTCGAGGTCGTTGCAGTGCCAAACATCATCACCCCCGAAAGGTTCTTGCCTGTGATGACACCCTGATAGGTTCCGTTGGCTTCCGTTGGAGTTCCTCCCGGGATATTGTTGTCCCAGGGTCCGCCCACGAGCGCAAATGCGGGGCAGGCAAAGACCAAAGCAGAGAAAGCAGCGATGACGAGGGGTTTCATAGGAGTAATTTAATTTTGCAGAGAGGATGAAGAAGGGAAAGGAAATTATCGATAAATATAGACGTAAGCCTTGCTGCCCGCCACCGTGTAGGGACTGGTCGTGGCGCTCGACGGCTTGAGATTGAAGTAAGCCGTGACCTTCGACGGGGCCACTTTTCCCGAGGCGGGTACGATCGGCACAACATCAACCGTTACCGAAGCTACGTTTTTTGGGAAGACAACCGTTCCGCTGAGCACCTTGGTGCCCTGCATCAACTTGTAATCGACGCCCAACTTTGCCGCGCCCGTCGCGGGACCGCTCACAGCGTAGGCGACGCTCAACGCATTCGCAATTCCGTTATTGTTGCGATTAAAGACGATGTGGCCGTTTTTGGCCGGGGAGTGCTTCGCTGTGCGGTCCACAATGGCCTGGGTGAGATAAACCAACGGCTTCGCCGCAACCGAGACTCGGACCGGCAGGGTCACATTATTCGCAGTATATGAATCGGCAGACGTCGTCGTTACAGAGGCGGTTGAGTCAAATGTGAACGCCGTCGTGGACTTGGCGATGATGTGCAATGTTTTCGAGGCCCCGGCTGCGATGATTCCAAGATCAGCGGAAAGTCCAGCGGCCCCTCTCGACACCACATACCCATCTGGCGATCCCAAATAGGTGACGGAGGCGGGCAGGCTTTGGCTTAGTATCACGCCGCTGGCATCATTGGCGGACGTATTCACCACGGTGATCGTGTAGGTAAACTGATCGCCAACCGCAGGCTTGCTATTGTTGACCGCCATTGCAACGCCCAAGTCAACCGGCACGACTGGCTGAGTGTAAACCCGCACGGTCGCCGAGTTGTTCAACTGATTCTTGTCGTTGGAAGTCGTCGTCACCGCGGCCGTCGAATCGAAGGTTGTCTGGGTTGTGGACATGGCCTGCACGTGAACCGTTTTGGAAGTTCCGGCAGGAATGATTCCCAAATTGGTGGTCAGCCCCGTGGACCCAGTCGTCACTGCGTAGCCTGAATCGGCTCCCAAATAAGTGACCGTCGAGGGCAAGCTTTGGGTCAGCACCACCCCGGCGGCATCATTGGCGGACGAATTGGTCACCGTCATGGTATAGGTGAACTGGTCGCCAACTGTCGGATGGTCAGCGCTGACCCCCATGGTCAGATTAAGGTCTGTCGTTAAAACTTCCGCCGGCTTTACTGACACCCGGATCGGCGAGGTCGTGTTATCGCCGGAATACGGGTCAGATGAACTGGTGACCACGGCGGCGGTCGAGTCGTAGGTAAATGCCGCGTTCGGCTTAACACCCAAATGGACCACGATGGTGCTGCTGTTCGGAACAATCCCCAGAGAAGCGGAATAGCTCACCCCGGAGGTGGAGTTAACCGTGGTCACCGGCCAGTCGCAAGAAACAAACGTAAGTCCGGAAGGGAAGTTCTGTGTCAGCACAACATTGTAAGCATCCCCGCCGATGCCTTGGTTTCTCACCGTAAGGGTATACATGACCGTATCTCCCACAGTCGGCGTGACATTGTCCACCGCGATGGAAACGCCCAAGCCAGCCTGATTGAGATCCTTGAGCGTCACCGCCCCGGAAGTAAGCGATCCCGGCAAATAGTCCGGCAAACCTCCGGAATTTGTTCCGGCTGCTGCGACCGCCAGAATGAGATCGACATCGCCCGTGCTATAGACGTTGTCATGAGGGGTGACCGGAATATCCACGGAAGACGCCCCTACGGGGATGACAACGGAACCGCTGGTGGCGTAGGCGGAACTGCCAAGGTATTGATAATCATACGCCGCCCCCCCGAGGGTGGGGCCCGCGACGGCGGTTCCCCGGATATCGTAGTTGACCGTCAGCGCTGAGGTGGTCGGTCCGGTGCGCGAAACCGTAAACAACCCGGTATCTGTGCCGCTCTTGGAAATGATGGCCCTGGCAGTGGGCACAGAAATGGACACCTTAGGAATGGTGGCGACCGCAGGATCGGTAATGGTAACAATCGCAATCGCGGGTGTTCCGAGGACCGTTCCACTTGAAGGATTAGTAAGCGTTACGCGGAAGGTCTTTGGCTCGGTGACGTAGTAAGGATTGTTGATGATTGGGATCGATATCTCTTTGGAGAGTTCACCCGGCCCGAATAGCAGCAGGCCTGACGCCCCCCGGAAATCAACCCCGTTGGTCGAGTTTATACCGAGGATATTGTATTCCACCGCCCCTGTTGCATTTGGGTTTCCGTAAGCATCCCGCTGAACCACAACCACAGCCTGCGGATCGGTTTTGAGCACGTTGTACGCGGACTGCCTGAATTGGACCCTGTTTCCGACCTCGGCGTCTGTGATCCATACCTTCAACGTTGTTTGCGCGCCGAATTGAATATTATCGGCGCTCACGAGATTAATATTAAAGAACTGATCCCCAGTGACGCGCCCATTGTCTATGATCGGGATCGTGACGTACTGAATACTTGTCTGCTCCCGGTATTTGTGCTCAACAGCTTTTCCGTCGGCTCCCATGCTGTACCAGACGCGGTCAACAAAGGCGAAAGTCACCTCTCCGGAGACCGGCTGGAAATCCACACCCGGCTGGGCGGTTTCATTCTGCGGGTTGAGAACCGCCGTTGTCATGCGGGTGGAGTATCCTACTTTGGAATCAGCGCCATTGTCCGGACCGAAGCGAATGACAGGGACGATCAACGCGGGCCCATTCTCCAAAGTCCGGACTTCCGGCGAGAGGAACTGGGTCGTATTGACTGTTCCATTGGTCCCGTAAATCTTGCAAAGCGCTCCTGATTGCATCCCGACATCCGTCGTGTTCCCGCTCGAAGTGGGATCCGTGGTCAATGTGATCGTAAATGTTTTGGCGCCGGTGAAACCGTCGTGCTTCAGCGAAATCGGAAGATAGGCGGTATCCTCGCCTGCGGCGAATCTCACAACGCCATAATCGCCATAATAGGGGAGATAGTAATTGTTTGCCTCATCGGCGCTCCCCGCAGTGATCTTGTAACCGATCGAAAGCGCGGCTCCCGGATCCCCCCCGCGGCTTGCACGGAGGCGAATCAGCATGGTATCGCCGTCGAGCGCGCCGTAAACCGAACTGTCAAACTGCACCGAGTTGCCCCCGTCGTTATCGGTGATTGAAACAATGGCGACAGAATTGCTTCCAACTTGAATTTTCCCGCCGCTTGGAGGAAGCAGAGTGACACTAAAGGTTTGCAACGGCTCTACCACGAGATCGTCGGCGATATGGATCACAATTTGTTGGGACGTCACATAGGGCCCAAAAGTCACGGTACCCTGAGTTTGCCCCAAGTAGCGGCTTTCGGGCGCGGAAATCGAAGAGACGACGTAAGGGACTACGACCGTGTCCGAAGCCCCCGAAGTCCTTGAAAGCACGGCGTTCAACGTGACGGTTCCATCTCCTTCATTCACCAAATAATTGGTCGTCGTGAACTGCGTCACCCCGGAGCGATCATTGTCGATGATTTCGACCGTCGCAGTCCCCGTTTCGCCGATGACTGCATTGATGGGGTTTGACAGAACCAGCGAAAACGTCTCGTTGCTCTCAGGTGTTGTGTCGTGCTTCGATTTGACGGTGAAAGTCTTGACCGTCTCGTAGGGGCCAAACGTCAGTGTGACCGGAGAGGTTTGCGAAATGCTCTGGTAATCTACATCCGCTGTTGCCGTTCCCTGCCGGGTATAAACTTGAACAGTGACGGTGGATGCCATATCCGCCGGGCTGCGGGTCAACTGGACGCCGATGGAGGCCGTGTTGTCCAGGAGTCCAGCCGAATCAGACTCCTCATTCATTGAATAGCTCGGAGAAACAAACCCCACAACGTTCTGGACGGTTGTCGGCGTTATCGTAACGGTTGTTGTGGCGTTAACCCCAAGCGAACTGGTCGCACCCGCGGGGCCGGAACCCGCGACGGTCGCCGGGTTGCTCAATGCGACGGCGAATTTGACCGGCCCGGTCACCGCTGAACTCGGATTGATCGTGATGTCGATGGCCTTGCTGATTTCGCCGGGGGCGAAAACCAAGGTTCCGTAAATCGTCTGATAATCAATGTTGGCCGCTGCCGTTATGGGAACCGTCTGGAAATTCACTGTTGAGGTCTGGGTGAGATCTCCAAAGCGCTGCACAATGACCGGAACCGTGTTGATGCCATCCTGGGTCTGGCTCACCGAATACGTCTTCGAACCGAACTGAATTCTCGCTTCGGTGGCACTGGGCGTCGTGATGTAAGTGGTCGCCTGGGTAATCGATCCGGGCGCGGCATTGAGCCAGTCCGAATTGGTGCCGGTAAGCGCTATACTGAAATAAAGGGGCTGAAGCGTCGACGTGCCGCCAGTCGGGATCTGAAGATCAACATACCCATTGGATCCCGAAATGGTTCCAGTCGCGTACGGAATTCCATTAATGGTTCCAGCGGACGGGGGGCCTGGAACCCATGTGGCGCCGTTGAGAACGCTGGCATCCAACCCCGCGTAATCCCACCCCGACACCGCAGACCCGTCAACGAGGGAATAGGTGAAGATCGAATTGGATGAAGAAGTGCCCGAGCGGTAAACCCGCACGACCGCGGTTCCCGACTGCGCGACATAAACTTCCTGCGCTCCCAGTTCAAGCACCGGGGTGACGCTGTCAATGTCGAGAATCCGAACCGTTGCCAACGCACGCGAGACAGTCGCGCCACTCGGGAGACTCAGTTGAACCGAAAATTGGGCCGTCGTCCCGCTCAACGCGGCATCATGCTTAAGGGGCACACTAATGGTCCCGCTAGCCAAGGTCCCGGCCGGAAAGGTCAGGATTCCCGATTGCGGGTAGTAGTCGCGATTTGCAACGCCGTTGAGCCCATCGACCGTCGTGTAGTAAACAGAGATCGGAGCGGTTGGATCCGTTGCGCGAACAACATCAACCGGGATATCGACCGTCGACAGAGTCGCCGGCTCACGCACGATGTAGGTGGAATTCCGGAACTTGAGGTCCGTGGTGGTTGCCGAATGCGCGCTCTTGATCGAAACCACGGCGCTGTCATAACCCGACTTCGAAGTAACGTCAAAAACCGCTGGATTGTCCGTGCTCGGGTAAATTTGAATACTGAAAGTCAAACTGCCACCATACGCCACTCCGGCATCGAGAATCGGAATTTGCACCCACTGAGTCCCCGAGTCCCCCTCAGCCCAAGTTAACGCCTGAGTTACCCCCGTATAGTTCGTCCCCTCTTTTGCGGTTCCGTCGTAAGTGTAAACGTGAACCGACACCGTTGCCCCAGTTGTTCCGGTGGCAAGCCCATGGGTAGAATAGTTCGATCCCGAGGTCAGGCTGATGGGCACCCAAACTGATCCCTGAGCCTCGCTGACTGTGTAAGCGGTCCCACTGATCCCCACGTGAACCGGAATCGCGGCCGCGCCTGCCGTTGCGACGACGAGAAAGCTGACTAACGCAACCAAGAAGACGGCGAGCTTTGAAAAATATTTTGAGTTCATAGAAATCGGGGAAGCAAAAGCGGCCCCCAAAGGATGTAAAATCCTTTGGGGCGGTTATCGGTTTATCTGGAGCGGGCCAGGAAGTCAATTGCGTTTTCGGGAGGAGTCAATGGTTGGGTGCGGTTAAAGGTGGTGTGAGTATAGGAATCCGGAGCCCCAACGGCGGGGCTAACCGTAGCCCAGGGCAACGACCTGGGTTTCGAGGCCAAGAGGCTGGATCCCTGTAGGGGTGACCCATCAGTTAAGTCGCCCTTCTAACTTTCTCCCTTGGCGGGCTTTGCGTCCTTGGCGCGAGGCTCTTCCGCCGTTTTTAGGTATATTTCTTCTGCTTCGTGCCTTCGCCTCTGAGGATTGTCTTTCTTCGCGACTTCGCGTCTTCGCGTGAGTTCTTTTTGTGTCACGCGAAGAAGGAGGGCAAAGCGACCGGTGAGTTACTTAGAAGGCCCAACCAGTGCCGATCGTTCAGCTTATCATGGAAATCGCAAGGACGGCACGGAGTGCCATCCCTACCGTACCGAAGCGGCAGGGATGCCGCTTCTACTGTAAGAAGCGGCCGCGCCGCTCCTCCGTGGGGTCCACGCTCTATAAACCAAAAAAGCGGAGGGACCGGAATACCGATCCCTCCGCTTCAATAGGATAAGTTCCAGCTATTTCTTTTTCGGAGCTTTTGCCGGAGCTTTCTCCGGGACAACAACCGGGGCGCTCACGGGTGGCGTGGTCACGCTGATCGGCGTGCTGGCCACGGGTGTTGGCGCCGGGCTGGGGCTCGGGCTGGGGGTCGGCTCGGGCTTCTTTTCGACGAGCAGGTCCGCACGGCTTTTCAGCAGCGGATCGAACCCGCTTTTCGAGACGAGATAGACCCGGGTCTCAAATGCTTTCTCTTTGGCAAGCTTCTCCGCGAGCGCCTTGTTCTTGGCGGCAAACTCGTCGTCGAGCTTCTTCTTGTCTTCCGGCTTCTCGTCTTTGCCTGCGACCCGCTCTTTGGGCAGGTCGGCAGTGACGGTCACGGCCAGCGGCAAGTTGTCGCCCTCCGCTTTGCCGAGCTTGAGCAGGTAGGTGAACCCGTCGAAGGTCTGCACGGTGAGCGAGCCGTCGAGGGGTTCGGGTTTCTGCGGGTCGATCACGCCGGGGCGCACATCGTTGAACGCGGGCGACCCGAGGGTGCTGGTGAATGAGGGGACTTTTGCGCTGTCCACCTTCTCATCGGCTTTGGCGTCGGCCAGCTTCCAGTCGGTCGCGGAGTCGTTCTCGCGGCTGAGCTTCCACTGGTTGGTGCCGGAGTTGATCGCCACCGAGGCAATGCGATCGATGCGGAAGAACGATTTGTCCAGCCACTGCTCGGGCTTCGGATCGGCCTGGTTCAGCGTTTCGGAGACGAGCGAGACGCGGTTGCTGCCGTTGACCGGCATGACGTACCGTCCCGCCGCGAACCCGCCCTCACCGGGATATTGGTCCATCTTTTTCATGAACCGCTTCCCTAGGAGCAGAGTGGCGACCGGCTTGGAGTCGGCGCCCTGCAATTCCACCAGCGTGCCGGTGTCCGCCGCACCCTTTGCCGGGGTGACGAGTTCGAGCTTGCTGAGTTGGGACGGCCCGATTTTGACTTCCTGGACGGTCTTAAGCTGCCAGAGATCCTGGATCAGGTTGCCGACTTGGGAGAAGTCGGCCGGGTAATCGCCGCGCTGCGCGACGACCCAGGTGTCGTTCTTTTTGGCAAGGGCCAGCTCGGAGTCACCGGTTTTGATGACCACGCGGGCGACATCGTTCAGGGCGAAGTCGCCGAGGACTTTGCCGCCGGCCGATGAATTGGCGCCGGCTTGCCAGGTTGCGTCGTTCTTTTTGTAAACGGCGAGCCCGAGCCCGCCCACAACGAGAACTAGAACAAGGAGGAGGATGAGTTGATTACGGTTCATTTTGCTGCGGAACGTTTGCGTCTCCAGAGGGCGAGTCCGATGCCGGACATGGCGACTGCCAGCGGCATCCCTGCGATGTTGATCCACTTGATGCGGTTCTCAAGGGAGTCGGTTTCCGCACGGAGCGTGCGGCGGACGTCCTTGAGCTGTTTCTTCACGTCGGCCTCGGTCTTGCGGAAGTTGGCCAGCTCGGCCTGCTGTTCCGGCGAGAGGATGAAGCGCTGGGCGCCTTTTTCCCCGCTGGCCTGGCGATGCTGCTGCAAGTTGTTGAGCTTGGATTGCGTCTCCGTCAGGCTCGACTCGAGTTCCTTGATTTTGTTGCGGTAACTGGCTTCCGCGGCGGCCTGCATCTTCCGAACGACCGTGAAGGGCCGTTCGCGCGAGGCGCGGCTGCGGATGGCGATCAAGTTGTTGTCGCCGGTGAACTGCTCCACCGCCCCTTGGGCGAAAGCCAGGTTGCCATTGGCCGGCATCACCATTTTGCCGCCGCCAAACGGATTCTGCTGGGCAATGACCGCGATCGGATCCTGGATCATGTCGGAGTCACCGATCAGGATGACGCTGTTGTCCTGAGCCGATTCTTTCAGGCCGGGCTCGGGCTTGGCTTCCGCTTTGCTGTCCGTTCCCGACGCGACCGGCTTGCCTTCAGGGAAGGCGGTCTTGAACTTGCCGGTCAACCGAATGGCCAACGGGAATTCTTTGTCCGCCGAAACGAAGTTTTTCAGGACTTCCTCGGGCGACATCTGCGCCGACATTCCCTCCACCAACTGCGCGTTCTTGGACGATTTGATCAAGATCGATTCCTTAAGGCCCTGCACCGGGGTCCCGGAGAACGCGCCGGAGAAGATCATGAACAGATTATCGGCGCCCGCAGTGGTGATGTCGTCCTTCGAGAGCGCTTCATTATTCAAGGCGAGCACTCCCGGAGCCCGGCCGCGATTGGTCCGGCCGAGGTAATCGAGATCGGCCACCACCTTATCGGAGTCGAAGCTGACGCCCCAG
>JBAXSN010000113.1:0-11071 GCA_037130675.1 Verrucomicrobiota bacterium
GCCGTTGGCGCTTCGGAATGTTGTTCCGTATAGCAATTTTGATGCGTTTGCCCTGACGAAAAAAAGCCTGCAATTGAAGTGAGCCCGAGGAAATTGCGGAACTGCTGACGGCCGCGCGAGATTTTTTCTGTAAATGTTTTGGGCTAGTGACAGGGGTGTGGGTTAGGCGGCTTGCTGGTTTGATGGCGGGTTCATGTTGGGATGGATTTTTCCTGACTCCCATTCGTCGCTGATTTCGCTGAGAATGGCGCTGACGAGGCGCAGGAGGGAGTCGGTGTTGGGAAAGACGCGGGCGACGCGGGTTCTGCGCTTGATCTCCTGGTTGAGCCGCTCGGCTGCGTTGGAGGTGCGCATGCGGGCCCTGTGCTCGGGAGGGATGGAAAGGACGGTGAGGCTTTCGGGGACGTTGGCCTCCAGCCAATCGGCCAGCTCCGGGGCGCTCTTGCGATGGTTGGCCACCATGGTTTTGAGCAGGGCGTCGGCTTGTGGCCGGGTAGGTGCGTGGAGCACCTCGCGCAACTCTCTGGCGACGGCGCTGCGCATCGCGATCTTCGGGACGTAATGCATGAGGTTCTGCTGGAGATGGAACTGGCAGCGCTGCCATGGAACGCCAGCGAAACGGGCCGCCAGGGCGGCTCGCAGGCCCTTGTGGTCGTCGCTGACAATGAAGGTGGTGCCGTGGAGACCGCGATCCTGCAAGGAGGTCAGGAAGGTGCGCCAGTGGACTTCCGCTTCGCTCAGCTCAGGGCGGTGCTGACGCCGAGAATGGCGCGTTTGCCGTTTTGGTCGATGCCAATGGCGACCAGAACGGCGCAATCGAGAACGACCCCGTCGCGGCGCACCTTTTCGTAGCGGGCGTCGATGATGAGGTAGGGATGGTCGAGGCAGCCTGTTGCTTTCTCAAGGGGCTAATTGAGGCTGGGGAGCAGTTAAGCCAACCGGAGCGCTGGCGGCGGATATTGAGCCGAATTTTTGCTAAATTCCTGGATGGCAGAATACTCGCGGGTCCGGAATCGCTCTTGATGAGCGGCTGAGAGCACGCCAAATCCGCCAAAACCCTGCCGATCGACCCTCGCGTTACCGCGGCACGCGAGAACTGCGCTCAAGCATCAACTGCCGTTTTTAGGTTGATTCCCGTTACAAGCCCCGTCGCTGAAATTGTCAGGGTGTGTGAGCCGTCAATTGTCACAGCAGACGGATCATTTACGGTAAGACTCGAAATCGTCGTGTCAGAGTCCAGGATTGTATTTTGATTTTGAGACTCAAGGGAGGGACCGTTGACAGAAAAAACAACATCTGCGCCGGTACCGAGGACGATTTGGTCAGAGCCTGCCGCCGTGGAAGACCAGTTTGTAGACGACCAAAGATTATTGGACGATCCATTCCAAAAACGGCCAGGAGCCGATGGAGGCAGGGCAGGGGCGGAGAGATCGTTGCCGAGCAGCGTCACGGCTCCGGTCAAGGCAATCGCTCTGCCATCCGTGAGGGTGGCACCCGTTCCGAAGCTGATGCTGGCCAAGGCGAGAATATTTCCATCAAATGCCGCACCGGTGTTATGACTTGCTGAACTGCCCACTTGCCAAAGCACGTTGGAGTCGCTTCCCGCGCCTGCACCGGTCACAACGACAGACGACCCGACCGCTGTAGTCAGCGTGCTCCCGATTTGAAAAACGAAAACGGCGTTGGGATCTCCCTGGGTATCCAGGATCAGACTTCCAGTTAAATCGACCGATGTATTGAAATGGTAAATGCCCGGTGTGAGCGTCACTCCGCCCAAGTCCATTCCCGATTTGTTGTTGCCTGGAAGATATGTTAGTCCCGCTAAAGCATTGAAAGCGGCAAGCGCGTCTGTCTGGGCTTGCACCGCCAGCGCGTCATTGTAGTGAACTGCTCCTCTCACTATACCTGCGCCGACAGGGGTTGAGAAGGTGAAGCCCGTGATCGAGGTGAGCGGACTAAGGGCAATGTTTCCTGTGATGACGGTAGGTCCGGAATTGGTGACCCCCTGTGAACTGACGATGGTGAAATTCTCCGCCGCTCCCAGGGAAACAGCTTGCCCTTTTGCGCCGGGTGCGATTGCCAACAAGCTCAAAACCGCTATCGCCGTCTCTATGATTTGGAGGCGCATAAAGCGTATAGAGCTTTAGTGGAACACTGCCGGTATTGATGATGTTGTGATTCGCCCCAGCCGGGACGACTACCGCGAAGCCTGCCCGGATCGCCGTCGTAACGCCATCGAGCACCGCTTCTCCGGAACCCTCCTCCACCCGAAAGAACTGATCGAGCTTGTGGACTTCCGCCCCGATCTCCTCCTTGGGTTTGAGCGCCATGACGACAAGTTGGCAGTGTACTGCCGTGTAGAGCACCCGACGAAACTCGTCGTTCTTGACGGCGAGACTCTCGATATCTTGAACAAATCCTTTCATATTAATCCTCGCTGATTTTGCCCGATAGGGCGTTTAGTCCACCACCAGATTGACGTTAGTGATTCCGATCGCTTCTGCCGTAACAAATGTTTTCGTCGACAAATAACACTACGCACGGTGATTAGCTTTTTCGATGGGGTATAACCCTACCGTGGAAACGGTAACCAGGTGCGCACGCCCAATTCAGCCGGATTGGTCAGCAAAACTGTCATGCATTTCTGGCGGGGGTCCCTCTTCAAACTTTGGGTCTGCGCCCCCTAATGAAGGAAATAACGAAGAGGACAAGGAAAACGACGAACAAAACCTGGGCGATCCACGAAGCGGTGCCTGCGATGCCTCCGAAGCCAAAAACCGCGGCGACGATGGCGATAATCAAAAAGATAATAGCGTAGTTTAGCATAAAAATCGTTCAGTAGTTCAGGTGCGGGTTTGCCAATTTTGTATTGGGTTTTTCCGAATTGTTTCTGCAACCGTCCCCAGACACATCCAGCCCGTTTTTTTGGGGAGTCGATTCACGACTCAAACTTCGATTTACGATCGGCCTGCGGTCGTGGAAAAATACTCCGCCACCTATTGCGTCTTAAGGAAATGCAATCTTTCTGATGCTGGTGTTGGCATTCGGCTCGATCGTGATCTCCACGCCCGGCCTTGGCCGCGAGGCGGGAAAGGTCGAGGCCCAAGTCATCCAGAATTGCTTTCCACCCAGGGCCGCAACCAAACTCCGTTTCCCGTAAACGGGATACTTTCGAAGGTCTTCCAGGCTCATTGTAGACAGATACCGGTTTCCGGAACCCGGTTGAACGCCCGGAAGCCGGGATAAGTTACGTCATGCCAGAGGACATTGAGAGGAACTGCTTCGATATCCCGCCTGAGTTGGCCGAGAAAATCATCGACCGGAACCGTGAGCGGGCGGCAACCGGGGAGCCGCGAGTGCAGGGGCTACTGGTGCCTAAAAGTATCGAAGTTTCCGCCAAGCTGGCGGAAAAGGCGGAGCGTTTGGATCGCGAAAGAGAGCAAGATCAGTAACGCCCTCAAACTATTCGCGGTCTTTACCGGGTGCAATTAAAGGTGGTGTGAATTTGGCGGTCCGGTTCGGAGCGCCAACGGCGCTTCATCAACGCCCGGTTGCGTGAAAAGCTGCATCATCCCGGACATCGTGCTCTTCGTGAACGGCATTCCGCTGGTGGTGGTGGAAGCAAAGATCGGCGATCCGAACACGGCCAATCCGCTCCATGCCGCCTTCGAGCAACTCTTGCGCTATCGGAACGGGCGGACGGAGACCGCGGCCGCCGGATTGCGCGAGGGAGAACCACGCCTGTTTTACTCCAACCTGCTCCTTGTCCGCACCTGTGGGGAGCGGGCGGAATTTGGGAGCATCACGTCTGGGCACGAGCACTTCTACGCCTGGAAGGACATCTGGCCTGACAGCCGGCGTGCTTATTCCCCACCGCTCGGAATCGAGCGCGAGCAGGAACGGATGATCCAGGGCTTACTTGCTCCCGACACTTTGCTCGACGTGCTGCGCACTTGCACGGTTTTCATGGATACCGATGCCGGACGGAGGGTAAAGGTGGTGTGCCGATACCAGCAATACCGCGCCGCCCGGCGCATCGTGGAGAGGCTGCGGGTCGGGAAAACCCCAGAAGAGCGCTCTGGCGTGGTCTGGCATACCCAAGGCTCCGGGAAATCGCTCACCATGGTTTTCGTCGCCCGGATGCTTCGGGCCTCGGCGGACCTCGCAAATTTCAAGATCGTGATGGTCAACGACCGCGTAGACCTTGAAGAGCAACTTTCGGCCACGGCCAGGTTGATCGGCGCAAAGGTAAACGTGATCGAGAGCACCGCCGACCTCCGAGGACACCTGGGCACCGACGCGTCCGACGTTAACATGGTGATGGTCCACAAATTCATGGAGCGGGTCGACGAACTGCCGCCCATGGTGGCCGAAGCTTTGGCAGCCTACGGCACGCCCCCAACGGCGGAGAACTTTGGCGTGGTCAATCCATCGGAGCGGATCCTGTTGATGATAGACGAGGCGCACCGGACTCAAAGCTCTGATCTCGGCGACAATCTGTTTGAGGCATTTCCCAATGCGACGAAGATCGCCTTCACCGGCACGCCCTTGATCACGGAGCAGCACGGCTCAAGGCGGACCGTGAAGCGTTTTGGCGAATACATCGACACCTACAAGCTGATGGATGCAGTCCGCGACGGCGCGACCCTGCAAATCCTGTACGAGGGGCGCACCGCAGACACTGCCCTTGCAGACAAACACGGATTCGATACGAAATTCGAGGACCTCTTCCGGCACCGGTCGGACGAGGAAATCGCAGCCATCAAAAAGAAATATGGGGCGAGCGGTGACATCCTCGAAGCCGAGAAACGCATCGCGGCGATCGCCCGCGATCTGGTTGACCACTATATCGACAACATCCTGCCCGACGAATTCAAGGCGCAGGTGGTCTGCCATTCCAAGCTGGCTGCAATCCGTTACCAAAAAGCCATCCGCGATGCTTTGATCGAACGGCTGGACCGGGAAAGGCTCAAACCGAAACCGGATGGGGAACTGATCCGACGCATCGCTTTCCTGAAAGCTGTGGTGGTCATATCGGCAGACGCAACCAACGAACTTGCAGTCATGACCGAGGCGAGGAAGGAAGCCAGATGCTGGAACGCGGTGGAAAACTTCTGCAAGCCCTTTGATTTTGGCGATCCCGACAAAGACCTGACCGGCATCGCCTTCCTGATCGTTTGCGACATGTTGCTGACTGGATTTGATGCGCCGGTGGAGCAGGTCATGTATATCGACAAGCGCCTGTACGAGCACAACCTGCTGCAAGCCATCGCACGCGTAAACCGCGTGGCGAAAAACAAGCACCGGGGATTCATCGTGGACTACATCGGCCTCGCGAATCACCTGGCCTATGCGCTCTCGATCTATACCGAAGAAGACGCGCAGGACATCCAGCAAGGGCTTAAAAACCTGCTCACGGAACTGCCGATCCTGGAGGAACGCTATCGGCGACTCCTTCATCACTTCCATACGGCAGGCGTGATGCAGATTGAAGCCTTCGTGAAGGGCACTTTGCTCACCCCCCAGGCAGAAGTCGCCGTGGTGCATGCGGCGGTCGGCGCGATGAAGGAGATCAAACCCCGGGCGGACTTTGAGGTTTACTTGAAGAATTTTCTCCAGAGCCTGAACCTGATCCTGCCGCACGCAGCGGCGCATCCATACCGCGGTCCCGCGAAGCGCTTCGGTTATTTGCTGCGGATGGTAAAGGAGCGCTTCAAGGATGACTCCCTTGACATCACAGACGCTGGAGCGAAGGTCAAGGCGCTCATCAATGAACACCTCATCGACTTGGGCATTAACCCGAAGATCCCGCCCATTGAACTCCTTTCCGCTGATTTCCTGGACAATGTTCAGAAGCACGCTGGCGGCGAACCCGAAGCCAAGGCCAGTGAGATGGAGCACGCCATCCGAAAGCATTGCACGGTTCACTTCGACGAAGACCCGGCGTTCTATAAACGGCTAAGCGAAAAATTGGAAAAGCTCATTCAGGAACACAAGGACAACTGGAACGCTCTGGCTGAGAGTTACGAGGAGCTTCGGCTGGAAGCGGTGGCGGGGCGCACCGATGCCATTGCCGGGCTGACGAAGGAAGCAACCACCTTTTACGACTACGTGGTCCAACTGGCGTTCAACGGCGAGGTGCCACCCGAACAGCGGCAGCCATTGAAGGACTTGATGTCACGGATAGTGGAGACCCTCCAGGAGACCATCGGCATCATTGACTTTTGGAAGAAGGCGATCGAAGTGAAAAAGCTCCGGGGCAATATCGACACCGAGATTCTGCTGGCGAACATTCCGCAGCTTGCCGAGCGGCACGAAAGGATCGCGGTCGAGATTGTGAAATTGGCGGAGAGACGGCACAACGATTTGACGCGATGAAGGCGGAGCGAGTTCAAGACATCGCATACGAGATTGTTCGGAGCCGCCGTGCGACGGCGGATGTCATCATTGAACGGGACGGCCGTGTCCTCGTGCGGGCGCCTGAGTCGGTGCCGGATGAGCGAATCGAGGACATCATCGAAGCCAAGCGGTATTGGATTTACAAGAACCTCGCGGAGTGGCGCGATCTCAACGCCACGCGGGTGTTAAGGGAGTATCGCAATGGCGAAGGTTTCTTGTATCTGGGGCGTTCATACCGTCTGCTGCTGGTCGCCAACCAGGAGGAACCAGTTCTACTAAAGGGCGGGCGGTTTTGCCTGCGCCGGGATCTGGTGGATCGAGGAGAAATTGCCGCCGCCAAAGCTGCGTTTCGCGATTATTACATCGCGCGTGGCACAGAACGAATCACCCAGCGAATTCAGTATTTCGCCCCAAAGGCCGGCGTTACACCGCGTGAAATCAGTGTCCGAGAACTTGGGCATCGTTGGGCATCCTGTTCTCCCACTGGCAATCTCGCCTTCCACTGGAAGTGCATGATGGCTCCGCCCACCATCATCGACTACATCGTCCTTCACGAGCTTTGCCACTTCCACCACCTCGACCACACGGATGCCTTTTGGAACGAGGTGGACAAGGTCATGCCGGACTACGGCGAGCGCAAAGAATGGCTGCGCGTCCACGGTGCCGGCCTCGATGTGTAATGGGGTTCTGCGCTGATCGAGGACGCTCCGAAATCGGGTGCTGAATCTGCGGAAATTGGGCGCCACCATTCAGATCATTTGGAATTTCGGCACGCCACATGCAGCCTGTCCGTCTTCCTCGTTGCGACTGGGTGGCCCGTACCTCGCTTTCAAATTCTGAATATTAAATAGACCGATGCTCCTGGAATTGTTCCCACGACCACGCAATTCGACAAACGCGATAGGCAGCGTGCGAATCCAGTGCCCGCGCCCACGAATCGCTCCGGCTCTCGCCCAGTTGTTCCGAAAACAAGCGCTGTCCCGTTTTACGGCGCACGACCGTCACGTAAGCGCCTACAGGGAGACCATAAATGAGGTGTCGGGTCAGCTTCGCCCTAAGGACGGTCCCCCACGGAACCCCATCCCGAAGGTCCGGCATTGGGCTAACCGCTTCGTCTCTTTGCAGTATCGTGACAGACGTTCCGGGCTCCCTCAAATGAGCCGCAACCGCCCGGGTCGCAAGTGCCACCTGGCGCGAGCGCACGTGTTGTAAACGAATTTCCATCACAGCTGGGCACCATTTCGCCACACACTTTCCTCCCCACCGCATGGCCAACTCCGAGAGAGTGGTTGCGATTGACTCCGCGTCTGACCACCTCAGAGTCCCGGGTTGCACATATACTACGACCTCTCTTTTCATTGCCCCCGGCCTTCGCTCCTGCCGGGAAGATTTCCGCCAGTGATCTCGCACCAATAGAGAGCTTTGGATGCGGTGAATGGCGCCAATTGGGCGTCATACCCGCGATTCCGGGATTCGAGGAGGAGGGTAAATGTTCCAGAATCTCTTCCCCATTGCTTTTGTGATGGTTTCTCGTTCCAGCGTTAGCGGGGCTATTTCAGGAAACGGTTGAAAAGGAAGGCTCGGCAACTTGTGCCACCCTACACCCCTGTTTTTGGTTTTGCGGGGTTCACGCCCAACTGCGGGGCGGTCGGGTTTTCAGCCAGGGCCCGCGAAACAGGGGGATTCCAGAGATCGATCACCCAAAGGAGCGAGCCGGGTAGAGGCGCCTGGGCAACTCCCCGAAAAGTGTCCGCAAGTGTCCGCAAAAATGTGGGTAAACATGGTCGTTTTTGGCGTAGGAATGGTCACCGAGCAGAAACACCTAAAGAGGCGACAAAAAACCCGTAGATGCTGTATTCATCAGCCTCTACGGGTTTTTAAGTTGGTTGCGGGGGCGGGATTTGAACCCACGACCTTCAGGTTATGAGCCTGACGAGCTACCAGGCTGCTCCACCCCGCGATCTGGTATGGCGTTAAGATAGCGGTTAGCTACGGCGTGGCAAGGGGGAATTTCGAAAAAGATTCACAAAAGGCGATTTACCCTAGGGAAGATTTGGAAGCATCGTGGAGGACCGGCTCAAGGCTGTCGAAAACTTTGGCTTAGACCCCGCGAGTCACACCAAGTCACGAAGGCGAAATGGTGGACGCTGCAGGTTTCGAACCTGCGACCCCTACCGTGTGAAGGTAATGCTCTACCGCTGAGCTAAGCGTCCCTTAAAATGCGAGGCGGAAACGTGCCCGGTTTTCAGCCGTTTGAAAAGCGATTTTTTAGATATTCCGAAACGGCACTACAAAAAGTCCGTTCTCTGTGGTAGCCAATCAAGCCTGCCAAAACCGACACTCTGTTTTTGTGACGACCTTTTCTTCCTGTCCAGATCACCTTGAACATTCGTTTTTCATCGCGGGTCCCACGGCTGTGGGGAAAACCGCCGTGGCGATTGCCGTGGCCGAGGCGTGCGATGGGGAGATCGTGGGGGCGGACGCATTCCAGGTTTATGAAGGAATGGATATCCTGACGGCGAAGCCTTCCCCGGCGGAGTTGGCGCGGGTGCCGCATCATCTCGTCGGCTCGGTTTCGACCAGGGATTCGTTCAATGTGGCGCGTTATTTGGAACGGGCGCATGCCGCCATTTCCGAGATTCGCGATCGAGGCCGGTTGCCGGTGATTGTGGGCGGCACCGGGATGTATCTCCGGGCGCTTACGCGGGGGATTTCAGAGGTTCCCGAAGGAAACAGCGAACTCCGGGCGGAACTGGCGGCGACTCCCCTGCCCCAACTTCTGGCGCGGCTGGAACACCTTGATCCGGCCGCTTTCGCAATGATCGATCGTCAGAATCCCCGGCGGGTTTTCCGCGCGTTGGAAGTGTGCCTGATCACCGGAAAACCCTTCTCCAGTTTCCGGCAGGAATGGGAAAATACGCCGACCTACCATGGCGTGCTGTTGGAACGCAGCCGGGAGGATCTGTATGAGCGGATCGACCGGCGGACCAGGGAAATGTTCGAGCAAGGCGTTGTCGCGGAAATCGCCCGGACCGCCACGAGTTCGGAAATCAGCGATACGGCGAGGCAGGTCATCGGTTGGAGCGCGATCTGGGCGCTACTCCGGGGCGAGTTGACGCAAGCCGAATGCGTGGCGCAAATCCAGCAAGCCACCCGGAAGTATGCGAAACGTCAGTTGACCTGGTTCCGCCGCGAGCCTATGTTGGTTCCTGTTTCCTTGACTGCCGCAACCGACATCCGGTCTATCGTTGAACGCGCGGCGGCTGTGCCGCGATGATTTCCACGCGCGTACACAACGGCCCTGAAAAAGCCCTCCTGATTGGATTGGAACGCGAGGGGGTTAGCAAGTGGGATCTCCGCGATTCGCTGGATGAATTGGCCGAGTTGGCCGAATCGGCTGGGGCGGAGGTCGCCGGGGTGATCACGCAGCATCTTGAGCAACCGACTGCGCCTTACTACATCGGCAAAGGCAAGGCCGAGCATTTGGCGGCGCTCTGCAAAGGCGAAGGCGTCACCTCGATTATTTTTGACGATGAACTCTCGCCGGCCCAAAGCCGGAATCTAGAGCAACTGACCTCCCGCAAGATTCTCGATCGCACCCAGCTTATCCTCGACATTTTCTCCCAGCGTGCACGGAGCCGCGAGGGCCGCTTGCAGATCGAATTGGCGCAGCTTCATTATTTGCTGCCGCGGCTTACGCGAATGTGGGATCACCTCTCGCGCCAGACCGGCGGGATCGGGACTCGCGGCCCCGGTGAAACACAGTTGGAAGTGGACCGGCGGCGCGTGCAGGAACGGATCGCACGGCTGGAACGGGAACTTGGGGAAGTGCGCAAACATCGCTCGGTCCAGCGCGAAGGCCGGCGGCGCCATCATTGGCCGGTCGCTTCCGTCGTCGGCTATACCAACGCCGGGAAATCGACACTCCTGAACCGGCTGACGGGAGCGGACGTGCTGGCGGTCGACCAGCTTTTCGCCACGCTCGACCCGACCACCCGCCAGCTTTTGCTGCCAAACAACCAAAAGATTCTGCTCACCGATACGGTCGGGTTTATTCGGAAGCTGCCCCATACCTTGATTGAAGCGTTCAAGGCGACCTTGGAAGAAGTCCGCGAAGCCGACCTGCTCATCCACGTCGTCGATGTCAGCCACCCGCAATTTATGGATCAGATGGCGGCCGTGGAGACGGTGATCCGTGAGTTGGACGCCCATGGGAAGCAGATGCTCACGGTGTTCAACAAGGTGGACCGACTGGCGGACCCAAGCGTGGTGACGGCCCAACTCAATCGGATGCCCGACAGCGTTGCCGTTTCGGCCCGGACGGGGCAAGGAATCCCGGAGTTGATCCAAGAGCTTGAGCATCAACTCGCAGCCTGGCGGCTTCGCGGCGTCTATCGGATTCCTCTCTCGGAGAGTGCAATCGTGGCTGAGATGCACCGCGTTGGCCACGTCCTGGAGATTCACTACGAGGAAGATTCCGTGGTCATCCGTGCGCATGTCCCGCCGCATTTGCAGAACAAGCTCGCGCTCTACGCCCAGTAGCGGAGCCCATAAGAACGAGTCACAGAGAGTGACACGGGCATCTTCGGCATAAGCATTGCTCGTTCGCGAAGTGGACTTTCAGCGCCAACGGCGCGACCCCATACCAGCCTTGTATGTTGCTTTTCATGCC
>JBAXSN010000114.1:0-11016 GCA_037130675.1 Verrucomicrobiota bacterium
CCGTTGGCGCTTCGGAATGATGTCCCAAATCGAATTTTGATGCGTTTGCCCTGAAAGCTTCCCCTTTTCGAAATACTTTGTCATATAAGGAGACATGTCACTCACCATTCATGAGTTGCCGCCCGAAGATCGGCCACGGGAAAAGCTGGAGGCGCGCGGGGCGGAAAACTTGAGCGACAGTGAACTGATCGCTATTTTGCTGAGAACGGGCGTGAAAGGGGCCAACGCCATCGAGGTCGCCCGACAGTTGCTCGCCCAGTTCGGGTCGCTCAGCGGTTTGGCGCGCTGCACGGTGAAGGAGCTTTCGAGGATCAAAGGGATCGGGCAGGCCAAAGCGGTGCAACTCGCGGCGGCCTTCGGTCTGGGAGCGCGCCTGGCCAGGGAAACCTTTTCGCGATGTCAGGTCGATGAGCCAGGCATGGTCTATGAGTTACTGGCGCCGATCATGCGCGGGCTCCACCAGGAATCGCTCCGGGTGCTGCTCTTGGACACGCGCTACCATTTGATCCGGATCGAGGAGATTTCGCTCGGCTCGATGAATGAAAGCATTGCCCACCCTCGGGAGATTTTCAGGCCGGCGCTGATCTATTCAGCTTTCGCCATCATCGTAGCGCACAATCACCCCTCGGGAGATCCGACCCCAAGCGAAGCGGATCGCCGGTTGACCCGGCGTCTGAAGGAAGCCGCGGAGTTGCTCAAGATTTCGCTTTTGGATCACGTGATCATCGGGGCGCCGGGATGCAACGGAACACCGGGTTACACGAGTTTCCGCGAACTGGGGCTGTTGTAGCCGCCCCGCTCGGTCTGGGCGGCGGTATTTTCCGTCCATTCCGTCCATTCCGTCCATTTCGTCCACCCAGTCCATGCTGAGGAGCCCAATGGAATAATGGACGGCCTGAGGCGGCGCCAGAGCGCCGCAACTACAGCCTTGCCAGAAGCGCCATGGCTTGCACTATTTAGTCCGACCCATGAACCGCTTCCACCCTACCGCCATTATTCATCGCGACGCCAAATTTGGCACGGACGTAAAGATCGGACCCTACGCCGTGATCGAAGGAGCGGCGGAGATCGGGGCCGGGTGCGTCATCCAGGCGCATGCGGTCATTACCGGGAATGTCCGCATGGGAGCCAACAACACGATCGGTTATGGCGCGATCATTGGGGCGGACCCGCAGGATTATGCGTTCGACCCTGCCACCGAAAGTTTGGTGGTGATCGGCGATAACAACCGGATTCGCGAGCATGTCACCATCCATCGGGGAACCGGAGCCGGCACCGAAACGCGCCTGGGCAACAATTGTTTTTTAATGACCGGCGTGCATGTGGGCCACAACGCCCAAATAGGAGACCGGGTGGTGATCGCCAACAACGTGTTGCTTGCCGGGCATGTGCACATCGATGATGGCGTGTTCATCGGGGGCGGAGCGGTATTCCATCAGTTCATCCGGGTGGGCCGCCAGGCGATCGTCCAAGGCAACAGCGCGATGAGCAAGGACGTGCCGCCGTATTTGATCGGCTGCACCATCAACTCGGTGGCCGGACTGAACTCGATTGGGCTGAGGCGCAGCGGGTTGAGCGCCGCCACCCGACTGGAAATCAAGATCGCCTTCAAGCTGCTTTACATGAGTGGTCTCAACACCGCCCAGGCCCTCGCCGCCGCCAAGGAACGGACCTGGGGACCGGAGGCCGAAGCGTTCTTCGAGTTTGTGGCGAAGGCCAAGCGGCGCGGCATCTGCGACCTGGTGGCAGGCCGGAGCGGGCAGCGCGGCGAGGTGGAGTTGGATTAGCAGACTGCGCGCCCACGAATCTTCACTGGATTCTTCAATTTACTAGAAAAGCACCGGGGCAGTGTGCAAGATTGCCGGTTCTTATGAGTTCCAACGTTCGTGTTCGCTTCGCGCCATCGCCCACCGGTTACCTGCATGTGGGAGGGGCTCGCACCGCCCTTTTCAACTGGCTTTATGCCCGGCACACCGGGGGGACGTTCGTGCTGCGGATCGAGGACACCGACAAGGCCCGCAATACCCAGGAAGCCACGCAGGCGATCTATGACGGCTTGAGCTGGTTGGGACTCGACTGGGACGAGGGTCCGTTCAAGGGCGGCGAATACGGCCCTTATTTTCAGAGCGAACGCGAAGAGGTTTACCTCCGCTACTTCAATCAACTCAAGGACGCCGGGCACCTCTACGAGGACAACGGCGCCTGGCG
The DNA here is from genome assembly GCA_037130675.1 of Verrucomicrobiota bacterium. GTDB lineage: Bacteria > Verrucomicrobiota > Verrucomicrobiia > Chthoniobacterales > Chthoniobacteraceae > JBAXSN01. Next base: position 2,209 of record JBAXSN010000114.1, read on the forward strand.
ATTCCGCTCGCAGCGCAAGGTGGTCGTGCTCGATGACCTCGTTTGCGGACACATCGAATTCGATCTCACCAGTCCGCTGACGCATCCCGACATCACCATCCGCCGACCCGATGGCGGCTGGATCTTCCATTTCGTCAATGTCGTGGACGATCTCGAAATGAAGATCACCCATGTGATCCGCGGCGAGGATCACCTTTCCAATACGCCCAAGCACATCGAGCTTTATCAGGCGCTCGGGGCCCAGCCGCCGCTGTTCGCCCATATCCCGCTGATCCTCAACCGGGACGGTTCCAAGATGAGCAAGCGCGATCAGGGCGCGGCCATCGCCGGGTACATCGAACAGGGATACGCCCCGGAAGCGGTCCGCAACTATCTCTGCCTGCTCGGCTGGTCGCCGAAGGACAACCGCGAGGTCCTCGACATCAGCGAAATCGTTGCCCTGTTTGATTTGCCGAAGATCAATCGGCGCAACGCTTCGTTCGATCTCGACAAATGCTACTGGATCAACGGCCAGCACCTGGTCCAGATGAGCCTCGACCGGTTCACCGAATTGAGCCTGCCATTTATTCAGAAGGCCGGGATCAACTACGGCACCGAAGAGGCGCTCAAGCCGGTGCTCGCCATTGTTAAAGAGAAGATCAAGCACCTGAACGAAGTTCCCAACTGGATCAGCTATTTCTTCACCGAAGAAGTGGCGCTTGATCCGGAGGCGGTGGAGAAGACCCTTCGCAAGCCCGGCGCGGCGGATAAACTCACCGCGCTGGCCGCGAAGTTTGAGGCGTTGGAAAGCTGGAGCCTCGAAGCCATCGAATCCACGCTCAAGGCGACCGCGCAGGAACTCGGCTGTAAGACGGGCGAACTGATCCACCCCACCCGCGTGGCCGTCAGCGGACGCTCCGTAGGGCCGAGCCTTTATCACATGCTCGAAGTCATGGGGCGGGATCGCGTGGTCTGCCGCATGCGGAAAACGGCGGCTGAGTTCGCGTAAGGAAGCAGCCATTGAGCCGCGCGTTGAATTCGGAATCGGGGGTTTTCCTCCTTTCCTGCGCGCAATTTTCGTTCATCTTTAACCTGTCATGGTCGCGAACATCTCGAACCCGAGTTTCTCTGGCGGACTCAACATCGCCATCAAAGTCCCTCTGCACCAGTATCCGGCCACGGTCGCGTTTTATCGCGACACGCTCGGGCTGCCGCTGGTCGAGGAAGAACCCGAAGGATGCATCTTCCAGTTTGGACCGATGCGGCTCTGGGTGGACAAGGCCCCGCAACTCTCAAAGGCCGACGTTTGGCTGGAGGTCGAGACCAACGATACCGAGGCCGCTGCCCGGTACCTGAAAAACCACGGAGTAGCCCGCCGGGATGAGATAGAAGCGCTGCCGGAGGATTTCGACGGGTTCTTTATCACCGACCCCGCGGGCGTGGTGCATCTCGTTGTGGGCGACACGGGGTACTGAGAGCTTTTCTCCCATAATTCCCATGTTTCCCATAACCCCCATGGGAATTGATGGAAAGCATGGGAATTATGGGGATTCTGCGCCCACCTATCCCCGCCTTACGGCAGTTGCGTTTCGCCCATCAGGAAACGGTCCACTTCGCGGGCGAGTCCGCGGCCTTCGTTGAAGGCCCAGACCACCAGGCTCTGGCCGCGACGGCAATCGCCGGCTGCGAAGACTTTCGGGACGTTGGTCGTGTAGCTCTCGAATTCGGCTTTGACGTTGCTGCGGGCATCGCGCTCGACGCCGAGCGTTTCGAGCAACGGCTGTTCCGGCCCGAGGAATCCGAGGGCGAGCAACACGAGTTGCGCGGGAACGATTTTGTCGGACCCTGCAACTTCCTGCGGCACAAACTGGCCTTTGTCGTTCTTCTTCCACTCGATCTGGACAAGGTGAACTTCTTTCACCCGGCCGTTCTCGTCGCCGATGAAGCGCTTGGCGGTGGTGAGGAATACGCGGGGATCGGCGCCGAACTTGGCGGCTGCTTCTTCCTGGCCGTAGTCGGTGCGGAAAATCTTGGGCCATTCGGGCCACGGATTGTCGGCGGCGCGCTCAAGCGGAGGCTTGGGCATGATTTCCACCTGGGTCACGCTCTTGCAGCCGTGCCGGATGGAAGTGCCGACGCAGTCGGTGCCGGTGTCGCCACCGCCAATGACGATCACGTCTTTTCCGGCGGCACAGATGGCGCTATCCGTCTTGTCGAGCAGCGCCTTGGTGTTGGTGTGCAGGAATTCCATCGCCATGTGGATTCCACCAAACTGCCGGCCTTCGATCGGGAGATCGCGAGGCTTGGTCGCGCCGGTGCAAAGCGCCACGGCGTCGAACTCGGCGAGGAGTTTTTCGGTCGGATAATTCTTCCCGACTTCCGTGTTGCAAACGAACGTGACGCCTTCGGCTTCCAACTGCTGGATGCGGCGCAACACGACTTCGTTCTTGTCGAGCTTCATGTTCGGAATGCCATACATGAGCAGGCCGCCCGGACGATCGGCACGTTCGAAAACGGTGACGGTGTGCCCGGCTTTGTTCAACTGCGCGGCGGCGCAAAGTCCGGCGGGGCCGGAACCGATGACCGCGACCTTCTTGCCGGTGCGAACCTTCGGAGCCTGAGGAGTGACCCAGCCTTCCTTCCAGCCTTTGTCGATGATCGAGACCTCGATGTTCTTGATCGTGACTGGGGCGCCGTTCAGGCCGACCGTGCACGAGCCTTCGCACGGAGCGGGGCAGACGCGACCGGTGAAATCGGGGAAGTTGTTGGTCTTGTGCAGACGCTCCAACGCTTCCTTCCAGAGGCCACGGTAGATCAGGTCGTTCCACTCGGGGATCAGATTGTTGATCGGGCAGCCACTGGCCATGCCGCTGATCAGCCTTCCAGTGTGGCAGTATGGAATGCCGCAGTCCATGCAACGGGAAGCCTGCGTGCGCAAGTCTTTCTCGTCCATGTGCTGATGGAACTCATTCCAGTCGTGAATGCGCTCCATCGCCGGACGGTCCAGCGGCAGTTCGCGGATATATTCGAGGAATCCTGTGGGCTTACCCATGGTGGTTGTATGTTAAGATCGACTCCGGGGTTTCTAAAAATGCTTGGTGTTACTCTCTAGCCGCCGCCGACCCGGGCGACGTCGCGGGAGTTGGCTTCAAACGCCGCGTTGAGGGCTTCGTCCCCGGTCATGCCGGCTTCCTCCGCCTTTTTAATGGCGGCAATGACGCGCTTGTAATCTTTCGGCATGACTTTGACGAACTTCGGCGCCAACTCATCCCAGAGGGCGAGCACTTGGAAGGCGCGCTGGCTCTTGGTGTATTCGGCATGCCGGCTGATCATCTGGCGGACTTCTTCGATTTCGTCGCCTTCCATTTTTTCCAAGCCGACCATCTGCTGGTTGCAACGGCTGGGGAAGAGACCCGCTTCATCGAGCACATAAGCGACGCCGCCGCTCATGCCGGCTGCGAAGTTGCGTCCGGTCGAGCCGAGCACCACCACCTTGCCGCCGGTCATGTATTCGCAACCGTGATCGCCCACGCCTTCAACCACGGTGTTGACGCCGGAGTTGCGGACGCAGAAGCGTTCCCCAGCCATGCCGCGGATATAAGCCTCGCCGTTGGTCGCGCCGTAAAGGGCGACGTTGCCGGTGATGATGTTTTCTTCGGCGTTAAACGTGGAACCGACGGCGGGGTAGAGAATGATCTTGCCGCCGGAAAGCCCCTTGCCGAGGTAATCGTTCGCGTCGCCTTCGAGTTCGAGCGTGACGCCCTTTGGCACAAACGCGCCGAAGCTCTGGCCTGCCGAACCGTTGAAGTGCAGATGCACCGTGTCGGCGGGCAATCCGGCCGCGCCGTGGCGTTTGGTGATCTCATTGCCGAGGATCGTGCCGACCACGCGGTTGACGTTGCGGATGGGCAGCTTGGCGCAGACTTTTTCGCCCTTTTCGATGGCCGGTTTGCACAGGTCGAGCAGCGTGGTGATATCCATCGACTTGTCGAGACCATGGTCCTGGGTGATCTGGCAGTAACGCCCGACTTCCGGACCGGCTTTCGGCTGGTACAGAATGGCGGAGAGATCGACTCCCTTGGCTTTCCAATGTTCGACGGCTTTCTTCGCCTCGATGAGATCGGTGCGCCCGACCAGTTCATTGAGCGTGCGGAAACCGAGTTGCGCCATCAGCTCGCGAACTTCCATGGCGACAAAGCGCATGAAGTTCACGGTGTGCGCCGGGTCGCCGGTGAACCGCTTGCGCAGTTCAGGGTTCTGCGTGGCAACGCCCACCGGGCAGGTATTCAGATGGCAGACGCGCATCATGATGCACCCGAGGGTCACCAACGGGGCCGTGGCGAAGCCGAATTCCTCGGCTCCGAGCAGCGCGGCGATAACGACGTCGCGGCCGGTCTTGAGCTGGCCGTCGGTTTCCACCGCGATGCGGCTGCGGAGATTATTGAGCACCAGGGTCTGATGGGTTTCGGCCAGGCCGAGTTCCCACGGGAGACCCGCGTGCTTGGTGCTGGTTTGCGGGGAGGCGCCGGTGCCGCCGTCGAAGCCGCTGATGAGCACCACGTCGGCATGGGCTTTGGCCACGCCGGCTGCGATGGTCCCAACGCCCACTTCCGACACCAGCTTCACGCTGACGCGCGCGGCGCGGTTGGCGTTCTTCAGATCGTGAATCAGCTCCGCGAGATCTTCGATGGAGTAGATGTCGTGGTGCGGAGGCGGCGAGATGAGGCCGACCCCCGGAGTCGAGTGCCGGGTCTTGGCCACCCATGGATACACTTTCGAGCCGGGAAGCTGGCCGCCCTCACCGGGCTTCGCGCCCTGGGCCATCTTGATTTGGATTTCCTTGGCGTTGGTCAGGTAGTGCGAGGTCACGCCGAACCGACCGGAAGCGACCTGCTTGATGGCGCTCATCTTCGAGTCGCCATTCGCCATTGGGATAAAGCGTTCGGGATCTTCGCCGCCTTCGCCTGTATTGGAGCGGCCCCCGATGCGGTTCATCGCGATGGCCAGCGCTTCGTGCGCTTCCTTCGAGATGGACCCGTAAGACATCGCGCCGGTTTTGAAGCGCTTCATGATCTCCTCGATCGGCTCGACTTCATCGAGCGGAATCGCGGTGGTCGGCTTCAGATCGAAAAGCCCGCGCAGGGTATAGAGTTCCTTGCCCTGTTCGTTGACCAGCGCGGCGTATTGCTTGAACGCCTCGTAGCTGTCGCCACGGACCGCCTTCTGCAAGGTGTGGATCGTCAGCGGGTTAAAAAGATGCGGCTCGCCGTCTTCGCGCCACTGGTATTCGCCACCGGAATCGAGTGTCGCCCCGTCCACCGGGCGCTCAGGGAAAGCGATTTTGTGGCGCATCAGCACTTCCCCGGCGATCACTTCCATCCCGGCGCCTTCGATGCGCGAAGCCGTCCAGGTGAAGTATTTGTCGATGATCTCGCGGTTGATTCCGACCGCTTCGAAAATCTGCGCGCCGCGATAGCTCTGGATGGTCGAAATGCCCATCTTCGAGGCGACCTTGATGACGCCCTTGGTCGCGGCCTTGGTGTAATTCTTGCAGGCGGTCTTGTGGTCGGTGTTGACCAGCAGACCCTGGCGGATCATGTCGTCGATGGTCTCATACGCCACATACGGATTGATCGCGCCGCAGCCGTAGCCGAGCAGCAGCGAGTAGTGGTGGACCTGGCGCGGTTCGCCCGACTCCAGCACGATGCCAACCCGGGTGCGCGAACCTTCGCGAATCAAATGATGGTGCAGGCCCGCGACCGCGAGCAGCGAGGGGATCGGCGCGTTGTCTTTGTCCACGCCGCGATCCGACAGAATGATAAGGTTCACCCCTTCGATGATCGCCCGGCTGGCCTGGGCGCAAAGCTCGTCCATCGCACGTTCCAGCGCACGGGCGGCTTGCTCGTGATCGCCCTTCGGGCTGAAGAGAATGGGGAGCTTGACCGACTTGAACTCGCCCTGGCTGATGTGCTCAAGCTTCGCCAATTCTTCATTGGTAAGGATCGGCGACTTCAGCTCGATCAAGTGGCAGCTTTCCGGCTCGGGCATGAGCAGATTGCGCTCGGAGCCGATGGTGGTCTCCGTGGAGGTTACGATTTCCTCGCGGATACAGTCGATCGGCGGATTGGTGACCTGCGCGAAAAGTTGCTTGAAGTAGTCGTAGAGCGGGTGCGGGCGATTGGAGAGAATCGCAAGCGGCGTATCGGTGCCCATGGAACCGACGGCTTCCACGCCGTCGCGCGCCATCGGAACCATCAGCATGCGGAGCTCCTCGAACGTGTAGCCAAAAGCTTGCTGGCGGGTGAGCACCGTCTTGTGATCCGGCTCCGGCAAGGCGGGCGCGTCCTTCACATCGGCGAGTTCGACCATGTGCTTGTCGAGCCATTCGCGATACGGCTTGGCCTTGACGATCTCTTCTTTGATTTCCTCGTCGGCGACGATGCGGCCCTTTTCCATGTCCACCAGGAACATGCGTCCCGGCTGGAGGCGGCCCTTGCGGGCGATGCGTTCGGGCTCGATCGGCAACACGCCGGCTTCGGAAGCCATGATGACCAAATCGTCTTTGGTCACATAGTAACGCGACGGACGCAAGCCATTGCGGTCGAGCACCGCGCCGATGCATTTGCCATCGGTAAACGCGATGGAAGCCGGGCCATCCCAAGGCTCCATGAGGCACGAGTGGTACTCGTAGAACGCCTTCATTTCGTCGCTCATCGACTCGTGAGCCGTCCACGGCTCGGGGATCATCATCATGATCGCGTGCGGCAGCGGGCGGCCAGCCATCACGAGCAGTTCCAAACAATTGTCGAACATCGACGAGTCGGAGCCGTTGGCGCCGATGATCGGAAGAATCTTCTTAATGTCGTCGCCGAAAAGATCGCTGGCGAAGAGCGATTGGCGGGCGTGCAGCCAGCCGATGTTGCCGCGGAGCGTGTTGATTTCGCCGTTGTGGGCGATGTAGCGGAACGGATGGGAACGCTCCCAGTTCGGGAACGTGTTCGTGCTGAAGCGCGAATGCACCAGCGCCAGCGCCGATTCCAGATCGGGATCTGCCAGATCGGGGAAATACTCGCCGACCTGAGCCGGCATGAGCATCCCTTTATAGATCATCGTCCGGCACGACATGCTCGAGACATACCAATGCTCGTTATGAGCCGTGCTGCGGATCTCGTTGGCGGCCCGCTTGCGGATCACATAAAGCTTCCGCTCGAAGGCGGCTTCGTTCGGGCAGTTCGCGCCCTTGCCGATGAACACCTGGCGCATCGCCGGTTCCGCGGCTTTCGCGGTATCCCCAAGCGTGGAATTGTTGGTCGGCACGTCGCGCCAACCGAGGAGCACCTGGCCTTCTTCGGCCACGATATTGCTGAAAAGCGTCTCGCTTACAATGCGGACACCCGCATCCGGGGAGTCAAAGAGCATGCCGACGCCATAGGCGCCCAGCTCGGGAAGAGTGATGCCCAGCGGAGCCGTGACTTTCCTGAGGAATTTATCCGGCGTCTGAACGAGGATGCCCGCGCCGTCGCCAGTATTCGCTTCGCAGCCGCACGCGCCGCGATGGTCGAGGTTCACCAGGATCGTCAACGCCTGCTGAACGATCTCCTGGGACTTCTTCCCTTTCATGTTCACGACGAAGCCGACGCCACAGGCGTCATGCTCGAACTGCGGGTCGTATAGGCCTTGCTTCGGTGGAAGTCCGGATTTGTGCATCTTTTCGTTCAATTAAAATTTTCGCGGGCGGAAAGTAATGCACATCCGACACGACCGGGGCAAGGTCTGTGTGCGTTTAAAGAGCGAATAAATTCGCCCAAGTGCATTTTTTGGCCATTCCACCCCTCAAAACGGCATAAAATACACGAGAAACCCGGCCCAAGCAACGTAATGTTTGTCCAGAAATCAGGGTTTGGTGTCGAATTTCAGCCATCCAAGCTGGTGGTGGTCCACGTCGCTTCGCTCCGCAGGGGAAGCTGGAGCTTGGGGAACGAGGGGGTGGTAGAAGCGGCATCCCTGCCGCTTCGGTCCTGAGGCGAGCGCCAAGCCGCTTGACTGTGAGGCGGCTTCATTGGAAGCTTTGGACATGACTCTTGCCGCGATTCAAGATCATCGTTTCACGTCGGCTGCGCTTCAGGAACTGCGCGAAGCGCTGTTGTATTACGAAACCGCCGAGAACGGTTTGAGTTCACAGTTCCTCGATGAAGTGGAAGCGGCGGTGGCGCGAATTGTAGCCACCCCTGAAGCGTGGCGTAAGCTCTCACGCCGGACTCGCCGCTGCCGAACCCACCGGTTTCCTTTCGGACTGATCTACCAGATTCGCGAGAACGTGAAGTCGAGCCGAAAACGCGGACAGAAAAAGGTTAGTTATTGTTGAACTGTTTCTCGAACGCCACAGGTGATAGGAATCCAAGGGCGCTGTGGCGGCGCTTTCGGATCGAGAGTAGTCACGAGCACCGCGATTTTGCCCGCCCAAGGCGCTGGTGCGCTTTTCCACCCCTTGGCGGTCGGCAAGAGTTCGCCTGGGAGATGATCCCGACGGCGGCGGGCCTGTTCACCGATTGGGGCAAGTGCGGGCTTTTCGCGCACCAAGACGACTCGGCGTGAGCGGTTCCACCCGGTGAGCCTCAAAGTCGATTCGAGCACTTCCGACCCCTGGCCGGCATTTTCCCATTCCGCTCCGCTCCGGTGCGCTTGGGCGATCAGCGTTTTAACGTTTTTGCTGTGCCGCAGCTTAAAGAGACACGGCACACCATGCTCTTAAAAGCTCGTCAGACTGAGATGGTTGGAGCGGGTGACGAGACTCGAACTCGCGACGTCTTCCTTGGCAAGGAAGTGCTC